>AP027304.1:3618140-3922675 GCA_036322835.1 Tenuifilaceae bacterium CYCD | reverse complement strand
GTTCTTCCTCGTTCATGGGGGCTGCCACTGTGATGTTCGGAATTGAACGCATGTAGGCAATGTCGAAAGCCCCATGGTGCGTTGCGCCATCATCGCCCACCAATCCGCCACGATCGAGGCAGAATACTACGTTTAGGTTTTGTAATGCAACATCATGTATAACCTGATCGTAGGCGCGCTGCATAAAGGTGGAGTAGATGTTGCAGAAAGGAATAAGCCCTTCCGCAGCAAGACCCGCAGAGAAAGTTACCGCATGTTGTTCCGCTATGCCAACGTCAAAAGTTCTTTTGGGCATTTTCTGCATCATGATGTTCATGGAGCAGCCACTTGCCATGGCCGGGGTAACTCCTACTATTTTGCTATTTTTCTCTGCAAGTTCAACCAGCGTTTCCCCAAAAACATCCTGGTATTTAGGTGGTGTTGGATTTGTTGTTGATATAACGATTCGTTCGCCAGTTTCTTTGTTGAATTTTCCAGGGGCATGGAAAACTGTTTGGTTTTCTTCGGCAGGAGAATAACCTTTGCCCTTTACTGTAATACAATGTAACAATTTTGGTCCCGGAATATTCTTAAGGTCATTTAGAATTTTCGTGAGATAAACCACATCGTGCCCATCAACAGGCCCAAAGTATCGGAATCCCATTGATTCAAACATGTTGCTCTGGCGGAGCAAAGCAGTTTTAACCGCGTTATCAACTTTTTGAATTATGGAACGAGTTCGGGGTCCAAGTTTTTCGAATCGGCCTAATAAATCCCAAACATCTGTTTTTAACTTGTTATACGTTTTGGAGGTGGTAATATCCAACAAGTATTCTTTTAGAGCGCCAACGCTGGGGTCAATTGAAATATTGTTATCGTTTAGGATTACCAGAAGATTAGATTTTAGGCTTCCCCCATGATTCAACCCTTCAAAAGCCATACCGCCAGTTAGAGCCCCATCGCCAATGACAGCAACAACCTGGCGAGGTTCGAGTTTTAAACCAGATGCAATAGACATTCCTAGTGCTGCAGAAATAGAGGTTGATGAATGGCCAACGCCAAAAGCATCGTAAGGGCTCTCGTCGCGTTTCGGGAAGCCGCTAATACCTTTATATTTTCTGTTAGTGTGAAATACATCGCGGCGACCTGTGAGTATTTTATGACCGTATGCCTGATGCCCTACGTCCCAAATGATCCGATCGTAAGGTGTATTGAATACATAGTGAAGGGCAACTGTTAACTCAACAACGCCTAAACTCGCTCCGAAATGGCCTGGGTTATTCGATACCACATCAATAATGAACTGACGAAGCTCTGTGCTTAACAGTTCAAGATCTTCGGGTTTCAGTTTTTTTAGGTCATCCGGAGAATTTATTCCATTTAACAGTTTAAAAATAGCACCCATGTAAATACTTTTTCACTTGCTTTTAAAACAGTAAAATTACAAAAATGTTAATCGACAAAGATATTATACGTTCTAAATATACTGCGGTTTATTTTCATCAATTTAAAACTATTTAAGTTTTTTAAATTTAAATGGTTGTTACGTTTATTGCGATTGTAGAATTCGTAATGCTTCTTGTTGCATCTAAACAAATGATATTATGGACTTATAATAAAATTCATATCTTTGCTTAAACCTTATCATTTAAAACTTATGTCAACGAAGTTCAACATACTTAAGGCCATTTTTTTAGGTTCGTTAATTCTTTCAGCTTGTGTTCCTGCAAAAGAGTTCCAAGCTATACAGGATAAAAATGCTAAATGTGAAGAGGAACGAGAAAAACTTACCACGGAAAACGAAGCGTTAAATGTGAAAAGTTCGGAACTGGAATCGAAATCGGTATTGCTGAAAGCCAATAACGATAGGCTTGTTGCCGATAGTGCCAACAGAGCGCTTGAGTTCAATAAGATGAAGGAAGAGTTCTCTACCCTTAAGGAGCGCTATGCTGATTTGCAGCAATTGCAGGATGGCGTGATGCAGGGTAGCAAGGATGAAACCCGAAAGCTCTTGGTTCAGATCCAAAGGAATCAGGAAGAATTACAGCAAAAGGAGGATGCTCTTAAGGAGCTTGAGCGAAAGTTGTATCAGCGAAAACGGGGTCTCGATAATATGCAGGCAGATTTGGAAAAGATGAGTAAGGATTTGGAGGAAAGAAATGCTAGATTGATAGAGCTTGAGAAGATTCTCAGTAGTAAGGATTCAATTATGCAATCGCTTCGCAAAAAGGTTGCCGATGCATTGTTCGGATTCGAGGGTAAAGGTTTAACAATTACCATGCAGAATGGCAAGGTTTACGTTTCGTTGGAGGAAAAGTTGATGTTCAAATCGGGCAAGTACGAGATCGATGCAAAAGGAGCAACGGCATTAAAACAACTAATCCCTGTTCTTGAGCAGAACGCTGACATTAACATTATGGTAGAAGGCCATACTGATGATGTCCCTTACAAAGGTACTGGCGATATGCTCGACAACTGGGATTTAAGTGTTAAACGGGCTACCACAATAGTGAGAATTTTGCTCAATGGAACCAAAATTGATCCTGTTAGAATTACTGCTGCTGGTCGCAGCCAGTTTTTACCAGTAGATAAGGCCAAAACCGCAGATGCTCGTCAGAAAAACAGGAGAACGGAAATAATATTAACTCCAAAAATGGATGAAATATTGAAGTTGCTTGATAATAATTAGTATTTGGATATAAAAGAAGGACGAAATTTTCTCGTCCTTTTTCATTTTACGTTTTATTTCTGAATTACTTTCTCGGCAACTGCTTTTAAATTTTCGGCAATTTGGGGCAGCATACTCGACGATTCAGCAAGTTGCTTTTTGGCCAAATCAATTCCTTCTGCCGCTTTGGGGGCTTTTTTCATTTCTAATCCTTTAAAATCTTCTTTTGGTTTTAGGTTTTGCAGCTGTTCCTGAAGCTTGGTTATTCTATCCTTTAGATCAGGAACGTCTTTCAATGCGAAACCAATGTTGGCTTTTGCAAAGTCGCTATCGGTAGTTATTGTTCCCTTATTAATGCCATCAATAGTTCCATTTACTTGAACAATGGTGGCGTATACTAGGGCGGATTCTTTGAATAGTTTATCGTAACTATCTTTTTCAATCACTTTGTAAATGATTTTGTTACCAACAAAGTCTTGGCCTTCTACACCCTCAAACAAACTTAACGATGCACTAATATCCGAGAGTTTTACGGTTTTATCGTCCTTTGCAATTTTAACAAAACTCATAAGCAAAACCGATATTGCTACAAGAAGAGCAATGGTAAATGTAGTTTTTTTCATGGCTTATTCTTTTGAATTGACCTACTCTTATGGCTTTTCGGTAACGCCCCGTTTTTTTGTGGTTTCTGGCTCCACTTTTTGTTAAAGTTATGACAATTAAGTGTAATATAAAAGGTATTGATGTATTCAAAATTGTTGTTGTGTTGATTCAAATGTTTGGCACATGCCTGTTCTTTTGGGTTTTGAGTTTATGTTTCTTAACATGTTTCTGCTGATTTCGTTGTAATTTACAGTATATCATTTGGTTGGATAGTGTTTTCGTTCGTGGTTGATTTCTAGTGCCTTTAAAAAAAGTTCTATCAACTTTGCTCTGATTTTTAAACATATAAATTTGTGTCTAATAAAAACAAACATTAACCTAAATTTTAACTATAAATTATTAAGGAGGTTTTATGAGTGCACGTAATGTAGTAATTATTGGAGCTGCTGGTCGCGATTTCCACAACTTCAATACCTTTTTCCGCGATAAAAAGGAGTATAATGTAGTGGCTTTTACAGCAGCACAGATTCCAGACATCGACGGTCGTAAATACCCAGCAGAACTAGCTGGTAAGCTATACCCAAAGGGAATTCCAATAGTTGCAGAAGAAGATCTTCCAAAACTTATTAAGGAAAAGAACATTCAGGATTGCGTTTTCTCTTACAGCGATGTTCCCTACAACCGAGTTATGAACATAAGTTCAATCGTTAACGCTGCTGGCGCTAACTTTATGCTACTTGGTCCTAACGAGACTATGATAAAGAGCAAGAAACCTGTTATTGCAGTTGTAGCTACCCGCACTGGTTGCGGTAAGTCTCAAACTTCACGTAAGGTTATTGAGTACTTAATGGGTCTTGGTTTAAAGGTTGTTGCTGTTCGTCACCCAATGCCTTATGGCGACTTAGTTGCTCAGAAAGTTCAACGCTTTGCAAAGGTTGAGGATTTGAAGAAGCACAAATGTACCGTTGAGGAAATGGAAGAGTACGAACCTCATGTAGTACGTGGCAACGTTATTTATGCTGGTGTTGACTATGAGGCAATTCTTCGCGAAGCTGAGAAAGATCCTGATGGTTGCGATGTAATCCTTTGGGATGGCGGTAATAACGACTTTTCTTTCTACAAACCTGATTTAACTATCACTGTTGCTGATCCTCACCGTGCTGGTAACGAGGTTAGTTACTATCCTGGCGAGGTTAATATGCGTTTAGCTGATGTTATCGTTATTAATAAGATGGATTCAGCTTCTCCAGAGGGAATTCAAATTGTTCGTGAGAACATCCGCAAGGTAAATCCAAAAGCCCTTGTTGTTGACGGTGCATCTCCAATTAAAGTTGACGATCCAAGCTTAATTAGTGGAAAACGCTGCTTAATTGTAGAGGATGGTCCAACCTTAACTCACGGTGAAATGAAGATTGGTGCTGGTACTATCGCTGCTCGTAAATTTGGAGCTTCCGAAGAGGTTGAGGTTCGCCCTTACCTAGTTGGTAAACTAAAAGAAACTTTCGAGATTTATCCAAATATTGGTCGTATCCTTCCTGCTATGGGGTATGGTGCACAGCAGCTAAAAGACCTTGAGGCTACTATCAATAAAACGGAGTGCGATACAGTTATTATTGGTACTCCTATTGATCTTAACCGCATTATCAAGATTAAGAAACCTACAACTCGTGTTTACTACGATTTGGCTGAGATTGGATTGCCTGATCTTAAAGGTGTTCTTGAGAAATATGTTAAGGATCACAAACTTGCTAAGAAAGGTAAAAAGTAATAGGAAAAGGCGACCAAACGGTCGCCTTTCTTTTATCATTTATTTTATAATCATTTTTTCAGTTTTCTCATACAGTTCAAAATATAGTTCATTTATCCTTTTGGACTGATCGGGTCTTGCTTTCATAAACCTGAGTAAAGAAATTGCTCTGTAGAATTTGATGCACCGGTACCGCCAATGATAAACAATAACCGCTCCAATTGGTAACGAGGCTAGGTACGCCAACGTTAACCATCCATCATTTACAATAAGTCCAAATACTAAGGTTTGAATTAAATACATCAACGGAAAAATAATAAGAGCCACTACATGCCTTACTGAGCTGTGGAACTGAACATCCTGAAATTTTAAGCTGAGTTTGTAGGGGATCATTATTGGGATAATGTTGTTTATTGCTCCGTAAGCAAAAAGAGGAAGGGTTACCAGTAATGCCATTGCTTCGAAAGGTAGTAAAAGCATTTTTTTTGTGGTTAAAGGTGCTGCCTTATTGCAGATTTTATTCAATTTAAGCAGATTGCCGTACTCGGCAGATTTCACCATTAAATCATTGAATTCAGCCTCGTTGCTTTGTTTTAAGTCGTTGTACTTTGCAATTATTTTTTTGTCGACAATGAATTTTTGGTTCTGAGTTTTGGGGAGTTTGTTTTTCTTGATGTATCGTTCTGAAACCATTTCGGTTATGTTTAGATAAGAATCGTAGTTTTTCTCATCTTCAATGTTAATCATGGTTTCTTTCATTCCTTGCTCTAGTTCAGCAATAAGGGCATTGTAGGCTAATGCTTTATTTTGGTGGTATAGATCAAGATATTTCTTTATTTCAAAGGGCTCCCCAATTCTAATTAGGAATTTGCTGTGAAACCGTACGTAATTGCTGTACTCTAGTCCAATAGGAATAATTATGATATTTAAGTTTCCGCTGGCGGCATCTTCGGCCTGAAACGCTATTCGGGCAATGCCCTTTTTGAGTTGACGTAGGCGTTTGAATCCAGCATGGTTTCCCTCGGGAAGTATTATAAGTCCATTCTTATTATGAAGGACATCCATTGTTTTCAGGAAGATCTCGTCGTTTAATGAAAGATTCTCATATCCATCGCGGATACGGTAAACGGGCATTATTTTAAGGAATGTGAGAATCTTAATAACGGCAGGTTTTTTAAAAATGTCGGCGCGGGCAAGGAATACGGGCTGCCAGTTACTGTATAAACTTAGCATACCGAGTGCATCCATCAGGGCATTCTGATGATTTGGTGCGAAAATCAGGGTTGCATTTGCTGGAATTTTCTCTAATCCAACTATCTCTGTTTTAAAGTAAAGGCGGAAAACAAAATCCTGATAATTCCGAAGAAGCCAGTACTTCCATGACCATTTTTCAATATTTTCTCGGCTTGTGGGCATAAATATATGTAAGGTTAATAATCAATCATTATGCTTCAACAGGAGATCTTTTCGACCAGTAGTAAGCTAAAGCTAATCCAGAAATTATATGCCAGATCCCCCATGCTGCAGCAATAAAGGCCATTCCGCCTAAGCCATCGAATAGGTTAGGGTTGAATATTAGCACAAGACCCAGGCCTGAATTTTGAATACCTGTTTCTATAGCTATCGTTCTTCTGTCTCGCTGTGGTAATTTAAGGAGTGTCGGGCTCAAGTATCCAACCAGCAATCCTAATCCGTTATGAGCAATAACAATAAGTGCAATTAAATGAATGTATTTTATGAAGTAATGGAAATTTGCAGATAGTGCTGCAACAACAAAGCCCAAGAAGAAAATTATGGATAGAATTTGAATTGGTTTAGTGATTTTTGATGTAATGAGTGGACATTTTTGTGAAAACCACATTCCAATAACAATAGGAATTCCAAGTAATATGAAAACAGTTTTAATCATTTCCCAGGCATCAATTTTAAAAGGAATAACAAGGTTTGAGGCTTCGGAGTATAGATTTCCCCATAGGGCAAAATTGAAAGGGGTTAGCACTACCGCTGCTATTGTTGCTATAGCCGTTAGGGTGACAGAGAGTGCAACATTCCCTTTTGCCATGGATGAAATAAAATTCGAAATATTTCCTCCAGGGCATGCTGCAACCAGTATCATTCCCATGGCAACGCTCGGAGTGGGTCGGATAATTAAAACTAGAATAAAAGTGGCAAAGGGTAGTACAAAGAACTGCGATAGAAAGCCAACTATTACTGATTTTGGGGAACTCAACACCAATTTAAATTGGTCTAACCTTATATTAAGGGCAACCCCAAACATTATAAACGCTAAGGTTAAATTCATGAAAAGCAGCCCTCCGTTGGTAAAGTTTAACCATACCCAATCGAGTGTTTCAAGGTTGGATTTTAGGTGAACCTCTACCTGTCTTACTTTTCCCTGAACAAGTTCTACTCTATTTCTGTTTGAGTAGTACCAGTCCTCTCCTTTGGCAATGCTATCAGGATTTCCAACCCTATTGAATGCTTCATTAAGATTCATTCCTATTCTTAACGAGGCAATTGCCGGAACGTTTTTTTGTTGATTCTTTTCCCTCCTTAAGTGGATTTTAAGTTTTTTATGAGACTCTGCCAGCCTTATATCTTTAATTATGCTATCAATTACAATCGCTTCGTTTTTTCCGTAGTAGTAGCGGTAAACATTTTCCTTTAGCGAGGGAACTCCTACTTTCGAAACTAGTTCAAGTGAATCGGAGCCAACGGGGATAAGTTTTAATTTTTTTGCATAATTCTCTGCATTGCAGTAGAAAGAGTTTAATGTAAGGCATAAAGTTAGCAGAATTGCTATTTTTTGAAATCTGAAGAAAACTTTCGTCATACAGATAAAATTAAGTCTCTATAAATATTCCAAATTATTGAGTTACAAAAGTGATGATTTTTTTGAAATTTCAGCAATTTACGAGTCATATGATGATTATATTTTTAAAATTTTGTCTAAATAATGTGGCAATTTATCTATGGTTGCTAACTTTGGGGCTTCAAAAGAATTATGGCAAAAAAAAAGAATAAAAAACAGTGGGTAATACCTGTCGCTCTATTTTTTACAGCGTTTTGTGTATGGTTTTTAGTGCGATTTCTATCCTCACCCGATCACCGGTATATAGTTCGAGGAATTGATGTTTCTGCCCATACGGGTCAAATCGATTGGGAAAGAGTGAAGAATCAACGCGTTTCTTTTGCCTTCATAAAGGCAAGCGAGGGGGCAACTCTCCCCGATAGAAACTTTCAAAAAAACTTTGATGGTGCAAAAAAAGTGGGTATTCCTGTAAGCGCTTACCATTTCTTTAATTTTAATCGCGAAGGAGACCGTCAGGCCGATAACTTTTTGCGTAGGGTTAACCTAAGTGAGTTTGATTTACCTCCTGTAGTGGATGTTGAGGAGTGGGGAAATAGAATTCGTCGACCTCGAAAGGAGATCATTGCAGACTTAAAAGATTTTGTGGCAATTGTCGAACGGAAAGCCGGTAAAAAGTTGATTATATACACCAACGAGGATACCTACAAGTTTTACATCAAGGATAATTTTCCCAAAAACGATATTTGGATCTGTTCATTTGATCATAAACCCGACATTGGTCGGCCATGGACTTTCTGGCAGTATTCGCATACAGGTAGATTAAGAGGCGTTCATGGAAAAGTAGATTTTAATGTTTTCCATGGTACTACGCTGGAGTGGAAACAATATCTGAATCGCTAAAATAGGTTATTTTCTGATACTAAATAGCCAAGGTAATAGTCCTGATTCCTTGAATGCACTATCCCAGCTGTTGTGATTAGCAAAAGGATATAGCGTTAGTTTTACATCGCCCCCATTTGAAAGTATTGCCTTGTACATTGCTTTGGAGTACTCCGGTGATACTATGTCATCCATTTCTCCATGAAAAATCCAAACTTTAACTTTTTTGGCGTATTTTTTTGCTGTTAAAGGATCGCTACCCCCGCATATTGGGAATGCAGCAGCAAATAAATTAGGTTCGCGAGAAATTATTTCAAAAGTTCCCATGCCGCCCATGGATAAACCTCCAATATATATTCGCTTTTTATCAACGTATTTTTCTCGGGCGAGATCCTTTACTAATTTGATAAGTAATTCCATCGGTTTTGTGGGTTTTCCCTCTGGAACGAATTGGAATGAGTTGAGTCCGTTATCGTTTTGATCTTTTGTTACATTAGCCCAATAGCTATTAGTTTCGCATTGCGGGAAAACAATAATAGCAGGGAACTTGTCCCTAACAGAATCGCTAGCAAACATCGAAGCACCATGGGTGAGTTGTTTTAGGTTGTCGGTACCCCTTTCGCCTGATCCATGAAGAACAAATATAACTGGATACTTTTGATTGGAATTGAAATCTTTGGGATACATTATTCTATATGGAAGGTTATTTCCTTTTTTGCTAAATACTTTTTCTTGGTACATCTTTGATATATCTTGAGCGTTTGTAATTGCCGATGAGGTAAGAAAAATTAGTGCCAGTAAACGTGATTTCATATCAGATTGTTTTTTGTAAATATGCTATAAATTGCCGTTATCGGCAAATGAATAACACTCGTTATCGGTAATAATTATATGATCCAATAGGGCTATATCCAGTAAATTTCCTGCTTCTTTTAGCTTTTTTGTGATCGATATGTCTTTGTCGCTGGGTTTGGGATTGCCCGATGGATGGTTGTGAGCAATTATTATTGATGACGCAAGTTTCTCAACAGCCGATTTTATTATGATTCTGACATCAACAACAGTTCCTGCAACGCCACCCTGGCTAACTCTCACTTTTTCGATCACTTTGTTTGCTTTGTTCAGGAGTAAAGCCCAGAACTCTTCGTGAGGGAGGTCGGCCAGAATAGGCTGAAAAATCTCAATTACATCCCTACTCGATGTTATTTTTTCTCGGGTTAATGCATCAATGGCTTTTCTGCGTCGTCCAAGTTCTAGCGCTGCAATAACGCTTATTGCCTTGGCTTCGCCAATCCCTTTTATTTGTGTGATTTGGTTTAGGGTGAATTTGCCCAACTCGTTTAGGTTATTTTGCGCAAGCGCCAACAAGCGCTGGGCCACGCTTACGGCTGTTTCATCCGAATTTCCCGATCGAAGCAGTATCGCAATTAGTTCGGCATCGCTTAGGCTTCCAATCCCTTTCTGCAGCATTTTTTCTCTAGGTCTGTCCTCAACAGCCCAATCCTTAATCGTAAGGCGTTTATATTCTTGCTCCATATTGATAGTTAAAGTGTTATCTAATTTATGAAAATTTATTTTAAATTGAAAGTTGATATTATGGTTTATTAGAAGCTATAAATGGGCAACAAATTCTGTATCGAATTATTTACTACTTTCGTCACGACTCAATTTGATAGTATGAATAAAAAGATCAACTGGTGGATACCCATTATAATCCTTGCAATTATAGGATTGTACTATGTTTATAGCAATACCATTAAGGCACCAACGGAGCCATTGGTTATTAGTGCCGATTCGGTTGTGCTTACGAGAGGATGTGCAACGCCAGAGGCTAGTTGCTTTCGAGTGAGTTTTGTTTTTCCATCGATAGTATCCGATGTGCCCAATCGACTAACCAGAAATATGCTTTCGGACTATTTGCAAATGGTTGAGGATAGTTCAAGTGTATCAACAATGAACGATTTTAAAAATAAGCTTGTTGAAAATTCATTACGGTTCGATAGCGCTTTTGTGGATTATACTGGCGCATTTCCCGATGCTGCCTATATTGATTGGTATTTAAAAATAAATTATGAAATTTTACGGAATGATTGTAAAGTTTTAACTATACGTTATCTCTACTCCGATTATATGGGTGGTGCACATGGAATTCAAAATTATCACTACCAAAACTACGATGTTCGAAAATCGAAGCGAATTGAACTGACTGATGTGTTTGAAAATGTAAAGAATTTTTATGCTGTTGCGGAGTCTGCCTTCAATGCTAAATACCTTGATGGAAAAGGGAAATCATCGGTAAATTTTGGATTTCCAAACGATAAGTTTACACTTCCCCGTGAGTTTGGATTTGGAGATAAAGGCTTGCTATTGCATTACAATGTTTATGAGATTGCCAGTTACGTTCAGGGTGATATTCTACTTGAAATTCCGTATTCTTCAGTAAAGGAAATACTAAAACCAAAGTGGAAATATTTAGTAGAGTAGGAGGAATGTAAAAAAGCCCCATAACTGGAGCTTTTTTACAATTTAATGGTTTATTTTGATTCGTACAATTCAACAATTTTAAGGATAACCTCGGTTGCCTTAACCATACTTTCAACAGGGGCATACTCGTGTTTTCCATGGAAATTCTCTCCTCCTGCAAAGATATTGGGGCAGGGAAGTCCCATATAGGATAAACGAGCACCATCGGTACCTCCACGGATTGGTTTAACGTTTGGCTTAACGCCAACCTTTTCCATAGCTTCAATGGCTGTAGAAACAACGTGGTAAACAGGCTCAACCTTTTCGCGCATATTGTAGTATTGATCCTTTAACTCAAGAGTAACAACTCCTTGACCGTATTTAGTGTTTATGTATTCTGCAATACGCTCCATATAAGCTTTGCGCGATTCAAACTTTTTGCGGTCGTGGTCGCGGATAATATACTGGAAGGTAGCCTTCTCAACAGAACCATCCATTTTTATAAGGTGATAAAAACCCTCGTAACCAACAGTGTGTTCTGGGCGCTCGTGTGCAGGAAGTAAACTGTTGAATTCCTGAGCGATTAGTATTGCATTGAGCATTTTATCCTTTGCGTAACCGGGGTGAATATTTCTTCCTTGTATGGTGATTTTTGCACCAGCAGCGTTGAAATTCTCGAACTCTAACTCGCCAATTGCGCCACCATCCATTGTATAAGCATAATCCGCGGCAAAGCGTTTAACGTCAAAATGGTCAACACCTCGCCCTACTTCCTCATCGGCAGTGAAGCCTATGCGGATTTTTCCGTGCTTGAAGTTGGGGTTTTTCATTATGTACTCAACTGCAGTCATTATTTCAGCAACACCGGCTTTATCATCAGCACCAAGAAGTGTTGTACCATCCGTTACAATTAAGGTTTGCCCAATGTAGTTTTTTAACTCAGGAAATTCCTTAACTGCAAGTACAACATCTTTTTCTTTGTTTAGGATGATGTCGGTACCATCGTAATTCTCTACAAATCGAGGTTTAACATCTTTCCCGGGCATATCGGGAGCGGTATCAACATGTGCTAGGAATCCAAGTGTAGGAACATTCTTGGTAGTGTTAGCAGGGATGGTGGCCATTACATAGCCAAACTCATCAATATTAACATCCTCAACACCTAGTTCTTTTAGTTCTTTAACTAGTAGGTTGGAAAGAACCAATTGCTTTTCGGTACTAGGAAATCTATCG
Organism: Tenuifilaceae bacterium CYCD; assembly: GCA_036322835.1. Taxonomy (NCBI): domain Bacteria; kingdom Pseudomonadati; phylum Bacteroidota; class Bacteroidia; order Bacteroidales; family Tenuifilaceae; species Tenuifilaceae bacterium CYCD. The sequence goes on along the minus strand of AP027304.1, from coordinate 3,910,291 downwards.
GTTACTGTATCGTCGCTTTGGGTATCTATCTTAACATACCTTATAAAGCGGTCGACTAAATTATCTCTGTTTATCATACTCTTAAAAAGTTAAAAGTTATAAAGTAGAAAGTTAAAAGTTAAGAGAAATGTTCAGTATCCCTTAACTTTTAACTTGGTGTTTGTACTATTCTTCGGCCTCGGGTTTTGCCCTTAAACTTTCCCAAATCATGTATCCACAAAGGATTAGGAACATTGCAAAACCAATTATTTCGGCTGAGTGAGACTCAAACCATTCCGCATTTACAAAGTTGATTCCTCCAAATTTAAGTACAGCACTTATTACGCCCATTAATGCACCACCGGCAATGAATCCCGATGCAATTAAAGTTCCGCGCTCCTTGCGTGCTTGATTAACTTTAGCGTCTTTTGAACGAGTTCCAACTATGTGGGCAACAATACCGCCAATTAGCAATGGCGTGTTAAGTTGAAGTGGAATAAACATACCCAAGGAGAAAGCCAACGCAGGAACTCCAATCATAGTAAGAATTAACGAAAGAAAAGCTCCAGCTCCGTACAGTAACCATGGTGCAGGTTTTCCACTCATCATAGGTTCAATAACGGCAGCCATGGCGTTTGCCTGAGGAGCAACCAAAGCGCCTTCGCCTGTAAATCCGTATGTTTTATTAAGGATGATGATAACACCACCAACGGTAGCAGCCGATACAAGTGTACCTAAAAATTTCCAGGTTTGTTGCTTATAGGGCGATGTACCTAGCCAGTATCCAATTTTTAGGTCGGTTATAAAGCCTCCGGCCATAGATAATGCAGTACACACAACACCCCCAATTATTAATGCTGCAACCATTCCGGATGTTCCCGATAATCCTATTGATGCAAGAATAAGCGATGCTATAATAAGCGTCATAAGGGTCATTCCCGATACTGGGTTTGTACCAACAATAGCAATTGCATTTGCGGCAACTGTGGTGAAAAGGAATGCAATAACCATTACAATACCAAGTCCTACCAATGCATGTGTAAGGTTATGAACAACTCCAAATTGGAAGAATACAAAAAGTAGAACAGCAGTAAGTAGAATGCCAATTGCGATAATTGCCATAGGTATATCTCTGCGAGTACGGAGTTCTTCTTTTGCTATCGATTTTTTTCCACCGGTTAACTCCGAAACAGCTAGTCCAAATGCTTTTTTGATGATAGAACTAGAGCGAATTATGCCAATAATACCGGCCATTGCAATACCTCCAATACCAATTGGACGAACGTAAGCGGTGAAGATTTGCTCCGCGCTCATGTTTCCAACAACATCGGTAATGTTACTTCCAACGGCCTCGGTTAAACCTGGGGCAAAGTAATTTATGATTGGAATAATTACAAACCAACCTACAAACGAGCCTGCTGCAATAATTGCGGTATATTTAAGCCCAATGATGTACCCTAAGCCCATAACAGCCGCACCTACGTTGATTTTGAACACAAGTTTTGCTTTATCGGCAATGACCTCGCCAATTGGAATTACACGGGTTGTAACCACCTCGCTCCACCAGCCAAATGTGGCAATAATGAAATCGTAAATACCTCCAATTAATCCGCTAACTAGTAGTAGTCGTGCCTGGGAGCCACCCTTTTCGCCCGATACAAGAACCTCGGTGGTTGCAGTGGCCTCGGGGAATGGATATTTTCCGTGCATATCGGAAACAAAGTATTTGCGGAATGGAATTAGGAATAGAATACCTAGAATTCCACCGAATAGCGATGCAAGGAATACCTTGTAAAATTCTGCATCGAGGTTAAGGATGTAAAGTGCGGGTAGTGTGAAAATTGCACCTGCAACTATAACTCCTGAACTGGCTCCAATAGATTGAATAATAACATTCTCGCCCAATGCGCCTTTGCGCTTAGTTACTGTAGATAAACCTACTGCAATAATTGCAATGGGAATTGCGGCTTCAAATACCTGTCCAATTTTTAATCCCAGATAAGCGGCTGCGGCTGAGAATATTACGGCCATCACCAATCCCCATAGAACACTCCATGTTGTTACCTCAGGAACAATTCTGGTTGGGGACATCACGGGTTGGTACTCTTCGCCTTCCTTCAGCTCAGTGTATGCATTCTCCGGAAGACCTTTGATTTTTTCAACTGGTTCGTGCGACATTTTTAGTTAGGTTTTAAGTTATTTGTTTTTTGATTTGGTTTCTAAAATTCTGAAAGCCAAACCTACAAATTTTTGCTTAAAACGAAACTGATTTTTGATAAAATGGATGTTTTGTGAATAACTTGAGTGGAATAAGCCCAATGGGCTTAAAGCAAAAACAATGGGCATCGCCCATTGTAGTGAAGTAGCACTCCACTAAGCCCTGAAAGGGCGAAAGGCAGTTACGATGTATATGATGATACGAACAGCCTTTTGCCCTTACAGGGCGATGTAATTATCAAGGGTGTTTACAACATAGGGCGTTGCCCTCTGTTAATGCTTTGGCACCTTTGGTTCAATGTTTAAGCGCTTTTTGCATTCTAACTCCGCATCACACTTAGGAGCTCCACATTTAGGAACGGGTTGTGCTATAGTGGTGATAATCTTAGATATATTGGCATTAGTCCTAAATTATTGTCCTTTTGTCAAAAGGAGTCAATATTGATTTTTAAGATATCTTTAATTGCAATTACTTTGTATTATAGCAATTAAATATTAATTTGGTAATTGAATTATTGAATGCTATTGAATTGATTATAAAACTTAAAACTATATGACCATGGGTAGATTTTCTGTTACAGTACTAGCAACAATGTTGCTTTTTGTATTATTTGGGTGCGAGAATGACACTAAAACTGAACAAATTAAAGATTTAGTTTGTAATGTCACATCTACTAATGTTACCACTAATGGAGGTAGTAATGGCTCTATTACTGTTACAGTAGTAACCGGTAACGGTGAATACGATTATTATAATAATAATCAACTTGATGCAAATAGAGATGGTAAATTTGAAAATTTAATTGCGGGTACCTATAATATAAAAGTAACAGATAGTAAAGGAAAAGAATTTACTAAAAGTGTAACTATTACACAGCCAAATCAATTAACTATTACTATTACATCACAAACAAATGTAACTTGTTATGGACGCAGTACAGGTAGTTTTACAGTAACAGCAAGTGGTGAAAACGGAAATTATGAATATAAAATTGGTAATGGTCAATATCAATCTAGTGGTACATTTAGTAATTTATCGGTAGGTACATATACAGTAACAGTTAAAAGTGGAACAGTAACAACAACTAAAGACATTACTATTACTCAACCAAATCAATTATCATTAACTAGTAGTGTTACTAATCCAACTACTGTTGGCGGAAATGGTCAAATTACATTAACTGCTAGTGGTGGAACATTACCATATAATTATCAATTAAATAGTGGTGTTTTTCAACCTAGTAATGTATTTAATGCAACTGCAGGTACATATACCGCAACTGTAAAAGATGGTTGTGATGATACAAAAACAATTAATAATATTGTAGTAACCAATCCTGTAATTGCACCAACTGTAAGTAATTTAAGTGCATCTAATATTACATCTACTAGTGTAACAATTAATGCAGATGTTAATACAGGTGGATCATCTACTAATGTATATGTTAAATATGGAACAAGTGCGGGGTCACTTACAAATACATCGAGTACTATTACATTAACTAATAATACAACTGTAAGTATAAATTTAACAGGGTTAACACCAAATACTCTATATTATTACAAAGTTCTTGCATCAAATGGTGGTGGTTTTGTAAGTAGTGGTTTGTATTCATTTACTACAAGTGTTCCTACTTATAATATTGGTGATGAATTATACGGTGGTGTTATTTTTTATGTTGACGGAACAGGACAGCATGGTAAAATTGTTCAAAAAACAAATGAAATTACTGATATGACATGGTATGTGGCTAAAAATTTAAATGAAAATAGAAACGGTAAAATTTGGAAAACACCAAATTGGAATGATATGAAATTAATATATGACAATGTATCTAATGTAACAAACCCCAAAATTACTCCATTAGTTGGTTGGTATTGGACAAATGAAACATTCTCACTTGATGCTGGACAAGGTATAGTTTTTGATACAAATTCTCCAAATAATTCCTATTCTGGTTCAAAAGATTATATTAAACACGTAAGATTAACAACTACGTTTTAATAAAATAAAAAAGGTGGGTAAAAATCCCACCTTTTGATTAGAACTTTTCACTAAATTAAAATTATTTGTTATGTCACAAGAAATTACTAACATCTTTTTGGCGGTATCTAGTGTTGCTATTACTATTACTTTTGTACTTTCTTATTTTCAATTTAGGTATCAAAGTAAAGTTACAAATGCCGCAAATCATCTAAAAATTAGAGAAATGTTTGGAATAGAGTCTCTAAGAATGGTTCATGGAAAACTTAGAAAGAATAATACATGGGAACCATCATCAGAGGAAGAATGGTCTATGGTTGATGATTATTTGGGACTATTCGAAGTTTGTGAAAAATTACTACAAGATAGGACTTTAGATGAAAAATTATTTGCTAGCAGTTATGAATATAGGCTTCAAAATATTGTTGCAAATAATGTAGTTGTAGAAAAAATAAGATCTGAAAAAGAATCCTGGTCAACATTTTTAAAATTATTAAAAAGGTACAAAATTGATTTTTAGTTATTTGAATCAAAGGCTAATGGAAGAAAGAGTTTATTCAGTTAGTTATGAAGATGAAGTGAATAAATAATCTTTTGCATTCTATAGATTTCTAAAAAAAATATAAAAGCATGCGACGTTAGTTGCGTGCTTTTTGCGTTTTACTTTCACCACAATAGTCAGTTGCACCTTGCTAAGCGTAGTTTTCAAAACTACGCTTGAACAAATGGCGGTCTCCTGACCGCGTAATTACCAATTTCCATCATTTCACTTTCGTAAATATATTCAAATTCACTGTTGTCCGATAAAAATTTAAGAGAAGGGAGCCCATAAGGAACTCCCAACTCTTTTAAGTAGTTTTGTTTTTCCACAAACAGTTACTACTATGGATAAAAGTACATATTTTTTTGGCACCCCCAGTTAGCATGTGTCTTTCGGACGCATGCATGGTATAGCGGCGTACTTGGCTGAAGATGGAATGTAGTAGCGGAGAATTATAGGCTTAGTTTTTTTGTATCCTTGTGGTTATTCCAAAAACGGAGTAGTTCAATTTCGTTACTGCTCTTATGCCTGTAGTATAATGTTATTTGCTTACAAACAACACATTGCCTTATATTCCTGTAGCCACTCTCTTTGAATTCAACTTTTTCGTCTATCAACTCAAAAAGAACAGATTCAACGTCGGATATAAAGTTTAAAGCTTCTTTTTCCGACCATTTTTGTAGAAGATATTCAATGTTCTGATGGTAATCCTGCAATGCGGTATCAGTCCACACTAATGTCTTCATCGGAACAAATTTGGGTACAGCTCCCTCGTTTTTTGCATGGCACTCTCGTGGCTGTGAACATTCCCCTTTTCGCTTGCCTCAATGGCGGTATCTAAGGCGGCTTTAATTTCTGGCGATAGTGCTTGGTTACTCTTTAATTCGGCATTAATCAACCCAATAATTTTGGAGTATACATGCTCTAAGTTTTTACTATCGAGGCTATCGAGTCTGCGAAATAAGTCGAGTTTTAGTTCAGCGGCATTCATGCTCTAAGGGTTTATATCATACAAAGTTAAACGAAATTTTATACATAGAGTTCTTTGTTTTTAAAGAAAAATTCTTCAGGGATTTACTTGTGGTATAGAACTTAATCCCAACGGCTATAGCAAAATAATTAACAGGTTGTATGCAACTCAGGGCGTTGCCTTCTGTTAATGCTTTTTCACTTTTGATGCAATGTTGGCGCGCGACGACTTACTGTTGTGTGTTTTTTGCATTCCAATTCCATTGCCCTTCGCTGGAGATGTAAACTAGTTGATGTTACTTGTCACAAATCACTTGTCACTCTTTTTCAGCATAATAAACCCTCCAAATCGTCCCCTATCGCCAGCGCGAGCCGAGAAGAATTCGGAATTATTGCACTTTGTGCAAACTTTGGCTACTTCAATATTTTCAGGCTTTACACCTTGCTCAATTAGCGCACTTATGTTTGCCTCCCAAAGGTTGAATACTGGCTTTATGTATTTGGGGTTTTGAATAAGAAGTTTATTTGTATTAATAAAGGATTCCTTTGCTTGTTCAGCCACTTCGTGTCCAACCTCATAGCAGCACGGCCCAATGGATGGACCAATACCTACTATAATATCTTCGGGATTGGAGTTGTATAGTTTTTTATATGATTTTATTACTTCTCCTGCAATTTTTGCTACAGTTCCTTTCCAGCCAGCGTGTGCGCTAGCAATAACCTTTTTATTGGGGTCGTAGAAAAGGATTGGAACACAATCGGCCGCTTGTGCAACAATGCAAATATTGGAATGATGTGTTATCATTGCATCGGAGCGGGGTAGGGAGGAGGCTCTGTTGAAAGCACCCAGCCCTCGTTTTTCAGGGCTAATGAACTCTACAATATTGCCGTGTACTTGCTCCGCAAATACATACGAATCGGGTTTAAAGTTGAATTGCTCTGCAAGAATTTCTCTGTTTACGTTAACACCTGCTTCATCTAGGTATTCGTTCATTCCAATTGTAAATCTATTACTTCCGTTATGGTTTCGGGTTGAAATGAAATGGGTTATTCTGTCCGAAAACTTGCTTAAGTTTTCGAATTGGTAGTATGGACTAGGAGCATCAACGTAAATCATATATGAAATTTGATGCAAAAGAAAGCCAAATTTCTAAATAAGCAAAGTGAAATTTATTTGTTCTTCACCTTTCCAACCACTCCTTAAACCCCGACACGCGCTCGCGGCTTACAATTATATCCTCGTCGACTTTTACGGTTGGAACTATTTTGAGGCGACTATTGGAGTAGGCCACAATATCGCGAATGGAGTTTATTCCAATAATGCAACCGCGATTAACGCGGTAGAACTCAGATGGGTTTACAACCAGTTCAAGTTGGTCGAGGGTTTGGTCAATGGCGTAGTCGCGCCCCTCGGTGTTGCGTATGAATGTTGATTTTTCCATGCTATGAAAAAAGGCAATATCGTTGCAGTTAATCATCTTAAGGTGCTCGCCAACCTTCACCAAAAACCTCGATTTATAGCTGTTGCTTAGCTGGTTTATCAGCGTTGTAATTTGGTTTGAATCAATAGATGTAGAGGTGTTTCTGGTGTTTTCAAATTTATCGATAGCCGCTTTTAGCTCATTCTCATTCACTGGCTTAAGCAGATAATCGATACTGTTAACCTTGAATGCTTTAAGCGCATACTCGTTATATGCAGTGGTGAATATTACCGGAAAATCGATTTTTACCTGTTCAAAAATCTCGAAGCTAATGCCATCGGCCAGCTGAATATCGAAAAAAGCAAGTTGAGGATGAGGATTCTGTTTTAGCCATTTAACTGCCGATGATACAGAATCAAACACTGCAAGACACTTAAAACTTGGTCGCAACAAAGTAATCATCGTTTTTAACCTGTCGGCGGTCAACTTTTCGTCCTCTGCAATAATATAGTTCATATATATGCTTTTTTCGATTAAATGATTTGGAGTTTACTCTTTTAAGTAAAAGTCACTGGTATAGTTGCTCATTTTCGATCCCATAAAAAGAACAACAAATGGTTTCATAAAGATATTCCCAAAGAATCCAAAATCAATTGCCCACCAAGTTTTTCGAACTATCTTTTTATTTGCTTTGGCTGTAAGCGGCTTAAAATTACCTGTAATATCATTCTCTAAATTGCTGTGTATATCTAGGTAAAGTTGATTGCTTGTATCAAAATTAAATTCTTTTATGCTGGTATACTTTATTTTACTGCAAAGAATTGTTTTGAAGTAAATTTTTTGGTTGGTTAAATCGCAAACCACCTGCCACTGATTATTGCCAAGATTAAGCGATGAAAGCATATCGAAACTATAATCTACAATTGGGTTAGGTTTATTTTCGTTAAAAATTCGTATTAGTTCGGTTGCTCTAACTGTACGCTTTGTGTTTTCCTTATCGTTAATATCAATTATTCTCTCCCCTCCGTATCCTTTGTAAAGTTTAAGTGAATCTAAATCGCTGCTGTAGGTTGAGTTACACAGAATTTTGTGTGGTAAATTTCCCCCCCTATGAATAATAGGGTTGCCTTTAATAAATTCAATTGTAGCAACATCGCCAGTTTTATCGGCTATAAAGAAATGCCAGCGGCTATGACCATCAATACAAACGGTGGTTAGGTTTTCTATCACTTCATTTACGCTTGCGTAGTTGTCGAGCAGGTATTGCATCCAGAAACAGTGGTAAAAGGTCGGTTTAGAATGGTCGGTGTAGTATTCTGTTTCCATCAAGGTCATTTCGCCTACGTAAAGTCCTGCTTCATTTATACCACCATCAATAAATTCTCGGCCAAATGTGTTGTAGGTTATTGAGCCATATTTAGATTTCCATGTAATTCGTGGTTGATCATCCTTTTTGCCTTTTCTTAAATCGTACCACGAAATATTCTCCTTTTGGATATTCCGTGGATTTACTACAACAATTCCGGGTACAGTAAAGTAGTCGTCCAAATTATGACCTACTACAATTGTATCGCCCGATGATATTTGAAATGTTGAGCAGGAATGTTTGCTTTGAGCATACAAAGAGTTGGTAATTAGCATTACTACTATAAATATTGCTAGTTTTAAGTGTCTCATAGCTAGGTTTTTAAAATTTTAAATAACCCAAGGAATAAGTTTTTTTGTTCTGTTTTTGTAGTTAGAATAATCATTCCCAAATTCTGCGAGTAGAATTTCCTCTTCAACCTTAATTCTGTAAAGAATTACTAGTAACATTGGAATTGTAATGATCAAAATAGATATATAGCTATTCATACTAACCGAAAATCCAAACATTATAAACAAGAGTCCAAAATAGCTGGGGTGACGAACATACTTGTAAACCCCATCGGTTTTGAGTTTATGGTTGTTTGCAATGGCAACGTTCACTGTAAAAGCGCTTTTGAGTTGAATTATTGATATCCAACGAATTAATGCTCCAAGTAGAATTATATTAACGCCAATAGTGGCAATTGTATAATTTGTGAGAGTCCAAGTTTTATAGTTAGCAAATGTAAATCCGAAAGTAAAGCAAAGGGTTATGACTACCCAGAGCAAAACTAGAGATCCTTTATCGTTTTGGCGCTTCGAATCAATCTTACTTGAACGTTTAACAAGCATCAAGATTAATTCCGATACGAAAAAAACTATGGATAGTAGAATTAAGTATTTCATTTTATGATATTGATTTAATGATAGGAACTTTTACTGTGAAGGAAGTTTCATTTTGTATCACCTCCATTGGATGATGCGCTAGATATTCGTATCGCTTACAAATGGTTTCTAGCCCAATCCCATTCGAGTCCTGAATTGTGCGTCGTTTTTGTAGGTTATTTTCCACAATTATAAAATCATTCTCCCTCCATAACCTAACATTTAAAGGTTTTTCCTCCGATATAATGTTGTGTTTAAAGCAATTCTCAAGAAGAGTTTGTAGCGAAAGCGGAATGATATAACCTGAGAGGTTATTGATATCGATAGATATTTTTAAACTCTCCCCGTGGCGCATTTGGTGAAGATTGATGTAAGATTTTATAAACCGTATTTCTTCGTCTAAGGAAACCAACTCCTTATCTTTTTGGTCGAGCACGTAACGGTAAATATCGGAAAATTGTTGAATGAAAAGCTTTGCTTTTGCCGTATCGGTATCGACCAGAGAGCTTAGTACGCTTAAACTATTAAAAAGAAAGTGCGGATTTACTTGACTTTTAAGTGCATCGTAGCGTAACTGGATGGCTTCCTGCTTTAGCTTCTCTTCGTTAACTGTGGCAATTCTCCACCATTTAAAGAAGTATGCAAGGTAAAAACTTATGGTTATTAGCAGCGATATTAATAGGGTTATTACCATCTGCCAAATCCATCGGCTTGGATTATCAAATATATTAATGTTAAATACAAACTTTAGATATAGAAAGTTTACCAAGAAAATATCTATGACCGAAAACACAATAGATAAAAAGGATTTAGCTAATAATGTGAGTTTAGGATTTCGGTCCCAAGGAAAATAAATATCACCAATAAAACCAATATATTGATTTCCTTTCCAAAGAGTGAATCCAAGGCAGAAACCAAAAAGCAGATTTTTGTAAGTCGTACTGAAATTTGTGAATAGATAGTTTCCTGCAAATGCATAGGTTATAAATCCGCTTAGCACAAGTGCTATTGCTACATCAATAAGTTGGCGGACTATAAATGTTTTAATTTCCTTAGGATTCATCTTGTTATAAATTGGGTTCTGTTATGTGGTTTTTTTAATCTCCTAAAGGGTTTATAACCCTTTAGGAGTATTATTGCCTATCATCAATACGATTTATGGCTAAAGTTAACTATTTTCCTTTAAGCAGGTATCAAGCATTCGTTGATTCGATTTTGAACCCCATTTGGGATTTATTCCAGTCTTGCCATTTTCACTTTCATATAATGCCTTTGCTTCTTGGAATTTTGGTAAGGCGTTTTGACTACCACCTCCAAACATTTTTGGAGTATAGTAGATGTTCTGTCCTAAAAGGAATAAGGCTCGTGGATTTTTAGGATTCTCCTTTACTGCTTTTTCCAGTATATCCGATGCTTTTTGGGAGTAAGTCATTCCTCGCATAGAGCTAACCTGTATTCGTCCTTGATACAAAAATCCTTGCAATGCGTAGAGTTCAGACTTATCGCCATTTACTTCTAGTGCTTTATCGATGCTCTTCTGCGCAATATCCAGTAAGGCATCTTTTTTATCGCCATCCTTTTCTCTGAAACTAAGGTTGATGTAAGCAAATGCATGATAATAAAATGGCTCCCACTTGGATGATTCTGTAGTAGCAATACGTTCAAACCTACTGGCTACTGCCTGTATATCGTTGGCAGTTTTTGCGCTATCAAAAAGAGTTAAGGTTTCTTTCATTGCGCTTTCAAAGTTTGTCTGTTGTGCCATTGCAGTTCCTAATATCATTAGAATTGCTGCTGTTAAAATTGTTCTTTTCATTTTGTTTTGTTTATTAAGTTATTTGATATTGAGTTATTAAGTTTGCGTTGCACTTGTTAATTAAGTTAAAGAGTGATGAATATACCTAGGAAGTAAAACCTTTTGGAGTCGTTCTTAAGTGGGAATGCCTCGTAAATTCCCTCGGCATTGGGTTGACTGTAGTAGCGGTATCCGTAGATATTATTGCGACCTAACAGATTATTTACCGACGCATATATAATTACTGATTTTCCGTAAATGGTTCTTAAATGACTGCAGTTGATGCTAATATCGTGGTAGAATGGGGAGCGTCCGTCCATAAATTCGCTACTGTTGGGGTTGTTATAAGGCCGACCAGTTGAGAATGTTGTAGATAGTCCAAATTGTGTAGTAATACTTTGTATCCATTTCTTTGCCACAATACTTGCCGAATGAGTTGGTGCGAACGATGGTGTTACCATTTTAGGATAATAGCGGTACTGGCGCTTAGAATCTACATATGAGTAGGAAATCCAGTATTCAAATCCTCTGAAAGTTTTTCTGTCGCGGTAGAAAATGTCAATTCCTTGTGAATGTCCTTTTCCTGAATTATTGTATGATTCTCCATTCCAAATCTCATTTGGATTATAGATTACAAGATTTTTGTAATCCTTTTTATAAGCTTCAATACGGAATATTCTATCGTTTTTTTCCCATTGGTAGTTGGCTATGTAGTGGTTCGCTCTCTCAAAAGTTAGATTTTGTGTGAATCGAAGCAAGTCGTCCTCTGGGGTTTGGTAAAAATTACCGTATGCAAGCGATAGTTGCGATGAATTGGTAATTTTTACAGCAGCCGAAAGTCTTGCACCTAAGTTGTTGTCGTTTAATAAACTGCTGTGTTCGCCTCTGACTCCCGCTCTTAATGCAATATTACTGATTGGTCTATAGTCGGCCTCGGCATATAGCGCTGTTTCAAAATCATCGAAATTGCTGTTATTGCTGAACGATGTGCTGATATTGTTGTAATCCTGATTAAAGTAGTTGTAGGTTTCCTCTGCACCAAATAGTAGCGATGCATTTTCGTTAAAACTTTTCTTTATGGTGATTTTTGCTTGTACATTCTTACTGGATTCATCCACAAGGTATGACTGTAGGTTCAAATTATTCTGATCAATAGTCAATGCAACACCACTTTTTAAGTACCATCCTTTTCCTAGCTTATCGTTATATGATAGATTGGTATAATTATTCTTATTTTCAATTGAGATGTCGGACATTGAGCCGGGTACAGTTAAGTCGGGATATTTTAGTCCGAACTGAGTGCCAGAGTAAGTGCTAAAAAACTTTAGCATTCCATCTTCTCCAACTTTCTGACGAGCAACCAACGTTAGACCAATGGATTCAGGATATTTATTCATCTCGAATCTTCTGGATGATAATTGGAAATATGGCTGAAGGTTTGTATAATCAACCCCTGCAGAAATCGATGATTTTTCCTTTCTAATGGTATGACTCACACCTACACCAACAGACATAATTGAAATATCGGTTTGCGATTCTCGGGGAAGAGCATTTGAGTTTAGAATTAAAGCGGAAGATAGAGCTTGACCATACTCGGCAGAATAACCTCCGGTACTAAATGTTTGTCCGCTAAACAGGAAAGGGGAGAAGCGTCCACGGCTCGGTAGATCGGGTACATTGGAACTGTAAGGTTTTTTCGATAGTAGACCATCAATAAAAGTTTTGCTCTCGTATCCATCGCCACCACGAACAAAAAGGCGTCCATCCTCGCCAATTGCGGCAGTCCCAGGTAGTGTGGTTAGTGCTCCGTAAATATCGCCCGTGGCGCTAGGAGTTGTTACAATATCGAGGGGTTGCAGAGTTACACTGCGCTTTCTGTCGGCTGTTTCGAATGTTCCGGCAGAAATAACTACCCCCTCAATCTGGTTAGCATTTTCTTTGAGTTTAAAGTTGATTTCGGTTTGACCTTTTGTTGAATTTACCGTAATCTCCTGATTGATAAAACCCATATAGGTTGCTATTAGTGTGGAGTTCTCGGTATTTACTTTTAAATAATAATTTCCAGTAGAATCAGTTACCGTTCCATCGTAAGTTCCTTTAACAATAATGTTGGCACCAACTAAGGGGCTGCCATTTTTGTCGGTGACTTTTCCTTTAACTGTAACCTGTGCATTAACACTTATTGAGATGATTATTAATGCTGCTGATAAAATGTTTTTCATTGTTTCCGTCTTTTACATTGTTTCGGAAACAAAATTGCAGCATCCAAATTTCTATTAAAAAAAAATCCCGATGAGTTGTTGAATCATCGGGACGAGTTGTATAAATCCACCAACAAACCGTAGTGCTATCCTTTTGTATGAATAATCACTCTGGCTATCTTTTTATCTCTCATAAACACTGATTGGCTAATGTCTGAAGGTAGTTTGTAGCCGTTTACGTTGATAGTTTTTCCATCGGCAAACTCAACATCAATACCCTGTTTTTTATTTAAATGATAAACGAAAGGGGTAGAACAGTACATTACGGATAACCAAGGTGTTGCTTGATTGTTTGATTTGTGAAATTCCTTTGAACTGAGCAAGAATGGATTTACCTCTATTTGGCCATTGCAAACAGTAATACCCAGTTCCAAGAACCTCGATATAATATCCTCCTTCACCTGCCCAGTCATCCCGGGTTGTTGAACACCCGCCATTATTGGAGTGTGCGAGTATGGGTCGAAAGGGAATGAGCCGTATTCCGCAGGCGATTTATGTGCGCCAATTCCTTTTTTTACCTCGTTGTAGTGTTGCTTCAGCTCGTTAATTATTTTACTATCCTCGTTGTTGGCGACTGCTTGCTCAATTGATTCCCCAATAGCCAAAAGTAGTTTGGAAACCATATGCCAGTATATGCTGCCAAGCCCTTCGTACTTATAGAATGTTCCAGAGCGTCCGGTAAACGATTGGTGGTCGAATATCGTTTCGTAAATGTCCAGAACCTTTTGAATATCATCCTTATCAATATTGATTGTTGCTTTTGTTTTATAGTTTTCGAGAACTTTTGCTAGATGTTCGCCATTAATAATATCGGCATTAAAGTGATATTTCTCCGCTTGACTCTTTACAACTATGGATGTATCGCCGATATTCAATAATGTTTTAAGGATTTTGCTGGTATTTACTAAATCTTCAGGAACATTGTTCTTCTCTAAAAAGGTAGGCAATTTCTTGTTTGGATAGAGGATATAGCTTTGCTGGTCGGGTCGGTATAGTGCGCTATTACGCAACGCATCCAGCAAATCAACGGTTTCCTTGGCCGATAGAATTCCCGAACCCAAAATTGCAACTTGTCCCTCAAGCATTTCGTTCAGATATCGAATTGATATTGAACTGCTTGAAAAAGTTACTAGGTTGTATGAGTGATACATTCCATCGGGACGCTTATTTGCACTAATTGATTGGTCAATAAATTCCAGAACAGTTGATAGGAAATCAACTAGCTCTGTTTTTGCAATAGTGTTTTTACTATTTGATAATCCAGCATAAACCGCATTCCTGTAGTTTTCCCCTGCAATTCCTAGTTGGTCAGTTAAACTTCTTCGCGAAGCATTGTCAAAACCAGTATTGATGAGTTTCTTATGCTGATTGAAACTTCTGTTTATCTCATTGAAAAATATTTGTATCTCATTGGATACAATAAACTTATCGGATTCCGATGAGCGGTAAAGTTTACGCAAAAACACCACAAACCTATGCATGTTATAAAGCGTAACCATTGATGTACCATTACCCACGAGTGCATTGTTGGCATCGTTCCATTCTGGACGGAGGGTGTTCATCCAAATACCCGCTTCGGGGATAAAGTTGCTTAATTTTGCCAGAAGCGTTGCAAGTAACTTTTCTGTAAGGGAGACAAGTTTAACATTACCATTGGACTCAAGAATAAGTTTGGCATCGGCTCCATACTTTTCGACTGAATTTTCGATTGATTTATGTAACGCATTGTCGAAGGTTACCGTGTTTTTTGGGTTTGCAACAATATCGCTATAGGCTTTAATTCTGTATGGAACATTTGCGTAAGCAAAAATCTCCTTGTTGAGCCACGAATTAAGGAATCCAGGGAAATGACTGTTGGATAACTCCATCAGTCTTAACAGGTATATTATTTGGTGGTCGCCCCAGTAGCCTATGTTCGACCAAGGATTCTCAGGCTCAATCACCTCCCAATCTATTCCGTGTTTTGTTATTCGGTAAGGATTGTATCCATCGGCAGTGCTGGCGTTGAGGAATTTTGCAATAATTGAGTTGATGAAACCAGGGTATGATATTGATAGTGCTTCCCAGTTCTGGAAAATATCGCGCCAATTCCCTTGGTAGTAAAGTATTCTGTTCCCGTCTTTATCCTTTACGTTGATATTAAAAACATTCCACGGACGGCTTGGGTCGCCGTGTCGGCGGCTAAATGTTAATGGCAAATACTCTAGGAATAATCGGTAAAGGTTGGAATCGCTCTTAGCCTTAATTAACTCGCCTAGTTCCGAATACAGAATTGATTCTGGTAGGTTCTCGAAAAACTCAAGATATGTATTAGCAATTTTAGTGTTGAAATGCTTGATATGTTTTATGAAATCGTCCTTGCTGATGAAATAATCGTTGCTGTAAATTCCACCCCGCATAACGTTAAAAAGGGTGTTGGAGAAGTGGCGTGCAACGGTATTCTCGTCGGCAGTATCTTGGACTCCATCGGCTTGTTCAATTATGGATTGTAGGGTTTTTGTTCCCTTGGCAATATCCCGCTCTAGCAATTCATCAATGTTCTTGTTGTTTTTTAGAAATAGTAGAAGGTTATTTACCTGCGCAGAGTCTTGGTTCACTTCTGCAGCAAAATACCATTCTTTAGTATCGTTTGGGCTAAGCAGGACTTGATTTGCCACAAAAAAAGCGCCTCTAAAACCTTTGGCTTCAGTTTCGTTGGTAATTGCTTTTCCCTGCCTAAAATTTTCGAGTTGTACCGAACTTAGAAGGAACAAACTATTGGGTAAACCGTAATTCCAAACCGTGGTGGTTCTAAGTGCCTCACTAGGTTCGGCTCTATCGGCCATTATCGATTCCATTCGAAATAATCCAAGGTTCACTTCCTGAATTAACTCGCTCTTTTTGTAGGCATCAACAAGAGTTGAAAATTTACTCTGAGTGAATTCGCTAACTCCGTAAGGTAGAATATTCTGAATGCCATCAATAAAATATAGACCTAAGGATTGATTTGAATTGTTGGTTAACCAACTCTTCTTAACCCAACCAAACCTATCGGAATTCATCCAGCTATAGCAGAAAGTAAGTTCCAGATCGAGATTCTGTTCCTGAAAAATGATTTTGTTACCAATTACGCTCTTAAAAATTTTTCTCCGAATTGAGTAAATGCCCTGACAACGATTTGAGAATGGTTCCCATAGATAAACCTTTCCACTCTTTGATACTTGTATGATTGTTTTACTACCTGTAACCTCCGCCGATTCGTGAATTTTATCGTCAGTATAGTATGGAAATAATGCATTGTCTGAGTTGATACGACCAGCGGTTAGCCCACCGCTGCTCGATATGTACATCCAGTGGTTGGAATCGCTGGCAAGGCTTATAAAGAATGGCAACATCGAATCGTACTCATCTATCTCGTAGAATTTCTCATCGCCAATTTGGGTGAACCTTCCTGTTGCAGCGTTTTGGTTGCTGTTTACTTTATTGTTGCCAATGTATAGATTATCCATTTTTATAATGAAATATTATTATTGTTCTGCTTGCTCTTTTTCCCGGATAGCCGCTAAATCCTTTTTCATTATCTCAGTTGTTTTCGAATCAATCTTATAGAATATCATAAAGATTGCGCACGACATATAAAGGATTCCAGGAATTACCGAAACCAGCAATTTTATTCCGGTTATAGCCGTTTCGGTTTGTGCAACGTTAGGGACAAATTGAGAAACCGTAAGAATCCAGCCAGCAATTGCAGCGCCGATTCCCCAACCAGCCTTCTGGGCAAAAACAGCAGCAGAGAAGTACAAACCCGTTGCGCGTCGGCCGGTAGTCCATTCGCCATAATCGGCGGAGTCGGCAATCATTGTCCATAGTAATGGAACCGCGGGAGCATAGGCCATTTTGGCTAGAATGTTGAAAATGTAAATGGTAGTTAGATTTTCAGCTCCGGGTAAATAAATCAGAATGAAGAATATTCCCGATATTAATGAACTGCCAATAAAAACATTCCGATTTCCAAATCTTTTTGCCAAAGGTTTAGAAAATGGCAAAGCTACTATTAATGCTACCGTTCCAATTACATTGAAAAGTTGAACATTGGTTTCTTTACCTATGTAATACTTAAAGTAGTAGGCAACTGCGGCATTTTGCATTGCAAACATTATAAAAGAAACTATGCCTACAATGGCAAGAATTACCCATGCGCGATTCTGGAATAAGTTTCTAAAATCTTCCTTAAGAGAGTTTTTCTGTGCTTTTGGGGGACTAACTCTTTCCTTAGTAGCCTTAAAGGTTATAAAGAAAAATATCAAACTCAAAAATGCGAAGAGTGTAATTGTATACTGGAATCCTTGTGCCTTATTACCCTGTCCAAACATTTCGGCAAGAGTGAGAG
Organism: Tenuifilaceae bacterium CYCD; assembly: GCA_036322835.1. Taxonomy (NCBI): domain Bacteria; kingdom Pseudomonadati; phylum Bacteroidota; class Bacteroidia; order Bacteroidales; family Tenuifilaceae; species Tenuifilaceae bacterium CYCD. The sequence goes on along the minus strand of AP027304.1, from coordinate 3,892,523 downwards.
CAAGCCCTGTTACAATAAATTGCCCAGCAAATCCTGCAATAAAACGGTAAGTATTTAATCCTGCCCGTTCGTACGTGTCGGACGACATAACCGCGCCAAGGGCAGAGTAGGGGAGGTTTATTGCAGCATAGGCGGTCATTAATAGCACATAGGTTGTACCGGCATAAATAATTTTACCAACCTCTCCAAAATTAGGTGTAGTAAATGTTAAAATTGATAGCAAAGCATACGGCAGAGCACCAAAAAGTATGTAGGGTCTGAATTTTCCCCAGCGGGTATTTGTTCTATCGGAAACAACCCCAATTAATGGATCGATAGCCATATCCCAAAAACGAGCAATAAGCATAATAGTTCCAGCCGCGGCTGCCGAAATTCCGTAAACATCGGTATAGAAAAACATAAGCCAGAAGCCGACCATATCCCATACAAAATGCGATGCCGTATCGCCTAGGCCGTAACCTACTTTTTCCTTAAAAGTTAGTTTGGAAACCGTGCTGTTCATAACATATTTTTTTAGTGCATCAATCTTTTTGAATCAAACCAGCAAAGGGGGAGCGTTGCTCCACCCTTTGTTCCTCTTCAATTGCAAACCAAAAAGCCCATTTATTTTTGAAAAACCCTTATGTAATCAATAACCATTTCTTGAGGAAAGGCCGTTGAATCCACTCCCATTACTCCGCCCCAAGCACCACCGACTGCAACGTTTAAAATTAAGTAAAAAGGTTTGTCGAATGGCCATTCCTCAAAAGTTTTATGCTCGTTGGGGAATGAGAAGTATTTTGTGCTATCACAATAAATGTCAATCTGTTCCGGAGTCCATTCCATAGAGTAGATATGGAATTCTTTATCGGTTCCTGGCATATAAATACCTTTAGTTTTCTGAGTTCCAATTTTGAAGTAGTATTTCTGGCAATGAGTCGATGCGAAGACAGAATCGGGCATATATCCTACCAACTCCATTATGTCGATTTCACCACTTGCGGGCCAAATTCCATAGGCATTATCGGAGGAAAGCATCCATATTGCAGGCCAAATTCCGCGAGAGGAGGGGAGTTTGGCTCTTACCTCTACTTTGCCATAAAGCCAATCGCCTTTGCCTTTAGTAATAAGCCTTGCCGATGAATAATCCTTCCCATTCGTAGGCTCCTTAATTGCCCTAATATGAAGGAATCCATCTTTTACCTCAGCGTTAGCAATGTTACTTTCAGTATACCACTGTAGTTCCTTATTGCCCCAGCCCCAAGAGTTGCCCGCTGTGTCATAGCTCCATTTTGTATTATCTACCAGTCCGTTTACATCAAACTCATCGTTCCACACTAGTTTATAGTTGGATTCACTATTATTGCCATTTGAGCAAGCTAAAAGAGCGAAGGCAAAGAGAGCGGGTATAGTTCTAATTAATTTCATTGTGCGTATGATTTGTTTAATATATTGTTCTACAATTATTTACTTTAGTTCAAACTGATCTTTAAGTCCCGAATTTGAGTTTGGAGCAATCCAAACTGAGAATAGTCCGGGCTCAATTACCCTATTGTTCCAATCAATGTAATAAGCCAAGTCGTTAGCGTTTAAAGTGAAAGTAACATCAACAGATTCACTAGGTTTTATTTTTACTTTCTGGAATGCTTTCAACTCTTTTACAGGATGGGTAATACTGCCAACAACATCGTGAACATAGAGTTGGACTGTTTCGTAGCCTTCAAATTTTCCTGTATTGGTAATAGTTGCTGATATTTTAATTGATTCATTCTTTGATATTGATGTTGAGGAAAGTTGGAGGTTTGAGTACTCGAAGGTGGTGTACGATAAGCCAAACCCAAATGGGAAAAGAGGTTCAAAACCGTCATCCAAATGATGACTTTCGTTGCCAAGAGATGTTTGCGGTGCACGAACTGCGATTTTCTCAATGGGAGTCCAGCTCTTATAGTTTGCCGGACGACCTGTGTTCTTTTTGGCATAGTATATTGGGCATTGACCCGCAGAAACAGGAATTGATATTGGTAGTTTACCTGAGAAGTTTGCCTTGCCAAATATAGCATCTGCAATTGCAGGTCCTCCCATTGTACCTGGATGCCAAGCGTAGATTATTGCATCACAGAAAGGCAATATATTCTTAATTGAAAGAGGTCTTCCCGCCATTATTACAGCAATTATTGGCTTCTCAGTTTTGTGTAACTCTTCAATCAACTCAGTTTGAACTCCCGGGAGGTTGATATTTGCACGTCCGTGAGCTTCGCCCGAAAGGATAGATTCTTCGCCCACGAAAACTAGAACTGCATCGGCTTTGCTTGCAATTGATTTTGCCTGTGCAAATTTACCTTTACTGTTGTCGCGGCTATGGGTAAGCGTTTGTGCAAATAAAACCCTGTTGTCACCCACCATCGATTTAATTGCGTTCAAGGGAGTAATGGTTGTATTGGTGTCGCAGTCGAATACCCAGGTTCCCATCTGCTCGTACCTATCGTTAGCCATTGGGCCAACAATGACAACCTTGTTAATTTGAGGGTTTAATGGAAGCGTATTTTTATCATTCTTAAGTAGCACCAAACTTTCCAAAGCCAGTTCTTTAGCAATAATTAGGGCTGAATCGTTTTTGAAAGTTGACATCACTGTATCTACATACGGATTTTCGAATAAACCGAGTTGAAATTTGACTCTAAGTATATTGCGAACAGCATTATCAATTACATCGATAGATATCTTTCCCTGATTTACTAGGTTTGCGAGGTTTTTAATATATGTATCGCTCGACATCTCCATATCAACACCAGCGTTGGCAGCAATTAATGCGCAGTGGCTTTCATCGTTGGCAAAACCGTGGTTAATCATTTCGGGAATAGATGTCCAGTCGCTAACTACAAACCCTTTAAAACCCCACTCAGTACGGAGCAAATCAGTTTGAAGTTTTTTGTTACCACTGCTTGGAACTCCATTAATTTCGTTAAAAGAGGCCATAAATGTGGCAACACCAGCATCAGCAGCGGCTTTAAATGGAGGTAAATAAACATTGCGTAATTCTTGATCAGAAGTAATTACTGTGTTGTATTCGCGTCCTGCCTCGGCTGCGCCATAAGCGGCAAAGTGTTTTGCGCAGGCAGCAATTCTATCGTTAGCCGATAAATCGTTACCCTGATATCCTTTAACCGCAGCTACACCTAGAATACTTGTAAGCAATGGATCTTCTCCATAACCTTCGGCAACTCTACCCCAACGAGGGTCACGTGCAACATCAATCATTGGTGAAAAAGTCCAGGTAACGCCTTTCGCACGTGCTTCTATTGCTGCAATATGCGATGATTTTTCAATCAGGGTTGGGTTCCATGAGGCCGCCTGACCCAAGGGAATTGGAAAAATGGTTTTAAACCCGTGAATAACATCTCGTCCAATAATCAAAGGAATTCCATGCTTACCTTCCTTTACAGCAACTCTTTGTAGTTCATTTACAACAGTAGGGTTGACCTCGTTCAGTAATGAGCCAAGTTTTCCATTGCGAATCATTTCCTTTAACTTTTCGGAATCGCTGTTGTAGAAACTAGAAATTTGGGTCATTTGGCCTAGCTTTTCCTCGATGGAAAGCATCGATAGTACCGAATCGACCTTACGTTCAGTTGTTAAATTATTTGATTTTTCAACTTTGCTTTTGCATGAAGCAAGAGCTAGAAATCCAAGGAGTATGATTGCAATTCTATTCATCGAACGAGTGCGTTTTAGAAAAATTGGGCAAAAACAATCAGCATGCTGTTAAAAAACAGCGAACAATATTTTAAGTTTTCTGCAAGAAAATGCTTAGGAATATCTAGTTCTTAAGTATTTTATAAGTACCCGTATTGCTATTGTTGATTACTTTTAAGAAGTAGATTCCAGCGTTGAGCTTACTTAGATTTAAAGTACAACCAGTTCCTTGATATTTACTGGGAGGAATTACCATCCTTCCCTGAATATCGTAGACTGATATTTGAAATATTCCGCTTGAATTCTCCGTGAGTTTAACATCGACAAAACTGCTGGTTGGATTGGGGTATATTGATATGTCTGCATTGTTGAGATTGCTGGAAGAAACACTAACGTGGTAGCCTAGGTCGTATACACGGACATAATCAATTTCATAGGTTTGTGGAAAGATAGTATTGTCTACACCCTGTGCGCCACCCCAGTTTCCACCAACTGCGAAATTTAGTAGGATAAAAAAGTTTTGATCAAACGGCCAGTAGTGCCAGTCGCGTCCTAAGCGTTTATAGGTGCCATAAAGGTAAGTGTCAACATAGTATCTAATGGTGTCGTAGGTCCATTCAATGGCGTAAGTGTGAAAGTCGTTTTCAACACCGTAGTATGTGATTTTGTTTGTGACACTATTGCTTCCATGATTCTGATTAGTGTGCACAGAACCAAAAACGAGACTGGGTTGATATCCAACATACTCCATAATATCAATCTCTCCGTTATCGGGCCAGTAGTTGGATCCGTACACAACATACTCGGGTAGCATCCAAAATGCGGGCCATGTCCCTCTGCCTTTCGGTAGTTTGGCGCTCATCTCAATACGACCATATCCAAAGTAAGCCTTGTGTTTTGTGTGAATTCTTGCAGAGGTGTAGTTGTACCCATTATAACTTTCGTACCGGGCGGTGATAATAAGTTTTCCGTTCTCTACTTTGATATTCTCGGGTCGGGATGTATAATATTCCAGCTCATTATTTCCCCAGCCTGATGAACCATTGCCGATATCGTAATTCCAATTATCGGTGTTAAGCGTGTCTGCATCAAACTCATCCGACCATAATAGTTGGCCAACCTGTCCCCATGTAGAGGTACAGATGATTATTAGAATGGTCAGTATGCTAATTTTTTTCATTTTTACGAAAGACAAATGGGTAACTTTTATTCTTATAAACTCAAATTTTGCTTATTCAATTCTCGATTTCATTATAAGAGGTTGCATCAAAACTAAATCTAAAAACACTATTTTCCAATCTTTTTGATGCAACCTCTCTAAAATCAATTAACCTTTTAACAATCCAAACCTATTGAAGAATTAGATCATCAAAATAGAATAGCCCGTCGCCTTTGTTTGTTCCTTCATCGCCGAATTGAACAACTATTTTATCGTAAGCGGTATTAGTACTTACAGCGCTAAAATCGAATGTTAACTCAATCCATTGTCCTTTGGTCTGGTCTGTAAGTTTAACCTCGGTTTGAGTTTGCCATGCGTTGCCACCCTGCTTTGTATCCTGAAGTTTCATAGAAACTGTAGGTACAGTTGCTGCAGCATCGATATAAACTTTCATTTTGAATACATTGCGTGTTGAAAGGTTCATTCTGTAAGCTAGTTCGAACTGTAAGTTAGCATAGTCCATAGTTCCACGCTGGTATTTACCAACATGTGCCGATGTATTAATTCCACCAGAAACAGGGTTCGCAAAATCTTCTACAAACTCAGCAGGGCTATTGTCAGCAACCCAAGTCATAGTTCCAGTAGCCTCAAAGGTTTCAGAAATATCATAAACTGATAAAGGCTTATCAACAACAACCTCATCGGCGGGAATTTGATCATCGCTCTTGTACGAAACAAGGGTGATTACGCCAAGACCTGGACGAGTTGTTCCAACGCCATTTTCGTTTCCACCCCAAGGTGTGTAAAGAATTACGGTGTCAGGATCTGTTCCACCATCGGCATATTTTAGAACTTCGTAGAAAGTTTCTGATGCAGGTTCACCAACAACGGTTTCGGTACCAGTATCCATTGGGCCAATATGTCCACCTTGTCCTGTTAAAGTAATTTTTTGATCGCATTGAGAATAGTGAGATGCTGTGCCTATTGTGAAAGTTAGGTTTGTGTTATTTCCCCATGTGCTGCAATCTTTGCCACCACCGCTAGTCCAGCTGATATCGTCGGACCAGCCTTCTGCAGCAGGAGCATCGCCAAAGAATAGATCGGTGCCAGGACGTACAGTATAGCCTTTGGTTTTAAATTCGAAAGAGCCATCGGGTTTGAAAATGTACTCATGATGACGAACTGTGTTACGTTGCTGAGCAGTTGGAAGAGAATTCCATCCGTACCACCATTCAGATGTGTTGCTTGGGTTGTACATCGAGATTAACTTTTCGTAATCGAGGTGCCAAACTTTTCCTTCAGCAGCGGTTCCCGATAGGAACTGCTTAAAGGTCATTCCTGATATAACAACCTCTTTTGTTGAAACATCGGTAACATTCCCATTCTTAGCAGTAAGAGTAATTGTGTAGGTTCCTGCTTCTGCATAGGAGTAAGAGAAGGTTGACTCGCTTTGAGTTCCAACTGCGCTACCATCGCCAAAATTCCATTCGTAGCTAGTTGCGTTTTCGGAATCGTTGGTTATGTTAACCTTGAAACCATCAACATCGTCATTGGTAACGGTAAAGCGTGACTTTACAACGATATCATTATCGTCGTCCTTGCTACAGGAAAAAAACACACCGCTTACCATTACTGCTGTTAGCATTAAAAGAAAACTTCTTTTCATAGCGTTTGTTTTTGAGTTAGTGAATAAATGTTATGTTTAGATATTTAGATTTTACTATAAATTTGGGTTTAGATTAATTTCGCTTTCTGGGATGGGAAAGTATTCATGTTTACCAGCCACAAAAGGTTGGATGTATTGTTTTACCAATTCGGATTCTCCATCCCTATAGGCATTCATAACTCGCTCTGCAATACCCCAACGAACTAAATCAAAGAATCGTTGGCCCTCTAGAGCTAGTTCAACCCTTCGTTCGTGGCGAATGGCTGCTCTTAATCCAGTTTGGTCGTCTGTATAACTTCCGTAAGGGAACTCTGGGAGTATACCCGCATTGCCTTGCCTTCTGGTACTTCTTAGGTATTCAAGTTGTAATTTGGCTGGTCCAAGTTGATTTAGTTCACAGGCTGCCTCTGCATACATAAGCAGAACATCAGAATACCTTATTACTTTATAATTAAGAGGGCCTCGGGAATCATGAGCAAGAACGTAACCTGATAGTGCATACTTCTTATTATGGTAACCATTTCCTAGGTATACATCGCCATCTGGTGAAGAAATGGTCGCATCCTTACGTGGATCGCCCGCTTCATACTCATTGATTAAGTTAATCGTTGGATGGCAAAACCCCCAGCCTTGGTTTCCTGTACGAGTTCTTTGCAATTTTATGTTAAAAGTTCCTCGGGAGGAGCCACTTCCTTGTCCATAATCGCTGGTGGGCTCTTCTATGTATTGAATCTCAAACACGGATTCAATTCCATTTTCACCTTCCAAATTAAAATTGTTAGCGTAAATTGAGTTTAAATCATACTCTCCTGATGATATAATTGAATCGCCCCAGGCCATCGCATCTTCCCACTTGTTGTTATACAGGTATGCTTTCATAAGAATTGCTTGTGCCGAACCTTTTGTTATACGCCCTAAATCTGCTAATGGATATTCACTTTTTAACCATAGATTTGGAATGGATTCCAATAAGTCGCTGTATATGAGTTTGTAGATTGTGTCGCGAGGTGCACGGCTAGGGTAATAATCCGCAGAACTTGTGGGAATTTTGGTAACTTTAGGAACTTCATTAAAAATCCTGATAAGTCTAAAATAGTAATAGGCTCTTAATGTTTTTGCTTCAGCAATTAGCCTATTTTTAATGCTCAAATTCATTGTATCGTCAGGGGCAATGTTTGGGATATTAGTAATTGCCAAGTTGCATCTGTAAATGCCTTGGTACTGAGCTCTATAAAATTGTAGTAACGACTCATTGCTTGCTGTTCCATTAAAATTCTCGAGTTGGAAAATATTCGACATATCGTATATTCCATCTCCACCTTTAAGTGCGTCGTCCGAAACAATATCACCATAAAACCACTCGTTAAAATAGGTTTTATTAAACTCCCATTGAAGTGGAGTGTATGCTGCGTTTACAGCAAGAATTGCATCGTTTCCTGTTTTGTAGAAATTTTCTACCACTATCACTACTTGAGGCTCTTTATTGAGAAAATCCTCGGAACATGAGGTAATTGCACCTACACTCATTAGTGCTGCAGCTATGTATATGTATATCTTCTTCATTGTTTTGCTTTTTTATTTGAGTGATTACTAAAATTTCAATGTTACACCCATTGTAAAGGTTCTTGGTTGGGGGTATGTTCCTCTGTCAACTCCCATATCTAATCCGTTTGTAATTCCAATTTCGGGATCGAATCCAGAATACTTTGTAAAGGTTAAAAGGTTTGTTGCGGCTATATAAATACGAGTTTCATATAAACCAACCCTTTCACTCAATAGTTTAGGAATAGTATATCCTATTTGCAGGTTTTTAAGCCTTAGGTAAGCACCATCTTCAATGTATCTGCTAGAGGCTTTTAAATTATTAGCACTACCCTCAGGATTGGCTAAAGTGTTTGACGTTCCTTTGCCACTCCATGCATTAAGCATTTTTGTATCTAGGTTAAACTGTCCAGTTCCTTCGGTGAAATATTTATTGCAGTTGAAAATTTTATTTCCGTAAACTCCCTGGAAAAATATCTGAATATCAAATCCTTTATAAGCAAAGGAAGCGTTGAATCCATAGGTTAGGGTTGGTATAGGACTTCCAAGGTTAACCTTATCCTTATCATCAATCTCACTGTCATTGTTTTGGTTTACAAATCGATAATCACCAGGTTGTGCATCGCTTTGAATTTGCTCTCCTCCGTATGTATATTCTTCAATATCGTACTTATCTTGAAAAATTCCGTCAATTTGATAACCATAGAATGAACCAATAGGATCGCCTACCCTTGTTCTGGTAAGGTTTTCTCCAAAGAAAGGGGCATCGTAGATATCTTCGCCACCTCCAAGTGATAGTACTTCGTTTTTAATGGTTGCAAGGTTTGCTCCTAGTGAGAAATCAAATTCTCCAATTTTTTGTTTATAATCTGCAGAAAATTCAAAGCCACTATTTCTAACTTTTCCAGCATTTGCAGTTGGATAGAATATTACCCCAACGTTACCGGGTAGAGGAACATTCACGAGCATATCCTTGGTATCCTTAATGTAATACTCAATAGTTATAGCCAATTTGTTATCGAGTAAGGTAATATCTGTTCCAATATTAAGTTGTTCAGTAGTTTCCCATTTTATATCCTCGTTAGGTATCGTAAGTGGAGCCCCTCCTGTAACTAGCGATTGAGGATTACCAAAGACATAGCCAACAAATGCTGTGTTGCTTGCCAATATAGAGGGAGTGAAAGCGTAGTTTCCAATTTCTTGATTTCCTATACGTCCCCACCCTATACGGAACTTTAAAGAGTTAATATCGGAACTGAAACGTGAGAAGAAATCCTCTTTATGCACATTCCAACCTAAGGCAAATGAAGGGAATATTCCCCAGCGGTTTGACTTTCCAAACCTAGAAGAGCCATCGCGTCGAATATTAAATGTAAATAAGTATTTGCTGCTATAGGAATACTGCACACGACCAAAGTATGAAAGCATTGAACTTTCTGATGCACTACTTCCTACGGTCGGATTTTTGGTAGTGTTATTTAAATACCAAAGGTTAGGGCTTTCGTTTGGAATATTTGTTCCCGAAGCACCAAGGGATTCGCCACGGCTTTCTTGGGCTGTGGTACCTACCATTAAGGTTAAGTCGTGCTTTTGTTGAAATATTTTATTGTAGGTAAGAGTGTTTTCCCATTGCCATGTAAAGTACTTTTCGTCACTAAATACAAGGAAATTATTTTCCATGTAATCGTTGGTCGAAATAAAGTACTTAGGTTTGAAGTTTCTGAACTTTCCATAGGAAATATCTACTCCATAGTCAGATTTAAATGTTAACCCTTTGATTGGGGTAAAATCAGCATATATATTACCAACTACCCTATTCCATTCCTGCTTTGGGTGCTGGTTTTCTATCATACTTATTGGGTTAATAAGGTTGGTTGTGCTTGAGGGGGTTATTCGTCCATCAGGATACCTTACAGGATCCCATGGGGCAAATGCAATGGCACTATTAAGAACAGAGTAGTTTTCGTTATTAGTGGCTACCCCTCTGTTTTTTGAATTATAAAATGATAAATTCTCACCAACCTTAATCATTTTGCTAATTTGATGAGATGTATTTACCCTAAAAGTGATTCGTTTATAGTTTGATGAGATGACGATGCCGTCCTGATCTAAGTAGCCTAGACTGAGGGAGTAGGTACTGGTTTCGTTACCACCGTCGGTAGTGAAATGGTAGTTGTTAATACGTGCATTGTCGTTAAATACTACCTCCTGCCAATTTGTATCGTAATTCTCATAGTTGATATCGGTAGGAATGTATGGGTTTGTGCTTAATCCAAATTTGGTATAAACCCAATCAGAAAAACTAGAATATGTAGCATCATTTGGGTCGTATCCTCTAAATTTTGCATACTGTTCTCTATTCATCAAATCAAGAGTCTTCCACTTGTTTTGAATACCAGTATAGTAACTAAATGTGGAGTTCATTTTCGATCGATTTTTACCACCATTGGTGGTGATCATAACAACTCCATTTGCACCTCTAGATCCGTAAATGGCTGTTGCCGAAGCATCTTTTAAAATCTCCATCGATTTTATGTCGGAAGGATTCAAGAAGTTTATGTTTGATAGTGCAACACCATCTACAACGTATAATGGATCACTATTTCCTACCGTTCCAACACCTCTAATTCTTACAGTTACGCTGCTTCCAGGTTGTCCAGTATTTGCAGTGACCGAAACACCTGCAACCTTCCCTTGGATTGCTTGGTCGATGCCTGATGCTTGCGACCGTTGAATCTTTTCCGATGTAACAGTTGCAACAGAGCCTGTTAAATCGCTCTTTTTTACCGTTCCGTAACCAACCACAACCACCTCGTCTATTTCCTGACTGTTGGGTTGTAGCGTGATATTTAATGGCTTGTTATTTACAATTGTTATTTCTTGGGTAACATACCCTATAAATGAAAATACAAGAGTATTTCCTTTAGCTACATCAATTGAGAATTCTCCATTTACATTTGATGAAGTTCCGGTTGTGGTTCCTTTTATATAAATAGATACTCCTGGCAGCGGTTGGTTATTATCGCCCGAGAGTGTTGTCCCTTTTATATTAATTGTTTGAGAAAAGACAAAAATCGAATTCAAACATAAAAGGAGAGTGATTATAAGAAGACGTTTTATCATAGAATTATTTTTTGGCGTTAACTTTCACAAATGTATTGTTTGAGGGGGTGGAATTAACAAAAATTAACCTATATACAATTACAACAAAAGAGTTTTTCCACCTTAACAAAAATGCAACATAAATAATTTAATTTACACATAAACAGCGTTTTGAATGTTTAAGTATATTCATCATGTAGAGGTTTTGAACTATACATTAACTTGTATTGACAACTTAAATTGGCAAATCCAATTAACAAAAACTGTTTTAGATAAAACTTAATTCGAAGTTCAATAAATGAAAGCGATGAGGTATTGATGAAATAGAGACAATTATTATATGTATGTGACATTTAATGCATATGCACTAATGTGATTTTCTAACCAGACTAACTATTGGTTTAACGTTTAAAGGTGTAATTTGTTCGCGTAGTATAGCGAATGAATATGAGTTGGCTTATGCCTTTATTCCTGAGGATATTGTTTTTATATGTTTATCAAGTAGTCGTATAGGTTTTGTTCTCGGCCAATGTTTAGTTTTTTTCGTAATCTATACCGACTAATCTCTAGACTCCGAACGGAGATATTCATTAGCGGAGCTATTTCTTTTGAGGCTAAGTTCATGCGTAAATACGCCGCAAGGCGCATATCTTTAGATGTTAAATCGGGATGCATTTCCTTTAAGCGATGTAGAAAGTTTTCGTGAACCTGGTCGAAGTTCTTTTCGAATACCACCCATTTGTCCTTTTGCTCTATACCCTTATTAATTTTACGAACTAAGTGATTTATTTTGTTGCTATCGCGCAACGATGGATGTTCGCGAACCAATTCCTGTAAGGTTTCTTTTATATCTCCAAGTACTATGTTTTTCTGAATTATATCCATTGTTACGTTGGCAAGTTCCTTACTCTTATAAATTATATCCGACTGTAATTTTTCGTTTTTAAGAACATTCAATTCGTTTTCGGCAGCTTGGGCTTTCCGTTTTAACTTAATTTCTTGCCGTATCATTTTTTTCTTTTGGGCAAGGTATTCCTTACGTTTTTCGTGGTTGATCCTAGTTTTGATGATAAGATATGCTGAGTATGATAGTCCTGAAATGATTAGCAGGTAAAGTAAGTATGCATACCATGTTCTATGAACTGGAGGTATAATCTTAAATGTCATACTGGTTTTTCCCAGTATCTCTTTTTCGTCAATGGAGCACTCTGTCTCAACTATGTATTTATTATCTGTAAGATCTGCTAAATCGAGCGTATTTCCACTCAACCATTTACTCCAATGCTCTTCGTTGATTCTGTACCTAAATTTTACCAGATTCTGACTTGAAAAGAAAGGCATGGAAAGTGTGATTCGTAGATGTCGTTTCCGGAAAGGAACTTCTCCAAAGTTATTTTTACTATCATTGACGCGAGGAATTCTCTCGCTTACGTCTTGTTGATTATCGTTCCGAATGGTTTCTACCCAGGCTATTGAAAGGGGGATTTTCTCCGTATCGGACATTGTTGCGTTATCGTTGTACAGAACAAATCCGTCCTCGGTACCTATAAGGTATTGATCGTTATTTAAAGCAAGGATGTTCTCGTAGCTCCCGGAAAGTGTGCTGTTTATGAGTAAGAATGAGCGAGTGTTGAGGTCGTAGATTTTATCGGTTAAGTAGGAGAGGAGTTGCATTGATCCACGTCTAAATGCCCAGATCTTTTTGCTGTTACTTTCGATTATTCTTGTGAAATGACTTGCATTTCCGTTGAAGAGTGTATCCCATTTCGAATCATAAATAAACTTGTTGCTACTATAATCGAACCCGTATATTCCTTTCTCAGTGGTTGCAATTACTCTATTCCGAAAAAGCACCGCATCGTTATTGTAATCCATCGGAAGATCCGATGTGCTATTGTGCACTATGATAGTTTTGAAAGATTTATAATCGGGCGATAATTGCAGCTGGTATATAGCCTTGTAGCCATGGCTCATCCATAGAAATCCTTTGCTGTCGAAAAAGAATCTGCGGGCCGATTCTTCTAATCCACTTATTTTACAGATTACCTCAAAATCATTACCGCTCTCCTTTAGGAGATAAAAACCGTAGTATGTACCCATTATATACAGATTGGGTTCGTTGGGTATTGGAGCAATATGCCAAACTCCAGCATTATCGAAAATATGCTTAACCTCATTGTTGCGGATTAAGAATAAACCTGCATTATGTCCGCATAGGAGATTACCGTTTAGGCTGATTAAATCCCAAACTTGGCCAGCCGTTTTGGGTAAAAACGTAAAATCGTTCGATTCTAGGGCAGGTTTAGAACGGTTGTTCAGGTTTAGCTTGAATAAACCTTGGTTTGTGCCGGCATAAAGATTATCGTGATAGATAATAGAGCAGTAGCCTGTTCCAAAACCTCCATTTTTTCGAACAAAGGAAATTGATGAGTTAGTTTTTACGTAATCAATGCCATTGTCGAGACCGAGCCATATATTATTCAAATTATCAACAAAAGCACTTAGGATGGTATTGTTCTGTAATCCGTTCTGCTTATTGAGCGTAAGTTTTATTTTTCCCTTGTCGTCGGTAATGATTAGCCCATTGGATACGGAGCCGAATGCGAATTGATTGCTGCTGAGTTTTGTGCCATTGAAGAGGGTGTGCTTTAGCATGAAGAGATTTGCCTCCGATTCCCATGGCTTGGCTTTTCCGTTTTGCAACGTGAAAAAACCATTGTACTGGGTTCCAATAAGGAGTTGGTTATTGCTTATTTTGAATAGGCTCCAAATTTCCTTATCCTTAAAAAAATCGCCGCCTTCAACTTGCTCTGTTTTATCGCCTAGAAGTTTCAGTAACCCTTTATTCCTTTCGTAGATGTAAAGAACATCATCGATTAAATAGGAGAACCGGTACTCGTTATCGGAGGTAATTGCCCTGTAAAACTCGTTGTTTTTGAAAACTAAAATGGACTTAAACGATTGAAAGTAGATGAACTCTCCCGATTTATGGATTCTCCAAATCTCTCCATAGTTCTGGAATTCTTTAGGAATTCTATCGTTCCAGGAGTGAAACTGAGGGTTTCCGGTATTGTCGTGATTTAATAGCCCAAGTTCGTTAAAGGCACCTACAAGAATAGAATCTTTACCGCACGATATTACGCAGCGAACAATTGAGTAGTTCGACATCTCCACGAGTTGCCAGTCATAACCTGTGTACTGAAGCACCCCTTGATTATTCCCGAAGTACATATAGCCTTCGCTCCCTTGGCAAATGCTCCAATTCTGAGTGCTAGCTTGGTACTCTCTTTTCGGAAAGTTTTCGATAATTGGTATTCCGCTAAATTCCTGTGCTTTCAGTCCATTGGAGTATAAACTCCCAATAAGAAGGTAGGTTGACAGGATGGATTTTAGGAACGTGTGGCTCATTCTTTTCCCTTAAAAACGATTACTACTTCAACCCAAATGTATTAAAAAAATATGCTTTTCGATAAAATTCGGTTGGAGAGTGGGCGATGATATTGCTGATTTGGTGTAAAGCCAAAACAGAAAAGGCTAATTCCATCAATGAAAGTAGCCTTTTGGATTTATCAAATAATAAACAGAACTATTCCCAAACTGCCGTGATTCTGGATGAAAGTGTATTACCATCGATTTTATTCTCGACCTGAACTTTTAATGGCGATTTAAGCGTGATTTCCAAGGTGTGCTCAATCCATCCTGCAATTCTATCCATAATAAGAATCTCGTTAGGATGGAATTTGGAAAGCTGTAGCACGGTTTTCTTTTCAGCTGTTTCCACAACCTTGATGTCGGAGGGTTGGTAATATGTGGAGAAAATATTGGAGGCTCGGCTCAGTACAAAATGTGGGGAGCTAATCCGAACAAATATCTTGTAAATACCTTTAAGTGCAATGTCGGAGCTGTAGCGGCCAATTTCGCGGGCGGCTTTGGCATGGTCGCCACCGTAGAATAGATCGGCGGCCTTTTGGGTAGGAATAATAACCGATTCCATTAATGGGTACCAGGTTGTGGCGTAAATAGGCTGTTCCATTATATGCCTCGATGATTCTGGTAACGATTTAACCCACTCGTTATAGCGGTTGTAGAAATTTGCCTTTACAAAATCGGGTGTGGCTTTTACGGCGGAACCTTTAATTTCCATAAGTTTAATTTTTTATTCCCTTTTACTAAAGTAACAACTTTATTTAGATATGCAAAATTCCAACTAAACAAATTTATACAATCGCTTTATACGCCTGTTTAGTGTTGAACTATTTTCAACTAATTGTGTTTACAGAGAAACCTAATTAAAACAAATGAAATCAGTTTTTACCCGTGAGCATAGGATGGCCGATTTGGTTCTATCCAACTATAATTTACTACCCATAATTAACCGATTTGGAATTAGGCTGGGATTCAGGGATAAAACCGTTGAGCAGATTTGTAAGGAGCGTAAAGTGAATCCAGATTTCTTTTTGGCCATTATAAATACATACATCAACCCCGATTTTTTACCCGATTCTGGTTTAGTTAATGTTCCCGTAATCTCAATTGTCGATTATTTGCAGCAAACCCATAGGTACTACATCGATTACACTGTGCCAGAGATTGAGCGGTTGCTGAACCTGCTAATACAAAGTTCAAGTTCTCAAAACCTACAACTTATAGAGAAGTTTTACTTGGATTATAAGGTTGAACTAATAGAGCATATTCAGAACGAGGAAGTTCAGGTCTTTCCGTATGTACTGAATCTTGTAAATGAAAGAAAGCGCATACAAAATTATAGTATTCATGCATTTGAGCGTGAACATACCGATTTGGATGAGAAACTCTCCGATTTACGGAACCTTATTATAAAATTTCTTGAACCAACATATAACGATAATTACTGTAATGACTTTCTGTATGCTCTCCAGCGTTTCGAGGACGATTTGAAGGACCACGCCCGAATTGAGGATAAAATACTTGTTCCAATAGTCGCTAAAATTGAGGAAGAGCTGAATGGTTAGCGGTGTTGTAATAGTAGTACATTCGAACGATATCATTCGTAAGGGATTGTCATCCATAGTGCGAAGCATTGCTGGTATTAGAGTAGTGGAGCAGGCTAGTTTTGGCGAGTTAGATTTTCGTGCTAGCGATATACTTGGATACATATTTGAACCCTCTGCATTAAGCCACTTTAAAAAGTTGGGAGGAGTTTGTGCCAAGAGCAAACCAAAAGGAATTCTTATATATGCTGATAGTAAGCGAATTGATTCCGACTTGCCATTTATAGAAACAAATTTTTCTACAGATAAGATTATCGATATTGTTAAAGAGACCTTTTCGAACTCGAAAACATTTTTGGAGAATCAGGACAACGAACTATCCTCGCGCGAGGTTGATGTGCTGAAATGTGTTGCCCTAGGTATGTCCAACAAGGAAATTGCCGATAAACTATTTATTAGCATTCATACTGTAATTACTCATCGTAAGAATATTACTGCAAAGTTAGATATTAAGTCTGCCTCAGGCCTAACCATTTATGCTATTATGGAAGGTTATATTGAGCCAAGTTCAATAGATATTAGGGGTTGATATTGTAGATTATCGGATTTCCTTAATAACCTTTCCATGGCTTAACACAGCAACCGTGTTTTGTAATTTAGTATTAATGGTTATTGACTCAACCAAAGGTTCTGTAACAAGGCTATCGGCTTTCCATTCAATTAGGAAATTAGCGCCAGTGCCACTTTTATCCTGGTACGGAACGTAAAAATCTGCGGTTTCCAATGGTTTAAGAACTTTTGTTTCGTTAGGCAAAAAATCGCGTACTAATCGGCCTTTTGTGTTGAAATATTGGACTTTCTGAAGTTTAATGCTATGGTAGAAATCTGTATTATGGATAGCCACAAAGGCACTCATATCAATCTCAACTGAATCCATAAAGTGCGGAATATTTGAGTAGATTGGCATATATAAAACCTGCCCTCTAACCAAGTTCACGCTATTATCTTTTAGCTCGTAAACTTGAGGGTTGAAGTTGCTTAAGCTCTGCTGTGCTGTATTGTTACTTTGCTTTTTGCTATTGCACGATACAACAATTACAAGCAAAAGAAATATTACAGATATTTTTTTCATTTCATTAGTGTTTGGTTATCAGATATATGGCAAATGTTTTTATGGTTCTCGTAAGTTCAAATAGAAAGTTGAAATGTTAAAAAGAGATTAACTATCTCAATATCTTCCTCACAAAAGCCACTGTAAAGTACGACATCATAAACACGCCTACAAAAGCGGTAACGTCGGCAACTAACCGTAGGATTCCAACCGGTAAAATTTCGCCGTAGCCCACCGTAAAGTAGGTTATTGCGGTATAGTAGGCAGTGTTCCAGTATTTGCTCCAGAATGGGTCGTCGGGGTTAATGCCGTTTAGGTACGTGCTGGCAATGTAGGGGAGGGTGGTAAATATCATTGCAAAAAACAGTATCATTACAACATTGCTGAAAATTACTCGCACGGGCGATGTGGCGTAAAGTCCCATCCAGTCGAATACCAGTTTTTTAAAGCCAAATGCAGGGTACTGCCAAATGGCCGATTTCTTATCCTTTTTTAGTGATTCTGTGAGTACCGCTTTGGCCTCGTTCCGCTTAAACTCCACGTAGGCCAAGTCCTCATCGTCGTACTGGCCCGAGTTGTTGAAGTTCTGCTTTAGTATCCTGAACTGTTCTGCTTTATCCCTGTAGTTTGTTTCGGTTTGGCTATAGATTAACTTTTTGACATCGTTGGATTCCCAGTCGAGGTAAAGGATTCCGAGCAGCCGAACTCCTGATAGGTTTAGGATCGTAACCTTGGGGATATCGCTATGGGTCCAGTAATCGACAATATCGCGGAAAATGCAGCCGGTGAGGTTCATCACCTGACAGGTATCGACGTGCAGCTTTAGGGTGGAGTTGAACTGGCAATCGTCTAAATGCAGTTCCTTGATTAATGCGCCCCTAAAGCTAACATCGGCGTTGAACGTGGAGCGCTCGAATATGAGGTCGGAGTCCAACCCTTCGAATAGCTCGTAGTTTACGGTACAGTTGCCAAACGTGGCGCGCTTAAAGGATACCTTGCCCTTTTTGGACTGCGCTCCCTCAAAGGTAACCTCGCCATCGCCAAATACGCATCGGTTGAAGGATGTGCGACCCGTTCCAAACTCAACGGTTCTAAAATCGGAACGTCCATTGCCAAATTCGGTTTGCTCGAACGATATGTTGCCCTTGCCGAACTTGGCGTAGTGAAAATCGACCTTTCCGTTACCAAAGCGGGCAACCTTAAAACTTGCATCGCCATCGTTAAAACGAGCATTGATGAACGATATGTTACCATCGCCAAACTCGGTATTGGTGAAAATTACTTCGCCACCACCAAAGTCAACATCCTGAAAGTCTTTATCGCCTGCATCGAAAATGGTGTTCTTAAAAGTGATAATTCCATCCGCAAACTGGGTTTGGGTGAAGTTTACCTTATCGACCTTAACAAAGCAGTTGGCAAAATCGAATCCGTGCTTGCTCAACTTTGTGGAGTGAAAATCCAGTGACTTAGAAACAATGTAGGATTCGTTGAACGAGGTTACATCAGTAAAATCAACCAATGAAAAATCGATGTTTAGGTTTGAGTCGAAGAATGCGCCCTTTGCGCTGAATTCCTTTATAGTTAAGTACGAAAGTTTATCGATAATTAGGTAACGCTTACACGCTGTAGCCGAAAAACCTTTTACGTAGCAACTGTCGAGGTTGATGTTTTCGCCACGGCCAATGCGCTCGTATATATCGGATATATCGGGATAGGCTAAGTGAAATACTTGGATCTCTCTGCCTTTCTCGTTAAAAAGCGAAACTGTAGCGGTTTGTGGTGTTGTATATCCATCGGCACGAACAAAAGGACGATCAACAATATCAACGTTGTAAGTATCGAAACTGTAAGCCATTACTCCGAGTATTTGAATATCAGTTTATTTGACAGAATAAAAATAGTATTTATTCCGTGAAGTAGGTGTTTGAGTGGAAAAGTTTTTTAGTTGAAAGTTAATGGTGAAGAAATAATGAAGAAGGAATACATTATATAACATGCGAACATCCCTGACGAAGCGTAGAGCAGTAATTCATTTAGTTTACGGATAAGTTTTTTTATTAAGATCCCTCAACAAGCTCGGGATGACTAAACCTATAAACAATCGCTATCATTCTTTACGAACAACTATCCTCAATCAACAAACAACGATATCTACCGTCCACAAATCTGCTTGTAAGGGCAAATCATGCAGTTCTCCGCTTTGTCGGTTTGGGTGAAATCAACCTCGGGGTTGAATATTTCTGTTACTAAGCCATGGAGCAACTCCTTGAACGGCTGGGCGTAGTTCTCGTACGATTGGACCTCTTCCTTTGTACCTCTTTTTTCGGAGGTTTGGTAAAGTACCGGTGTGTAATCTCTAGAGCTATTCCTCACAAACCAAAGGTTTGGGGCAATTTGGCTTGGTCGGAACTTGCTTATCTTCCCAAATATCTCCGCGTAGGTGAAAATTTGAAAAACACCATCCAGCTCCTTGCTCTGCAATAGGTCAGCTATGCTCTTGAACCTATCCTTTTTAATATCGTACTTGCCCGTTTTAAAGTCTACAATGCGGAACTGGCTATCTATTTGCTCAATCCTATCGATACGTCCACCAATTCGCACTTTGGTATCCTTTCCATGAATAGTAATGGGAACATCAATAATTATCTCCTGTTCAGTACTAAAAATTGAGTATGGAACTCTGTTTGTGTCCACTGCAAGCATTTGGAAAATCATCCACTTAATACGTTCCAGAATTAGTGCGTTACGGCCAATCAGGATTTCATCAATTTTGTCGATATCAAGTTTATAGTTTTCGGCAAATGCAATGCGTACAGCGTTGTTTATTAAATCGATGTTACCGCTTAGTTCCTCCAGTTTTTCCTTGGTAACACTGCTGGCTATATCCTTATAAATTAGTTCAACAGCGCGGTGAAGAATTGTTCCAACGCCACGTTCATCCATTGCTTCCTCCATTTCCTCGGGTTCCTCAATGTTGGCTATTTTACTGAAGAAGAAACGTAGCGAGCAATTCTTGTAACTCGATAGAGCCGTGGGCGAGAGGTATTTCCCTTCCTTTTCGGTAACAACATACTTGCCTAGGATTGATAGGATTTTATCGGTTTTCTTTACTGCGATTGTAGGTTCTGGCGTTAATCCCAGGTCGAACTTAACCCTGATTCTATCGATATTTAGCCCCGATTCCATTATCAGCTGAAGGATATAACGGCTCATTTCGCCTGAGCGTGTGCCTTCGGCCTTATCGGTGTAAACTAGGTAGATATTGTTGGCACGCTGTATTAGCCGGTAGAAGTAATAGGCGTAAATGGCATTTTGATGCCTATAATCGGGCAATCCGTAAGCAAAGCGAAGACTGGGAGTGATAAACGATGGCTTATGGGTAACTCCGGGCAGAACGCTATCGTTCATCGATAGAATTACAACATTCTCGAAATCGAGGGTACGGGTTTCGAGGAATCCCATTAGCTGAACACCGGCAAGCGGCTCGCCCGAGAACGATACACGCTGCTCGGCCATTGCCTTACGGAAAAGCGCACGGTAAATTTTGGGGTTGATGTCACCCTCAAATTCGGGTAAAACATCGCCTAACCTGTTCAGCGCTTTAAATACCGTGAAAAGGAATTCTAGTTCAAGTCTGATATTTCCGCTTAGCTCATTGCTGCTATGCTTTAAACCATTGGAAATATCCTTTACAAGCGCCGCTAAGTAGTTATTTAGGTTGATGCCGTTCTTTTCGATGGTGAATATCTTTGTAAAGGTTGGATTGATGCTTAGGGTAGCGGTGTCGATATTGATTAGCTTGCGCTCTACTATCCGGTTCAGTAGTTTAGTAGAGTCGTCGCTGGCTATATGCTTAATGTAAGGATGCGTTAGTATATTCTGAACATCGCGGTAGTAGAACTTTGAGTCGTTGCCGCTTTGGCGGGCGTTGGTTTGTAGACCAATAAGGTTATCGATAAGGCTGTAGGCCGCGGTATCCCTAATGGGGTAGCCCATAGTGATATTTACCTCATCCAGCTCATCGGGCAGTGCCGATAGAACAGGGAGCAGCAGTTGTTCCTCGGGCAAAACCAAGGCCGTGTTGATATCAACTTTAGTGGTGCTGGTTTTTAAATTTGATAGAATATCGGGGATTAGCTTTGCCTGTGCCACATTGGATGGCGATGCGACAAGCTTAATGCTTTTACTTGTACTGAAATTACTGAAATGCTCGTGGCTAAGGCTATTGGGGAACTCTTTCAGGTTATCGGCCATAAACATTGCGGCCTCGTTCCTATTATTTTCGCCGTGCGTATAGTATTTGTCGTAATCCCAGTAAAAGAAGGAATCGTTGTACCGTTTAAGGTGATGAAAAAGAATACGCTCACAGCTGTTAAGCGCATTAAAGCCAATTAGCGCAAACGTCCCATCGATAAGCGACTGCTTGGCGCCTTTTAGTTTATCGGCGGCAATTCGGTATGCCAAGCCCTCGTAGGCAATACCCTGTGTGAGAAGTGAACCGGTAAACTGGCTATAAATTCCGCCTAATTTTTCCCAAATATCGGAGTATCGGGAACGGATATGAGAATCAACCGAATCATTTAAAAGATTCAGAAAATTCTGCAAGGCTTTCAGGTGCTCCTCATCAAATTCATCGAATTTTTTATCTATTTCCTTTAAATCCTTAACGTTGGCAAATATTTTTTCAGGATCAACCAGGTATTTATCCACCTGATCGAAATCGGAAATCATAATATTTCCCCAGAAGTAAAAATCGTCGAACGTTTCCTGATTTCCCGTTGATATTTGATACTGCTTAAACAGTTTATGATTCAATAAAAGTGGATCGGAGGGTTTTACTCCCGCTATGCTAAACATTAAATCGTTGATAGTGGTAACCCGTGGCTGCCAAATAGGACTATTTAGTTCAGAAGCAAGATATTTGGTGAAAAATAGCGAAGCCCTACGGTTAGGAAATACTAGGGTAATTTCGGAGACTTTATCACCATAAAGTTTAAATAAGTCCTTTGCGACTAGACTCAGAAAGGGTTCCATTAGGTTAATTTTAGTGGAAAGGTAGTATTTTTTGGTTATCTGAACAAATGGTAGTTAGTTGATGGTTGATAGTTGTTCGTGAAGATTGAAGGAGGATCGTTTCTTGTCATTCCAATTGCAACGAGGGATCTATATTTCTCGATAAGTTTGCAATAAAATAACCATTATTATTTACACACTATCAACCATCAACGAACAACTATCAACTAAACAGTCGTCCTTGCCAAGTATTCCGTTGTTCCAAAATTTTTTCGAGCATAACCATCAGTTGGTCGGTACGATAGTTTCCCCAGGGTGGCGTAGCCAAGTATCGGGGAGGAGCCTCGCCGGTAAAGCGTTCAACTACAAAGTTGGGGTTTAGTTGCTCCAGAAAATCCACCATAAAGTTGAAGTACTCCTCCATTCCAAAAAGGTTAAACATTGAAGTATTCTGCTGATACTGTAACTCCATAGCAGTCCCTTTGATTATCTGTAGTTGATGGAACTTGATGGTGCTAAGCGGAAGTTTTGAGAGTATCGCTGCTTCGGCCATCATTTCCTCGCGCGATTCGCCCGGTAGTCCAAAGATTATGTGTGCTCCAGTTTTAATGCCACGCTTGTGCGTTTCCTCAATGGCCCAAACCGATTTCTCGAACTTGTGTCCACGGTTAATTAGCTCCAGCGTTTTGTTGTAGCAACTCTCCACACCGTACTCAAGTGCTATGTAATACTTTTTGGATAGCTCCTGAAAATAGTCGAGTTTTTGCTCATCAACACAATCGGGGCGGGTTCCAATAACCAGTCCAATAATTTTAGGATTAGCAAGGGCCTCCGAGTAGAGTTTCTCCAATTTTGCCAAAGGTGCGTGGGTGTTGGAGAAAGCTTGAAAGTACGCTAGATATCTGTCGGCTCTTCGGTAACGCACAGCGTGAAACTCAATACCCTCGTCAATTTGCTGGGTGATTGATTTTGAAGGAGAGCAGTAACTTGGGTTGAATGCATCGTTATTGCAGTAGGTGCAACCGCCCGTTGCAACGGTACCATCGCGGTTTGGACAAGTAAAGCCCGCATCTATAGTGAGCTTCTGAACACGTCCACCAAACTCGCGCTTAAAGTAATTTGAGTAGCTATTAAAGCGTCTATTATCGCCCCAAGGGTAATACATTTTAGTTGATGGTTGATGGTTGATCGAAATGCGGTGCAATTTAAAGAAAAAACAAGAAATCCCTATTCTGCTTCCTTCCGAACCATATAAAGGACATATTTCTGTCCTTCCAACTTATGGTAGTAAATTGTTTGATTATTGGGTGAGATTGTTGCAGCTTCAACGAATCCATCAATCATTTCGATTCTATATGGTTTTCGGAATGGTTCACTCATGCTTTCGCGTGTTGAAACATAAATTTTGGGCATTGATGTTTCAGAAATAGGAGCATCAACCCTTGTAAAGTAAAGTTCAAGCATATCGGACGATAGGCAAGCCGCATATTCCAAGGCCGAAGTATTGATGTTTTTCAGTAAATCGGGACTTATTCTTTGAAAACCTGCGTCGGTTTTTTCTGCAATCGCAATATCGGCTTGATATGGTCCACCATTCTCGTCGAATCGTCCATCAACAAAGTATAGGAAGTTACCATTCTTACTAACTTCTACATCGAAATTTACCCAGCCAACTAGGTTTTTACTGATACCAGAGACTAGAGTAATATTGGAGATACTATCGTTCTCGAATTTTCCCGTATAAATAGTCGCCAGAGTTTGGTTATAGCTACGGGTTGAAACAAAGTAAAATGTATTGGAGTTATCCATTGTGGCCACACCATTTAAACTCTCGGAGTTAACCCCTTTGAGTTCTCCTTGATATTCGAATGTTATATCATTAATTCGCTTTGCAAAATGTAAATTGGTGTTTACAGAGGGGTGGTTGGAGTTATTAAAGAATAAGGTTTCTCCATTGGATGCAAAGAAGGGTTCCATTATATCGGCACTATATCCATTTATGGTTACAGGTTGTGGTTGTCCAAATGTTATTAATCGGGATTTGGGCTCCGATTCGTTCTTTGAACAAGCAGAAAGTAAGATTAATATGGACAAAATACACTGTTTCATTAAACAAATCTACAAAAGTTGATGGTACAAAAACAAAAACCACCCCAATAACTTGGAGTGGTTCACTTGTTAGGATAATTAATCCTTATGCTTTATTCTTTAGAATGATAACTTCAATTATCTTCTTCGATAAATCGTCGGAGATGTTCATTTTGCTTTTTAGCATTGCAATTACAACTTCTTCCTCTTGTGCAACGGTACCATCGGCTAAAACAAAGTCAACGGCGTTGGTGTAAACGGTTGGGCGTAGTTCGGCAGGAATTTTATCCACAGCCTTATCAAGTAAGCCTTCAAGGCTCTTGGTTTCCTTAAGGATGCGTTGAATTTTCTTCATAGCATCTCTTAAATCGAACTTACGGAAAGTTGGACGGCTTGCAAGTAAATTTATAAGGTTGATTTCCTCCTCAGGTGCAATTTCACCATCAGCAGCCATACAAGCAAAAATAATAGCGAAAAACGCTTCTTTTTCATTTGAGATTTCAGCAGAACCTCCAAGGTTGAATAGTCCCATAGTATTTGTTATTGAGTTTTATAATCGGAGTGCAAATGTATTAACTTTATTGAAAATGAAGCAAGAGATCGCTGAATAGTTCTCAAAGTTTTTATTAAAAATTATTAAATATCTAGGCGATTATGTCTCAATAAGAATCTGTCAAATATAGGATATTAATCATTTATGCGTTGTCTCTGTTATTCAATCGGCCGATGTGCAATTCCTTTTGTGCCGTAGATAGGTATTCGAATATTGGCATATTCCGAAGTTCATCTACATCCTTATGTTTATTTACATTTACGATGATAATATTGCCTTTTCCTTTTCCATATTCTCCCCTGATATCATAAAATCCTGCAATTACAGTAAGTTCGCCGGTTTGTATTAGATCTTTGTATTTCTTGTAAGCAATATTGACCTGATAGTCGAGATTATTCTCGGTGACCTGGGAGTGCAGGTTGTTAAGGTCTTTTACGGCAGTTTGTTCTATAATTATAGGCTTTAAAAAGTCAAGTTCGTGTTTGATCCCGTAGATTTCGGAGTCGAACCCTTTTAGGTACGATTTTATTGCTCCGCAGTCCGAGTGTCCTAAAAACATCAGGAGGGGCGTTTTTAAATGGTAAATACCATAGTCCACAGAACCCTCTGTGGATAGTATCTGATTGCCAATGTTTTTAATGGAAAAAACTCTATTTGAGGTATCGGGCATAAGGGCGTTAAGTGGCACACGGGAGTCGGAGCAGGTAACCAATGTAATGTAAGGTTTTTGCTCATCCTCAAAACACTCAAAGTATTCCCGCGGATGGGTTTGGGTAAAGTAGTTGTTGCCAAGTACTATTTGCGTGATAATCTCTGGAAGCATCAGTTTTTGGGGTTTTACAGGTGCTTTTTTGATGTCTGGCTCGTGCTCTCCAATGGCCGCAACAACAACGTCGTGAAGTGTATCGCGGCGGCTAACATGGCCAAATAAATGCTCAATTCCCTCAAGCCTTAAAATATCGCGAACGACAGAGTGTGCCTCGGCCAATTTTAGTTCAATTCCTCTATCCTTCAGGTTTTGATGTAGACGTTTAATGAGCCTAGCTCCGCTTGAATCAATTGTAGCCGATGTACTTAAATCGAATATCACGGTTTTTAACGATGGCCCAGCTGCTTTCACTTTAGCCCATACAGTATTGTAAACATAGGCTACGTTGAAGTATACCAAGGTTGA
The DNA here is from genome assembly GCA_036322835.1 of Tenuifilaceae bacterium CYCD. Classification (NCBI taxonomy): domain Bacteria; kingdom Pseudomonadati; phylum Bacteroidota; class Bacteroidia; order Bacteroidales; family Tenuifilaceae; species Tenuifilaceae bacterium CYCD. The sequence goes on along the minus strand of AP027304.1, from coordinate 3,866,473 downwards.
TTCAACCCTGAATAGCAGTACTCCTGGAACTAATTCATTGTCAGGGTGTCTTTTAATATCGGTGTACCTATTAGTTCCTGGAATTCTGCCGAGAAACGCCACATTGGGACTCGAAACGTTTTTGATAATTAGAATCAGCGAGAACAGTGCCGCTATAAGAACACCTTGCAGTATTCCAAAAATAATTACACTGATAAGCCCCGTGATGGCAATAACAAAGTCGAAGCGGTTTACCTTGAATAAGCGTTTCAACTCTTTAATATCAACCAAACCTCTGATAGCAACAAGAACAATTGATGCGAGTATAACAGTTGGTAAATTTTTTAGTAATCCCGTAAGGAATAGCAAGCAAACTCCAATCGCCATTGAAGCTACAATTAGAGAAATAGGTGTTTTCGCACCAGCCTGATCGTTAACTGCCGATTGGGATAGGCCTCCACTTATGGGGTATCCTTGCCCTAGCGATGTTGCAAGGTTGGCTACACCTAATGCAAGCAATTCTTGACGGGCATCAATATCGTAGCCATTTTTTTGAGCAAGAGTCTTTGCTGCCGATACACTTTCGATGTAGGCTAAAAGAAAACAGGCAAATGCAAGCGGAAGAATGTTTGCAACATCCTCAAGGTTCAACGATGGTAAATGGATTTTTGGTAAGCCGCTAGGAATAATCCCTACCGTTTTAAAACCCATTGAGTTCAGGGGCGTAAATGTTAATGCCAGTATCGATATTGCTACAACTACTATTGCAACAGGTTTTCCAGGAAATAATTTTTCGCCAACAATTAAAAGGATAATAGCCGCTAGTCCAAATATTAAAACTGTAGTATTAGTATTGGGCATTTGTCCAAATAATGTTGTTAAGCGGCTAATAAAATTTTCGCCACCGCCGGCAACACCAAAAAGTTTGGGTAGCTGGGTTAATCCAATAGTTATTGCTGCACCAGCTTTAAACCCCGTTAGGACTGTTTCGCTGATGAAATTGATGATGCTACTTAACCGAAGTAGATAGGCAAGAATGCTTATTCCTGCAAATATTAATGCGGATAGAGAGGCTAGGTCTATCCAACGCTGAATATCTCCATTGGAAAGGTTTACAAGGGTTACGCCGATTATCATCGAGATAGCAGAGGTTGGCCCAATGGCCAATTGCTTACCTGTTCCCAGCATGGCGTAAAATATGCCGCCAATCAGGTAGCCGTATATACCGTATTGTGGAGGTAATCCAGCCAGTGTTGCGTATGCAAGGGAAACTGGAATTGCATATGCTGCTAACGTTAGACCCGAGATGGTATCGTTGCTTAAAAAAGTTGAAGAATAGTCCGAAATCCATTTAAGAGCAGGAATAAGCTTCGAAAGTTTCTCTTTGAATAAACTGCTTTTATTCATAAAGTGATTTTTTTCCTTAAGGCTAAGGTAGTGTAAAGCAAGGATAAATCAAATAAGATTTATCCTTAATTGTTAGGGGTGAAATTATTATTACAGTTACAATTGTTTTTTTTAATCTAGATGTTCATTTTTAGTACACTGTCCTATTATATAGCAGCAAGCGTTTGCCGAATTGATCAATAATTGAGCACAATGTTTTACTGAGTTAATTGCCTATATACTTGTATTGATCACATAAACAGAAATATATAAGTTGTGGCATGCTGGTTGTTATTCAAATAACAGAAACATTTAATAACACATCATAATGACAAGTAAAGTTATAGTGAAGATTTGCGTAGGGACTACCTGCTATGTAAAGGGTAATCGCGAGCTGAAAAAAGCTATGGAAAACCTCCCCGCCGACATTAAGGATAGGGTTGAGGTAAAGGGAACTATCGACATTGATGGGTGTGAATCCGGAAAAGGTGGCGAAAATCCTTACGTCGAAATTAATGGTTGCGTTATGGCAAATGCTACTGTCGAAAAAGTGCTTGCTGCTATAAGTAAAGAGTTAAAGGTAATTGCATAATCTGGTTAAAATGACAAAGACTACCACAAAACCCGAGGCTAAAGTAGCCGAAGTTGATAAGAATATTGACATGCAGGAGCTGGAGGCTACCATTCAACGCGTGGCTACAGCCCAGAAGATTTACAGCACTTACTCGCAGGAGCAGGTTGACGAGATTTTCCGGAAGGCTGCCTTTGCCGCTGCCAATGCCCGTATTCCGCTTGCTAAGATGGCGGTTGCCGAAACAGGCATGGGCATTGTAGAGGATAAGGTGATTAAGAATCACTTTGCCTCGGAGTATATCTACAATAAGTATAAGGATGAAAAAACCTGCGGATTGCTAGAGGAGGATCTTACCTACGGTGTGCGTAAGTTTGCCGAGCCAATTGGTATTATTGCTGGTGTTGTGCCTACAACCAATCCCACATCCACTGCTATATTTAAGGCGCTGATCAGCCTCAAAACCCGTAACGCCATAATATTCTCGCCCCATCCAAAGGCTACCCAGTGTACCATTGCTGCTGCCAGGTTGGTGCGCGATGCCGCAGTGGCAGCCGGGGCTCCCGAGGACATTATTGGTTGGGTCGAAAAGCCATCCATTGAGCTATCGCAGTACCTGATGCATCACCCAAAGATTAACCTGATATTGGCCACCGGTGGCCCCGGAATGGTTAAGGCGGCATACTCATCGGGCGTTCCGGCCATTGGGGTTGGGGCGGGTAATACTCCCGCTATCATCGACGAGACTGCCAATACCAAGATGGCTGTTTACTCCGTGCTGATGAGCAAGACGTTTGACAATGGAATGATCTGCGCCTCGGAGCAAAGCGTGGTGGTGGTTGATTCGGTTTACGATAGGATGAAGAGCGAATTTATTCAGGCCGGCGCGTATATTCTTAGCCCGGAGGAGAAGGAGAAGGTGGGCAAAACCATTATTGTTGATGGCCACTTAAACGCTAAGATAGTTGGACAGCCCGCATGGCGAATTGCCGAAATGGCTGGCGTTACCGTTCCTAAAACCGCAAAGGTGCTTGTTGGCGAGGCCAGCGAGGTGGGCGTACACGAGGCCTTTGCGCACGAAAAGCTATCGCCGGTGCTGGCCATGTACCGTGCCGCCGACTTTAAGGATGCCGAGCTAATCGCTATGCGGCTGGTTAAATTTGGCGGTATTGGGCACACATCGGTGCTTTATACCGATCCGCGCAACAGGGATAGAATAGAGTCGTTTGGCGCGCTGGTGAAAACTGGCCGCTTACTGGTTAACATGCCTGCATCGCAAGGCGCCATTGGCGATATATATAACTTTAGGCTTGAACCTTCGCTTACACTTGGCTGTGGATCGTGGGGCGGAAACTCCGTGAGCGAGAACGTGGGTATTAAGCATTTAATCAACATAAAAACTAATGCCGAAAGACGAGAAAATATGCTGTGGCTTCAACTTCCTCCTAAGGTATTCTTCAAAACAGGCTGCCTACCTGTTGCCCTTGGCGATTTAGCCGGTAAAAAAAGAGCATTTATTGTTACGGATAAGCCCTTGTTCGACCTGGGCTATGCCGATAAGGTTATAGCACCGCTAGCCAAGCTGGGAATTGAGTGCGAGGTATTCCATAACGTGGAGCCCGATCCATCGCTGGCCACCGTTAAGCGCGGCTTGGAGCAAATAAACCGCTTCCGCCCCGATGTTATTATTGCCCTGGGTGGCGGCTCGCCCATTGATGCTGCCAAAATTATGTGGTTGATGTACGAGAACCCCGATAGCGAGTTTGAGGGCTTGGCGCTCCGATTCATGGACATCCGCAAGCGTATTTACCGCTTCCCCGAAATGGGCAGAAAGGCCATTATGGTGGCCATCCCCACCACATCGGGAACGGGATCGGAGGTAACGCCTTTTGCCGTTGTTACCGACGAGAAGACCGGCGTAAAGTATCCTATTGCCGATTACGCTCTAACGCCCAACATGGCCATTGTGGATCCGGAGCTGGTAATGAGTATGCCCGCCAAGTTAACGGCCTGGGGCGGTATTGATGCGCTAACGCACGCCATAGAGTCGTTTGTATCGGTATTTGCCACCGAGTATACCAACCCGTACGCGCTGGAGGCAACCCGGTTAATATTTAAGTACCTTCCCGCATCGTATGCCGAGGGAGCTAATAACCAGAAGGCGAAGGAGAAGATGCACTACGCGGCCAACCAGGCTGGTATTGCTTTTGCCAATGCATTCCTGGGCGTTTGCCACTCCATGGCGCATAAGCTGGGATCGGAGTTCCATCTGCCTCACGGTATGGCCAATGCCATTATGATTTGCGAGGTGATTCGCTTCAATGCTACCAATGCGCCGCGCAAACAGGCTGCATTCCCTCAGTACAAGTACCCTCAGGCTATTGAACGTTACGCCCGCATGGCCCGCTACATTGGGCTGGAGGGCAAAACCGACGAGGAGCTGGTGGAGAAGTTTATTCAGGCCATCGAGGAGCTTAAGGAGAGGGTTGGTATTCCCAAAACAATCCGCGAGGCCGGTGTTGATGAGAAATCGTTTTTGGAGCGCCTGGATGCCATGAGCGAGCTGGCCTTCGACGATCAGTGTACCGGGGCAAACCCCCGCTACCCCTCCATCGAGGAGATTAAGGAGATGTACATCAAGTGTTTTTATGGTAATAAATAGAGGTTTAGACAATTAAGTTAAGCGAGAAAAGGGCTATATACTGTAAAAGGTGGTAGCCCTTTTGGGTTAACTTACTTATCTATGCTCCCAAAGTACATTTATCAATCCATGTTTAGATGTATTGTGTAGCTTTATGGTATAGTACTCCTGTTAAAGCTATAAATTTTCCCCATTTACCCCCGGTTTAATCCCTAATTTTCATCAATAACCAAGCAAACCCGAGGTTGTCTGCCCGCTTTTAGGCGTGCGGCATCCACGCCTGTGTGGATAAATGGGCGTTGCACCGCTACGCCGTGTAGTTAAATTGGTATATCCGGATAAGGATGTTGCGCAAAGTATTTGCATATTAAAACAATTTTTATAATTTTGGTATGCCTTCGATTTTTTAGTAGAATTTTTCCTGCCTTTTCGTATTTCAGTTTTCGGTTTTTGGTCTTTTTATGCGGTTTTAACCTTAACGGTACTCATGCATACGCTTCAAAAATACTGCTGCGCCATTACGGCGGATCGTTGTAGCTGCACGAACTTGCCCCGTAGCTCTGCGGCGAATGTTCGTGCAGCTGCAATTGGTTGCTGCAGCACTGCGGCAGATGTTCGTGCAGCTACAATTGGTTGCCGTAGCACTGCGGCAGATGTTCGTGCGGTTACAATGCCTTGCCGTAGCACTGCGGCGCATATTCGTGCGGTTACAACACCTTGCCGCAGCATTCCTGCTAACGATATACCCCAAAACTACTGTTTCTGGGGAGAATTTGCCTTTAAAATTTAATAATCAAAAATCAAAAAAAACATGAAAATTTTAAGAATTAATTTTGGCCGCTTGCGCAACGAGGAGCACTTCCAGCTCCATACCGAGTTTAAGGCCGAGGTGGAGCGGGTGGGGGCCCAGCCCCTAAACGTGGCCGATGCCTTTAACACCTACCTGCCCCTGTATCACAACGAGGAGGAGGCCCTGCTGCTGGTACGCAGGAGCGCCACCACCGAGCAGATATCCGAGGCCGATGCCGAGCGCGATGGTATTTTCCGCGGCATTGTCGATGCCATTAAGTCGGGGCAGAACCACTATAACGCCGATAAGCGTGCGGCCGCCCTGCGGCTAAAAGTGCTGGTTGACAGCTACGGCAACGTGGCGCGCAAGCCCTTCAACGAGGAGACCGCGGCCATCGGCAAGCTGATGCTGGAGGTGCAGGGCGATTACGCCGCCGATGTTACTGCGCTGGGGCTAACGGACTGGTTCGTGGAGCTGCAGGCCAAGAATACCGCCTTTGATACGCTGATGAAGAGCCGCTACTCCGAGGAGGCCAGCCGGACCGAGTACAGAATGAAGTCGGCCCGCGCCGAGCTGGATGCCACCTACCGCACCATCGTGGAGCGCATGGAGGCGCTTATGCTGATCAACGGCACCGCGGGGTACACGGTATTTGTACACGAGCTCAACGCCCGGGTGGAGAAGTTCAACAGCCTGCTGGCCGTGCGCCAGGGGCGCAACGCCAAGGACACCGATAAGACCGAAACCCCAACCTCCACCACCGCGTAGGCGGTGGCGGGTAGCGGGTTACCAACCCTGACCGGGCTCAAAGCCCGGTCAGGGTTTTTTATGCATAGGGGTTAATAGCCCCGGGTTTCAACCCGGGGATGGCTACCGGGCTATAAATGCCTCGGCTTTGCCCGTTTCGTCGGTTTGCGATGAATGCAGGGTAATCGAGATTCTATCGTACTTTAGTGGCTGCGCATCGTTGCCGGGAGTTGGCTTTATTACCTGAACATTGTAGCCATACATCAAAATGCCCCGGGCGTACTCTGTTACCTTGTTTATTGCAACAATTTCCGATTTTACCCCATTTATTTCGATGGACAACTCCTGGGCGGTAATGGTATCGGGGGCCATATCTACCAGTTTGCTGCTTTGGCTCAGCAGATTTTCGGTGTGTTTTGCTCCAACAAACGCCTTGCTGTTTACCTGCTGGCTCGATGCAAGCGCTATGGTTTTGGATAAACTCATTGGCCGGAAATATACCATGTAGGTTTGCTGCGGTGTAACCTGGGGCTCAAAAACATTCACACCGTAAATCTCCATTCGGTCGTACTGGGGGTTTATAACCATATCCTCATAAACAGGAACATTCCAGGCCCAGTACTCTAGTCGGTTTACCCTATACTCCGATAGTTTTATTGCGTACAGGCAGTAGTAATTGCCCTTTTTTACTGTCATGGAGTAGTTGCCATTGCTATCGGATAGGGTTTCGTAGATGTTCTCGAATGCCTTATTCTTAAGCCGAATGGTTACGCTGTCGATTGGTTTTCCGTTGAAGTTGGTTACTTTTCCCGAAATTACAAATGTTTCGTCGGATTTATTGCACGATGCTACGGTTAGGAGCGTAGCGGTAATTAGCAAAACTATATGGGTTCTTTTCATGATTTATTATTGGTCGGTTGGTGAAAATAGTCAACCTATCGGTTAGTATTAATGGCGCCGGAACTCGCGTTACGATGCTTTTTCCTTTGCAATTATCTCCTCGGTAATGCCTAGGTACTGTAGCAGAATTTGCGATTCCTCGTTTAGGTGGTTCCACAGCTGCATAAATTCCATTAGGGCATCCCTACTGGCCAGGAACGATCCATTTACGAATTGCTTCCGCCATACCTCGTTGTCGGCATTAAACTTCCCGATGAGCAGGTATGCCCGTTCTACCCCAACAATGCAATCGAACTTTGTTATGGATAGATACTCCGTTTGCTTGTAGGCATCCCAGATTATATGCGATAGATCCGTAACAATAAGTATCGATTTTAGCTCTAGGTTAAATTCCCCTTTAACCCTTACGTTGCCATCGGGGAGGGCTATATGGTTGTGGTAGGTGAAAATATTCCGGGTGATATTTTTGAAATTATCCAGGGAATCCCTGGGGATAACTATTTCGAAGTTTGAGTTGATTTTCGAAACCAGGTAGCTGGTTGGTTTATAGCGCAGCTGAAGAATAGAGTCGTAGGAGGCGAGTAGCTTTTTATTCTCGTCAATCTCGTTGGCAATAGCTTGGAATGCGCTGCTTTTTGCCTGCGTAAGCTTGCGTTCGGAGTTGTAGTTGTTAAGGTAAAAGCCAGCGAATACCCCTATCATGGTGGATATTAGGGTTGAAAACCATCCGGTTTTAATAAAACTTGGGATTTTGATTTTTTTAATTTTCATCGGATTTGAGTGGTAATTAAAGCGAACGAATGTAGTAAATATTTTGGTAGTCGATAGCTGGAGTACGGAAATTAGAAGGTAGAGTTTAGAAGATTGAGTACTGGTAAAGGGCTTTTCCAAAAAAAACATTCAGGAAGGAGTAATGCGGATAGTAGAATAATCCCCAAAGGATTAACGGTGAATGGCCCCGGGGTTAAAGGAAAGGCGTAGAGTGGCGTTTATGGGCATCCCTTTTATGCCATTTATTTTAGCTGATGAACGGTTTTTAACATTGAGGGTTTAGCCCCAACGGGGTTAAGAGCAAATAGCCCCGGGTTTCAACCCGGGGGGCAATGCGGAGCATTAATGGGCGATGCCAGGAATGGCCGTTTGTTGAATGAATTGGTTTGCTTGCATCGCAATGGGGGAAGGGTTGTAGGTATCATGCGCTAATAAATGTGCGCCGGCAAATGTAAAAAAAACGTAGCCGGGGGACTACGTTTAGCCAAGTTTAAATGGTTACTGGCAAAACCGAGTATAAAGTAAGTGTAATGTCGAAGCCGCTAATCGGAAATTACCTCCATAACAATTCTAAACCCAACAACCGGGCTTTGAATGGGTACGTCTTGGTTTAGGTTGATAAGGGATTCCTCTATGGTATTTCCCCAGCTACCGCCTTTTACCTTTCCTTCGCTAGTGCATTCGGCAACATTACCAATAATATCGAATAAACCTATACTGTTAGGTTTGTAGTATCCAACATTGGTAGGGTAAAGGGCATTGTCGAATATGTAGTTGTACTTATTGGTGGTGTAGTCGAATATTTTAAGATTGGCTAGGGGTGTAATTTTCCCTTTTTTATCGATGCTATACGGTAGATTTCCTGCCCAGGGTAATGGGATTCCGGGTAAGGGTTTTGCAAATTTAAGCCATTCACTCTCGGATGGTAGCCTGAATTTAACTTTGGCGAATTTCCGTTTTTCCTGGGAGTTGTATTTCTGGGTTAACCATTCGCAGTACTTCTCCATCGATTCCTTGGCTATGTTAACCACTGGATGTTTTGCAAAAGCGGGATGGCTATGGTAGTCGTTTACAAATGGGGCGTTGTATGAGTACTCAAAGCTCTTAACCCAGAGGGTTGAATCGGGTTTTAGTTTTTGGAATTCACGCTTCTCGGTTGCTGGGAAAATATCTTTTAAAAATGCATTGTACTCCTGATTTGTAATTTCATAGATTGAAACATATAAACCTTTCTCGAACTGTACATAGCTTTTTTCAATAACTACGGGTTGTGGCTTTTGTGCCTGTGCATTTAGGAGCGTGAAAACAGAAAGTATAAATACAATTTTTTTCATAGTTTTTTGGTTTACGGATTATACATGAACGGTTTTAAAACTTGTTTTATTACAAATATAGGGATCATAATTAAGAATCCAGAAGATAGGGATAAAGTTTGGAAATGGAGGTAAAAATCCGAAGGGCTTAAAATATTTTGACCAATCCTTATACCCGTTACATTCCCGAATATTAAATTCAAGAGATCCTAAAAACTACACATCAAACCCGGGACTAACCATTTCTCGTATGTTTTTTCTAACTTTGAGGTTAAAATATAGTTACCCAGTGATAGTTTGTATAGCCGAAAAGCCCAGCGTGGGTAAGGAGATAGCCCGGATACTGAAAGCAGTCAACCGCAAGGATGGCTACTTTGAGGGGAATGGCTACCAGGTTACCTGGACCTTTGGCCATCTGTGTACGCTCAAAAACCCCGACGATTACACCCCCGACTGGAAAGCTTGGCGAATGCAGGCGTTACCAATGATTCCACCCCGGTTCGGCATAAAGCTTATCGATAACGATGGGGTGCAAAAGCAGTTTGGGGTTATAAAGAAACTGGTTACCGAATGCGACGAGGTGATAAACTGCGGTGATGCGGGAATTGAGGGGGAACTTATTCAGCGTTGGGTGCTCACCAAGGCTGAATGTGCTAAGCCGTTGAAACGGCTATGGATCTCATCGATGACCGACGAGGCCATACTCGAGGGATTCAACAACCTGAAGGAGGGGAAGGATTTCGATCGGCTATACGCTGCTGGAAATGCTCGTGCCATTGGCGATTGGTTGCTGGGGATGAATGCCAGCCGGCTATACACCCTGAAGTATGCCAACGGCAAGGGTGTGCTATCCATAGGACGCGTTCAAACCCCTACTTTAGCCTTGATTGTTCGTAGATTTGAGGAGATCAAGAATTTTGTGTCAAAACCTTTCTGGGAAATAAAGACCAACTACCGCGATGTTATTTTCAGTTCCACCATTGGCCGATTCGACTCGGTGGAGGAGGCTGCTAAGATTATAGAGGAGATTAAAACCAATCTTTTCGAGATTGTATCGTTTGAGCAGAAAAAGGGAACCGAGGCGCCCCCAAAGCTGTTCGATTTAACATCACTACAGGTGGAATGCAATAAAAAGTACAGCTACACCGCCGACGATACGCTTAAATACATTCAAAGCCTGTACGAGAAGAAGATGGTTACCTATCCGCGCGTGGATACCACATTTCTGCCCACCGATATGTACCCCAAGGTTGAGGGCATTCTGAAGAATATGGAGCCATACTCCAGCTTTACGGCACCGCTGCTGGGTAAACCCATTAAGAAAAGTAAAAAGGTGTTCGACGATGCTAAAATTACCGATCACCACGCCATTATTCCAACTGGCGTAAAGCCTTCGGGGTTAATCATGGAGGAGAAACGGGTTTACGATTTAATTGCCCGCAGGTTTATTGCCGCATTCTACCCCGATTGTATTGTGTCCAACACCACCGTTATTGGAATGGTATTGGCCTACGAGTTTAAGGCAACCGGCAAGGTGATACTGGAGGATGGCTGGCGGGTGCTATACCCCAAAAAGGAATCGGAAAAGGACTCCGAAACCGATTCCGGCGAGGAGCAAATTATGCCCCATTTCGAGAAAGGCGAAAGGGGTGAGCATACCCCCGATTTGCAGGAGAAGCAAACCCAGCCACCCAAGATGCACACCGAGGCCACTTTGCTTAGGGCCATGGAAACAGCGGGCAAGCAGGTGGAGGACGATGAGCTGCGCGAGTTGATGAAGGAGAACGGAATTGGCCGACCATCCACGCGGGCCAACATTATAGAAACGCTATTTAAGCGTAGGTTTATAGTTCGCGAGAAGAAGAACCTTGTACCCACCCAAACCGGCATAGAGCTGATACATACCATTCAGAACGAATTGCTAAAATCGGCCGAGTTAACGGGGATATGGGAGAAGAAGCTGCGCCAGATAGAGAAGGGCGAGTACGACGCCAAGGCTTTCCTCGACGAGATGAAGGAGATGGTGAACCAACTGGTTGTGGAGGTAAAACGCGAGAATAGCCGAAAAATTGAGATTGTGCAGGTGGAGCCGGAGGAGGAGAAACCCGAAAAGGAGAAGAAAAATAAATCTGCCGAATCAAAGAAACCTACATCAAAGAAAAGCCCTGCAAAGGACGATGAACCCGCAGTAATAACCTGCCCAAAATGTAAGAAAGGCACAATGCTAAAAGGCAAAACAGCCTTTGGGTGTAGCGAGTATAAAAATGGATGTACATTTAGAGTGATGTTTGAGCAGTACGGTAAAACCCTTACCGATAAGCAGATTCAAACTTTGATACAGACGGGAAAATCGTCCAAGATTAAGGGGCTAAATGTAAATAGTGAAACCGTTGACTCTATTTTGGTTTTAGATCCAATGTTTAATATTACGATTAAACAATAAAGAACAACGAGTATAGTTACCCGTTTTAGAAAGCATTGATTAACAGTGTTAATTTTGGTGTAAATTTTATTGTAGAGTTAGAGTTTTTAATGCTTGTTATTGTATATATTTGGCTGAATATTTACTATTTAAAAATCAATAAACAATGAAAAGAATTCTACTATCATTTACTCTGTGTTTTACGGTTATATTCGCATTCGGAGCACCTATCGATTCAAAGCAAGCTCAAAAAAATGCGGAGGATTTTCTGGTAAAACAAAAAGGGAGCAAAGCCCACATGGATTTAAATCTTTGCTACACCGGGCATAATAACTCGAAGAGTAGCGAGGATGTCAATTTTTACATTTTTTCATCGAAAGAAAATAAAGCATTTGTTATTGCTGCTGCCGATGATAGGATAACCCCAATTCTAGGCTATTCAACCGAGGGCGAATTCCAATACGAGAATATGCCCGAGAATTTAAAAAGTTGGCTTTCCTACTATGAAAACAATATTCCAACTTTATTGGAAAAGGGGCAAATAGTAGTAGCAAGCAAAAGCAAAAGTACTGTATCTCCTTTACTAAGAGATATGGCATGGAATCAGGATGAGCCTTTTAATAATTTAACACCACTTACAAATTCTGGTGAAGCAACTGCAACTGGTTGCGTAGCAACAGCGATGTCGCAAATAATGCGCTACCACCGTTGGCCCGAAAGAGCAACCGGAACAGTATCCTATACAACACGAACTTTAGGAATATCAATAACACAGAATCTTGGTGCCAAGGCTTTCGACTGGGATAATATGCCCGGAATATATTCTAGCACAAGTACTACTGCCGAGAATGCAGCTGTTGCACAGCTGATGTACTATGCAGGAGTATCTGTAGAAATGAACTATAATTTATCGAGTGGAGCGTATTCCTCGGATGTTCCTAAAGCACTTATCGAGCATTTCGGTTATAGCACAAGTACCGAGATATATTACCGTGATATGTTTAGCTATACCGATTGGACAGAAATGATAAAATCGGAATTGGATGCCGCTCGTCCGGTTTACTATGCGGGAACAAGCCCCGATGGTGGTCATGCATTTGTTTGCGATGGTTACGATGCGAATGGACTTTTCCATATCAATTGGGGCTGGGGTGGAACATCCAATGGATATTTTAGTTTACTCGAGATGAACCCCTCTGAACAGGGAATTGGCGGTGGAGGAGGAGGTGGTTTTATAACCAATCAAAGTATCATTACGGGTATAAAACCAGCACAATCTGGTGATGTTGCAGCAAAGCCTTACTTTGGTTTCGATAATGTAAGTACAACTGTATCTAGAGTTAGTAAAACAAGCAATGTGTCGGTATCTTTTACTAATCTATTTAATTATGGTTCTAATGCATTTTCTGGAAGTTTAGGTCTTGCTCTTTATAGTGAAAACGATGTGTTTAATAGTGTGCTCGTGCAGGAGAACGATTTAATGATTCAATCGTTACATGGTTGGTATACCCATAGCCTAACAACAGCCTTTTCCAATGTTGCTGCAGGTAAGTATCATATTAGACTTGTATCTAAGCTAGATGGCAGTTCTGATTGGACTATCTGTAAATACTTTAATGGCATTACTGGATACTTAACAGTTGAAGTGACTGAATCAGAAGTTATTTTTTCAAGTTTTTCGAACCCAGTGCTAACCCTCGATGGTAGCCTAACTCTGCCAGATGCAATCTATGCAGGGAAACGGGCATCTTTTAGTATGACTCTTAAAAATAATGGAGAAACAGAGTACTCTTCTTATATAGGTTTAAGTGTAACTAAGGATAGTAAAACTAAGGTAATTTCATATGCCAAGGTTCTTATCCCTGCAGGTGCAAGCCAAGCCTTAAAGTTTTCGGTAGATTCAGTATCAGGAACAACTGGCACAGGAACACTTAATGTACTATACGATGTAAATAATGGCTCGAGTTTAACGGATACTCTATCGGGTTCAATTACCTCTGAACAATTAACAATTCTTGCAAGTACATCGGTTCAGGCCACCATACCTACTGTAGAGTCGTTTACAATTGATAAAACTACTTTTGCAATAGGCGATACCTTTACCTTAAATGCAACACTTAAGAGTTCCGATGCTACAGACCACTTTGAGGCACCTATTGTGATCTTTATTTTTAGCTCTGCAGGTGGTGGTTCAGTTGGATATTTGAACTATGATGAAACGTTTAGTCTTGCTCCAAATGCTACTGTAAATCTTACAATTCCTAGCAGTTTATATATAACACCGGGGGATTACATTTTGGCATTTTTCTACTATAATAGCACATCGAAGGGATGGACTCAGCTTTCAAATAAATTAGTTTCATTTACACTAACGCAACATGAACATCCTCTTGTTGATCCAACTACTGAGCTGTCAGCAATATCGTTATACCCAAATCCGGCCTCGGATGCGGTAACTATTGGAGGTTTGGGCTTAGGCAACAATACAATTCAGATGGTAAATATTCAAGGGCAAGTAGTTCTTTCTGGAAATATTGAGAATGGTAAATCTATCAGCGTGAGTCATCTTCCTCAAGGCATTTATATCGCTATAATTAAGGATATGAAAGGGAATGTAACTAAGAGAATGAAGTTTATTAAACAATAGAATTTAAGTTAGATACCCAGTATTTCCCTAAAAAATTAGGGGGTACTGGGTATTTTCATGGTAATGAATTTTAGACCATTTTACTCTAATTAAACCTGTTTAAGATGAAGACACTAAGGGTCATTGCAATTGCTAGCATATTCTTATTCACTATGTGTAAGGCTACCCAAAATACTCGAACCTCAGAAACAACCACAATGTCTAAAATATCAAAGGATACTGAGTTAACCGGAGTCAATTCCCAGCGAACGGCTCCCATTATCATCTATAAAACTCGAGCCGATTATCGGAACCTTGTTCCGGTTACTCTTAATGAGAATAGAAGTGCTATTGTATCGTATCCTGCATCATCCGATGTTTACTATAAGGGAAAATTAGCTTACCCAACCGAACTAATTAATGGTTACCTGCTGGATAATAGGGGGATTACAGCGCAATCTGCATTTTTAAATATAACCTACGAGGAGTACAGCAAACTGGAGAATATCAGCTTGGATTTTCTGTGGCAAAACATTAAGGATGCAACTCCACTGTTGGAACTATACAGTTGCGGAAGTCGTGATACATTGAAGAATGAGGTTGAACAGCTGAATCGGATTATCGAAGGCGGATTTAAAGGGTGCAATAAAATTAAAGTTCCTCCAACGGCTACGCTCTGCTTACCAGTTAAAGAATAGCCATCACATTTCTTTCATGGGCTGCCTGTTGGTATATTAATTATACCTGATTATATATTGCCAGTGAAATCTCTTCATTCCGCACTTGATGCGGAATCCTGTGATCCAAATTTTGAAATGGCGTTGCCGGATAGTTATTTGTGCCCTTTATTTTGCTTGTTATTGAGCATTTCTGGCAGTTCTTAAATAAAATTTGATTAAGTTAATTTGTGCTGGAAGCAGCCTAAGCCTGCAATAACAAAACAACTCAGGCAGGAACTAAACCGAACGGGGATTTCTAGAAATTATTAGACCAAGGATAGCCCTGTTTTCTTTCTTCTGGATATTTCCCTATGTATATTGTCATTACATTTCCTTCAACTTTTTTTCCAAATATTCTATTTATGTCCTCTCTTGGTGTCTGATTAAATCCACACATTATGGCTATAGTATCTTCCAACCCGAAATAAGTTGAATCGTATTTATCGAATTTATCAAAGGTCTTGTATTCTTTGAATATGTTTTTTTCTAATCTCTCAAGTATCCTATAATTCTTGTTAGCAGTAGCAAGCGCATTCTCTTTCATAGTTGTCTGCAGCAATCCATTATTGGGTATTTCTATAATAGCATTTCCCAAACTATCTAATACTGGGTTAATACCATTAGGTTGATTAAAAGCAATCCATATTGTCCCTTCAAATCCAGAGGGTATAATATAACTTAATATGATTATCCGCAATTATACCTTATTTTACCATACCAAGTATCTTCTACAGCAGCAACCATAAGTCGTTCAAACAACTCTTTGCCAAAATATCTTCGATTGGTTTTATAACAAAACTCGTCCAGATAGTTTTGCAGGTACACGTCTTTTATTTTGTGATTGACTCCTAAGAAGTTTCTCTTTGCATTGCTAATCATGGTATGCACCCATGGGAGTACTCTTGAAGCCTCCTCGGGTGGTACTATCTTTTTGATATGTCTGGAGCTTATCTCTTTGATTTTGTTAAAACCACGCCAGCCATCACTCTTAATCACCGATGAAGAGCTGGTGCTCGCTGAGACTACTTTGTTCATCGTTTTCGACGAAGAGTCCGGAATGACAACCATCTTTACGTATCGGAATGCTGATGGCTTTTTGTTCCTGCGAGGTCGCCCCCGCCTGGGATCAACTTTGGCCATAACTAGAACTTTGCTTTGCCGCTGACTGCCTCTTCCTCTTTTGGTCAGCTCGTCATTTTCGTCCTCTGCATGGGTTCTGAAAAAGGCATCGTCCAGCTCGACAACGCCCTCCAATTCATACCGCTCATCGCGCAATCCCATGACCGATCTGATCTTGTGCATCATGGCCCAAATCGGTTCGTAGCGCTTATGGCCAAGCTGCCGCTGAACCTCAGCAGCAGAGATCCCTTTTTTGGTCATGGTCATCAGGTAAATGGCGTACAACCAGTACTGAAAAGGTAGCTTCGATGACTCCATAACGGTGCCGCTTCGTAAGGTGGTTCTGTATCCACAGCTGCTGCAATCGTGCGAATTGTAGGTTTTGTTCCAGTAATGATGCGTATTGCCACACTTCTTGCAGACGACTCCTTTTCGCTCCTTAACGGTTCGAAAGTGTCTTATGCAGCTGGCTTCATCTGGATATTTCTTTACAAAATCGATAAAATTCATCTCAAGTGTTTTTGTAAAGATAATTATTTTGGTACATTAGCGGATATGCATATAACTTAATTTTGGATGAGTTGATTTACTTATTTCTGTTTCTTGTCTTTTCCATATTGCATATTCATCTATATGATTAGTAACTCCCTTACGCATCTTATATGTAATCATTGTAATTTGATTATTTTCAAACTTTATCATCCTTTTCTCTATATACGTCCTCTTTTTTTTATCATTAATTATACAGTTATACCGCTTCAAGTACAGCCATAGAGTATCATTTTCACAAAGAATATAGTATTTATTGCTTCGTGAGGAATCAAAAATCTCCGTACTATCATTTATAAACTCTTTAAAGGTGCCATTCTTATTGAATTGTAAACGGTATTGAGGGTTATTTTCCATAACCCAATTTCCCACAATAGTATTTTTGGCTTTCAACATCAGAGTGTCTTGAGCAAGTAAATTATTTGTAAAGGGAAAAAAGAAACATATAAATACAAAACATGAAATGCTTTTTGATGTAAAAGAAGAAAATCTCATTATAGTCATTTTCTGATGTATAAAAATAGTTAATTTAAAAATCATCTTAAATACAATATAGTACAGTATGATCACTGACTCCTAGTTTATTGGTTATTTTGGGGACTGTTCCTGCATTTCCACTTTGTAAAAGAAAATCGAGATACTCGATAAGTCGTTCGAATTCAACAAAATTAACACTAAACACAAATTTTAGATAATGATTTTGATGTTGAATAGGAATGAAGCGATAATTGTTACCTATTCTTGGAAGAAAAGTGACAAGTGACTGGTGACGTGTGACTAATATAAATTTGATAACAAAATGAAAGCATTTTAGTAATTTTGAAGAACTAAAGTAACAATTTATATCACTCACCCCAAATTTGATCGTTTAGTTCAGCAACTCGTTCATGGTTTACAACAAAACCTTTTTCACGGGAGTAAGTGCCACACTCCTCAACAGGGACATACCCATCTTCTCCTTGCCATTTGGCAATGTATGGGTTGTAGGTACATTTGGATGGCTGAGAATAAATATTCTCGGGGTCTTTTATGTAAACACGGCAATCGGTACACATATGGCGAAACTCACAGTCCTTGCAAACATCAACTTGGTCTTTTGTTATACTCCATAACTTTTTAAAATCGGGATGCTCAAAGGCTTGCTTTAAGGTGGTATTTTTTATATTTCCGAATGACTGGGAACAGGATGGGCAGTTTTTAATGTTGCCATGGGTATCGATGGATATTTTTTTGAAAAGGCAAGTGTTATAAGAATAAGACAATGTAGTTAATCCTATATCAACATAAAAATAACCAAGTTTAACATTCCCACAATTTTGAAACGATTTTATTGGCTGAACAAACCTTGTTACCGTTGTTTGATTGTAATAATTTTTATTATCCATCTTTGCTGAATGAAAAAATAATGATGTTAATTTTTTATTATTAAAAGCAAACTCCTTTAGAGCTGAATCATTTAACCACTCTACCTCTGGCATTAATATCTCCACAGATTCAATTGAACTTGCATTAATTGCATCTAATATAGATAACAAACAATATTTCTCAGGCTTACTATAAAACCTGAATTGCACCGAATTACATAATAGCGTATCTAATTGATTAATAAATAAAAAAACATCATTTAGAGTTAACTCATCAGCATCAATTATTGAATTATCAATAATTGATGGTGTTAGGAAATCCATATTGAAAAATGGAAAACAATCTACATTCTTTTTATTTATTGGAAAGATAATTTCATTTTGTTCTAAATAGTCTATAAACTTGTTATATTCTGGGCTAAATTCATCTGCACAAAAAGATTTCTTCTCCAAAACTCCTATTGTATTAATAGGCACAAATAAATATTGTTTTCGCTGAAGATCCATAACTATTCCACGCAAATAGCCTTTCACAGCAATACAATTAGCAAACTTTGAATAATGTTTTGACTTTTGAAGATTACTCATATTTAGAAAATAGTAGAAATAATTCGATTATGAGAAATTAAAAATCTTTTAGGATTTTGCACCCTTTTACAGTTAATAAATACAGGAATAATATCCTGACCTTTTATAACCTCAGTCCTTTTCAAGCAGAGAGACGGTTGATTTATCTTATTACAATTATGCTTCATCTATTGATTGAATTATTTGCAAAGCTATTTCTCTTTCAATATGGTAATTACATGGTTTCGAAACCATATCAATTATACCAATTGGGTTTACTTCAAGGAAAATATATTCTCCATCATTAGTTAGTATTAAATCTAAGGAACCATTATCTAAACCAGCATTACTCATAAATTGTAACAACTTTTGGGTAATTTCATCTGGTAATTCAAAAGGAGCAACTCTATATTGGGAATCTAAATCCCCTGCTCTAAAATCGACACTAGTATCTTGGTATTTTTGCGAAAAAATTGCCATAGAAAAAACCTTATCTTTCAAAATAAACACCCTTAATTCTATCCATTTATCAATGTACTCTTGTATTAATTGAGGTGAAGAATAATGAGAGGGTTCAAGTAATTCCTCAGTACTAAGTTTACGAGTAAAAGTGCTATACTCATAGTCCGTATCAACAAAATCAATAAATTCACTAACAGGCTTACAAATATACTCTTTTGAATCCAACATCTGTTGTCTTAATATCTCAGAATAATTAGAAATACTAGTTTGGGGTATTTTTAAACCACACGCCCTTGCTATTTCTAGGTTGATTATCTTATTGCTAATTGATTTGTGTAAATTTCCAATATGTGGTTTTAACTCAAATTTATTAATTATGTAATTTCTTATTGGATACCACTCGTTTTTATGAAACCACAATAACTTATCAAGATTTGAATTTAACTCTAAGTCTATTGATGGTAAAATATCAAAAGAAAAAAGTCCCCTCCTATACCAATAAAAACAGACTTCCTCAATATTAAAAACACGATTGTTTGCACAAAGAATTATCTCACTTTTTGTGGAACCAATACTTATGTGTTTTACATAGATAGGCGTCCCCTCGTTAATTCTTAACACATCTTTATAGCCGAAACTATGCAACCAATCAATTACCCTATCCGTGGTAATATCTAATGTCTCACTTAAAATTAATATCATTTACGGCAGAATGATTTGGTATGATTAACGATTTAATACTGTTTCTTTTTTAAATTTTTCATATATTTTGTAGAATTCTTCAATTGTTCGTATTTGAGATTAGATGGATCATAATTAAATATAAAGTCCCTCAATTCTTTATTTTCATAAGAAAATTGTATTTTCTCTCTAATTGGTCTTGCAATATCAAAATAATCCAAAACAGTGTGGCAAGTATCACAATTAAGCATAGCCTCTTTCATAACTTTAACTGAAACCTGACTGTACCACGTTCCTTCAATATTGCCTGTTGATAGAGTGTCTATCTCAAACAAGCCTATAGACCTCCGCTTTTCATTGATATTCTGAATGGAGAAACTATTATTTAAATTTAAATCGATATAAGTAATTTCTCTATCAAAATCATAAGTAACCCCTAAAAGACCGTAGGGACTACTATCAAAACGGTAAACTATCTCAATATAGGTAGAAGGTAGTAATTTACCCATAACTATTGCCGAATGCAGAAATTCATTATATTCTTTTTCAACAACCATATTGCAGTATGGCCTCGTAAAAGATAAGTCTGGGTCATTCTCTAAAATCTGTGGTATATAGAAAAAATGCCTAAGCATTGCCATCAAACGATTCCCAAGCACATTTTCTCTGTTTAAGTAGAAATTTGGGAAACCATACTTAAACATATAATCGAATAGCATTACTCCCTGATAGTAGTAAACAGAATCTCGTTTTGCATCGCTACTATCCTGATACTGCTGGTCGAATACTATAGCCCTATTAACCATATCAACGAATGTATGATCAATCGTCTTTTCGTATTCAAAACGTAATCTAGGATAGGTGGCTAAAAAATTACCCCACAAGGGGTTATTAGTAATACAATTATACTCATTGTATTTATAAAAATCATCCAAAGTGTAGCCTTGCAGAACCAATCGGCGAGCAATACTAATTGCGCTGTCTAATTTTTCAACCTTTAAGTAGCAGATACTCAAATTGTGCAAATCCTTGTAAAAAAAGCGCGGATATTCCTTTTGTAATTGTTCATACATAGAAATTGCTTCCGAATATAGTTGCTTCCGAACAAAAATTTCAATTTTATTGACTGGATTATGATAATTAATAAAATTCATTTTGGATTGACCAAAAGCATTAAAAACAAAAAAACATATCAAAATTAATAATTGCGCTCTTTTCATATATTAGGTTTTATTAAGTTGTGCTTCTTTGAAGCACAACTTAAATTATTTTTCAACGTTTACTTACATTGAGTGTAAACCCACTCAAATCGGCTAGTGCCATTATCATAAAATGTATGTGTATCATTAACACACATACCGTTACCATGTTTACCTGAAGTTGCGATCACCACAGTTCCTCCCTTTAGGGATTTCATCTCATTTTTTTGGAGTTTAAAATTGCCAAAAAGATTTTCATTTAATGTTTTCATTTTAATTAGTTTTTAAAGTTAATAATAAACACAATCCATCCTGCGCAGTTTATTTTAATGGATTGGTTAATACAAAGTAAACCGACAGGTCGGCAACCACACTTCCGACCTGTAAATAATTTTATGTTTTATAGCATATTTATGGAGGGGGGTAAGTTTGGGGTGTCGATATTTTGGGTATTGGATTCGTCATCAATAAAACAAAGAGTTAACCTGCCAGGGCGAGAATACTTCCAAGTTCGGCGTGCAAAATTGTAAATAACTGGAACCTTAATTTCACTCAGCTGCTTAAAGTACGACATCACGGTGCGTTCACTAACTCCAAGTTTATCGGCAATTTCGGGTGCAGTTCCTGCATTGCCCTGCTGTAAAAGAAAATCAAGATAATCGATAAGTCTTTTTGATTCAACAATATTCATACTAAACACAAATTTTAGATAATGATTTTTGTGTTTAATAGGAATGAAGCGATAATTGTTACCTATTCTTGGAAGAAAAGTGACAAGTGACTGGTGACGTGTGACTAATATAAATTTGATAACAAAATGAAAGCATTTTAGTAATTTTGAAGAACTAAAGTAACAATTTATATCACACACCCCAAATTTGGGCGTTTAACTCTGCAACGCGTTCGGGGTTTGCAACAAAACCTGTTTCACGGGAATACGTTCCACACTCCTCCACAGGAACGTAACCCTCCTCGCCTTGCTCTCAATATAAATGGGCTTAGAATCACCATTCGGATATATATTTATCCCTTTATCAAAAAAGGTCTTCCTTATCTTCTGAGTTATGTCTATTGATTCAAAGAAAAGTTTATTCTGCTCCTCCTTACTCAATCTAGTATAATTGCTTTTGGTATAGCCAATCTCCTTGAAACGGCGTAAATGCTCATCAAAAGGATATGTCGTTTGATTATAGTACAACGCTATTTCATAATTTTTTCGTACTGCATCTCTCAACGATTCCAAACCCAAATAGTTCCTATACTTGTCCACCGTTTCAATACTGTATTTGGGGTAATTATAAATAAGTGTCTTAGTATTGAAATCGATATACACCTCTAAAGAGCCTAATTGCCTAGCGCTATCCAACTCGCTATGCTCCATGCACATTGCAACAAAATTTGGTGAAATATTACCACAGAACACGGCATCAACCAAAAGCGGCTCTAGATCGTACTTGTTAAACGCCATCCTGCAATATGGCTCAACAGTAATATCAATTCCACTTTTAGAGCAGTACTTTAGCTGATTCCTTAGCGCAAAATGATGGCGAATTACATCGGCAGGAAGCAGTTGTCCCTCAAACATGGGAACTTGAGGAATGCCTTTTATTTGTATAAGGCTATAAAGAGCTTTGGCATGCTCGTAAACAAGACTATCGTATTGCTTTTTGTCCAAATATACATACCGTTGTTCTTCATTACTCATAGTATCAAGTATGGACTTAAACTCAACATCCATTCTTGAGAAATAGATCGATCGCAAAGAATCGTACCGACTTCGAATATCCGACCAAATAGAATCGGGCAATTGTTTATACGTACTAACATTAAAGTCTTCCACGCTAACACCTTGAATAACCTGAGCTTCTATCCACAATTTTGCCTGATTGAATTGTCCTGTAAGTATTGCACACAACGCGGCATTGTGTAAATCGGCAATGCGGTGCTTCTCATACCGATCAAAGGCGGTATAGTAAAGCCTGTAGGCCTGATCAAAGTTTAAATCAACCGTAAAAAGTTCCGCCTCATTTATTGTTTTATAATAAAAAGCGTATGTTCTTTCGCCTCCACAGAATCCATTGAGATCTGTAATTAGAAGGAGAAGGAGGAATACGCTATTAATGCATCTCATACGTTAGCAAATAGTAACTCAGTTGTGCGTTCAATCTCTTCACTAATTATTAAAATCATAATGTTCTGAAAAATTCATTCAAAGAAAAACATTGACCTAATGATTATTTCAAAGGAGGAATCAATGTTTTCTTTACCGAGGTTTGACTTATTTTGAATTCTGTTAATAATATTAAGGGGTTCTGAATACATAGTGGACTATTATCGCGAGTATCATTTAGTTCTTTCCATTTGTTTAAATATTCTGTTTTGATTTCTCTACTAATTTGATTCCCGGAAATTGCTCTTCTATCAAATTCATCAGAATATAAGCCAAGTCGAGTCATTTCAGATTCGGTATAACCTACTTCTCTATACCGCTTAATATGCTCATCAAAAGGGAATAATCCCTGAGAATAGTAAAGTGCTATTTCAAAATTTTTCCGTAAAGCATCTTCAAGCGATTCTAATCCGAGGTATTTGCGATAACTATTTACTTGTATCGTATCTATATTCTTATTTATTACTTTCTTAATAGTCTTTTTCTCTAAATCAATTATAATGTAAAATACATCTATTGCCTTAGTATAGTCAAGTTCACTATGTTCCATACACATAGCAATAAATTGAGGTGAAATATCGCCATTAAAAACCGCCTTAATCAATATAGATTCCAAGTCATAGTCAGAAAAATTCATATTTCTATATGGATTACTGGAAGTGTCAATGCTAAACTGTTCAAAGTGTTTGAGTTGATTCCGAAGCGCAAAGTGATGTCGCATTATGTCAACAGGCAGTAGTTGACCCTCAAACATGGGAACCTTAGGAATACCTTTCTCCAATATAGTCCGATGAAGTACTTTTGCATGCTCATATATTAGGCTATCATACAAATTCTTACTTAACTTCATGTATTGCTGTTCCGGCCCTCTAAGTCCATCCAAAATACGTTTAAATTCAACGTTGGTATTCGAATAATAGATTGAACGTAAAGAATCATACTCCTGTTCAAGTTCCCGCCAACAACTATCAGGTAATTTACGATATATGGAACCTTTAAATTCATCAATTGGAATTCCAAAGGATACCTGTTCTTTCATCCACTGCTTTGCATAATCATACTTCCCAATTAGTATGGCACATAACGAAGCATTATGCAAATCTGATATTCTATGTTTTTCATACAAGGGAAAGACTTGAGAATAAATACCAAACGCTCCCTCAAAATCCAACTCAACAATACGCAGTTCTGCCTGGTTTACAGCTTCATAGTAAGGAGCATAACTCTTGCTACTAGAACTGACCAAAAGTTTCGAACTAGATAATAGTAGCAAGAGTATAAAAGAATACCTACAAATCATTATTAATCACAAACCAATGTTCCAGAATGCTCATAACCTTGGGCATCAACAATGTATGTTTCAACACAACTTCCATCGGAACTAATTCTTGCGAATTCCTTCCCTGTGTATATTATCCCATTATAATCATAAGCTCTTGCTATACCTGTAGGATAATCGTTTCCTCCATAAATCTTAGACATATCAATACTATTTTTTTCGAATTTTCTTAAAACACTTTTCATCGCTAAAATAATTTAATTTTCCTACTCTTAGGGATTCCCCCGGGCTTTTCGGTTACCGCCCACCATCCCATCCTGCGCAGTTTATTTTAATGGATTGGTTAATACAAAGTAAACCGACAACCCTGCAACCGCCTTTCAGGGTTGTAAATATTTTTATATTTAATAACACACTTATAGAGGGGTGGAAGTTTGAGGTATTAGTATTTTGGTTATTGGATTCGTCCTCAATAAAGCAAAGGGCTAACCTGCCTGGGCGGGAGTACCTCCAAGTTCGGTGTGCAAAATCGTAAATAACGGGAACTTTAATCTCACTCAGCTGCTTAAAGTAAGACATTACTGTACGTTCACTAACTCCATGTTTATCGGCAATTTCGGGTGCAGTTCCTGCATTGCCCTGCTGTAAAAGAAAATCGAGATACTCGATAAGTCGTTCGGATTCAACAAAATTAACACTAAACACAAATTTTAGGGAATTAATTTATATTTAATAAGGATGGGGCGATAATTGTTACCTATTGTTGACAAGTGACCGGTGGCAAAAGCATAATAAAGCAGCTATAATTCCAATATGAAAAATAAAGAAATCATCTACTCCGTTTTTAGATTATACTTTATTAGTGATTAATGAAAATTAAAAAAAATATGGCTTTCCTATTTTTGAGAATGGCATTCCAAAATGTTTTTATTAGCTTCTCATTTTTGGGAATGCCATCTTAAAAAGTTTTTATGGCCTTCTCCGTTTTGAGAACGCAATAAAAAAATGTTTTTACCGCATTCCGAATTTTTGGAAGCTTACCGCAAAGATTTTTTATATAGTTCTCAATTTTTGGAATGGCATCGCAAAGAGTTTTGGTGGTTTTCCATTTTTTAGGAATGGCATTATAAAATGTTTTTATTAGCTTCTCAATTTTTGAAATGCCATCTTAAAAAGTTTTTATGGCCTTCCCGATTTTGGGAATGCCGCTGAAAAGAGTTTTTATGCCATTCCCAATTTTGGGAATACAGCCCCAAACTACTTTTAATGCATTGTAGATTTTGTAAATTATTAAAGAGAATACCATGCCACCCAAAACAAAAAAAGAGGCCAAAATCCGCGCTAGCGGGGTTTTGATCCAACAATGTTCATGCTAAACACAAATTTCAGGGAATTAATTTTATGTTTTATAAGGATGATGCGATAATTGTTACCTATTGGTTACAAGTGACGTTGAGTGACCGATAAACATTACCCAAAGCATAGTAAAGCAACTTTAGTTCCGATATAGAAGATGCTGAAATATTTAAACGGTTATTAGGGTACTTTACTATTTACCAATGATATGAAACGGTTTCCAGTGTTGCCTGTTTCTGTAACGACTGTTTGCTTAAGCATTTTATAATCTCGTCGTACGATTTCGCATTGCTTACCACATAATCAAAAATTTGCCAACGAAAGTTGGATAGAATGGAATCCTCGATCCAGTAAAGGAATCTGGTTTTAGGATTATATTTTTCCAACTTTTTCATCTTAAAATACATATCTAGCCCATCCGAAACATCGTGCCATAGATCCACAAAGGCAAAATCGAAGTTCTCCTGTGGCAGCAATTTTTCGGCGTACTCAAAGGCATCGGCAGTAACTATTTTTATCTTTTCTTTATGCTGAAACTGGGGAAGTATATATTGTTCGAAAAGTTGAACAACCTGATAGTTGTGCTCTACTACTGTTATGCTCTTTACCTGATGTTTAAGTGAAGCCATGTAGGCAAAGTACCCGAGTCCTAGTCCAAATGTTATGACGTTCCCTTCCGCCGAATCAATTGCAGCCTGCGAGGTTTCAATCTCGCTGGGTTTAATTGCCATCCATTCACGGTTATCTTCAAGGACAACTGGGTATTGGAATTCCTCATCAAAAAATCCAATATTCGGCATTTCCCTGAAGTGAGGTTTCATAACATAATCTTTGTAGATGAAAGTTTCGTAGGGCATGTATTTTTGGTACTTCAGTTCCCAGTGGCCAAATTGAACATTTGGAATTACGATGTTTTGGTAAAACGGATTTTGGGCGTATTGCTTTGTGTCTAACTTTTTCAGTGCAACCCTGAAGTAATTGTCGGCAAATTGCCTGTCGCTTTCATTATTCTCAACATTCAGGCCGCAAAAACCAGAAAGGAGAATCCCATAAACTGTTTCCTCTGACAATATACGCTCAGGGTTAACACTTGCCATCAATTCCTTTGTGATAAGGCAGGGACTGTTATTCAAGTAATCACAAAGCATCCAGGCAAAATCGTTATTCATTTGCCTTATTTCCTTAAGTTCCCTTACTTTTTCTTGCTCGTAAGGGCTCAAACACCAACACATAGTTCAATGCTTTCTTTGTGAAAGCCTATGCAAAAGTAAAAAATAGTGATATTAATTTTTGAGTTTCATTAATAAAAAAGACACACACTCGAAAGTGCGTGTCTCTAATAATATCATTTTTAACAATTATAGTTTTGCTAAATTCTCCTCAAGTAAAGGACGGATTTCCTCAGATGAAGGACGTGGAGCGTTTGGTTTTAGAATATTACCATTTGCATCAATTAGGAAGAAAGTAGGAATGCCTCGAACTTGGTAGTTAGTTGCAACAAACGACTTCCAAGCACCTTCGCCATACAGCTGAACGCCTTTCATATCCTGTTCCTTAACCATCTTTTCCCAAGCACCCTTATTGTCGTCTAACGATATGCTTACAAAAACGACCTTCTTTCCATGGTAATCTTTCTCTAGGGTTTTAAGGAAAGGTAACTCATGACGGCAAGGACCGCACCATGTTGCCCAAAAATCGATGTAAACCAATTTACCTTTAAAATCCTCAAGAGAGAATTCTTTACCGTTAATATCTGTGTATTTGAAAACAGGAGCAGGGACACCAGGCGCTAAAAGCATTTTCCTGTCAAACTTAGTTTTAACAAGATTAGCATACTCTGGAGTTTGGCAGTTTGCAAGGTAGTTCTGTATAACATCGTTAAGTTCGTAGAAGTTGCCAAAGTTTAAGTCCTCGTCCATAAGGTTCATCTTAATGTAATCGCGCATGGTTGGATTGTTAACAATGCTATCTACTTGTCCCAGAATAATAGGTAAGCGTTCTTTTGCTGGTTTCTCCGATAGTTCCTTATAGTTTGGTAATTTGCTGAGTTTAGTCATTACAATGCCATTAACAAGATTAGCATAATCATCAAACATTAGATGATCGGCTTTATTCAAATCAACTTGATTGAGGAACGAGTAATCGGCGCTATCGGGGTTGAACTCTTTACCGTTTAGGTATGCAAAGTACTCAGGGTAGTTGTAACGGATATTTAGGAATGCATAGTTAGCTCTTTGCTTTTCCATTTCAACAATACTCTTGGCTTCGCCTTTTAATGAGTCGATATGAGCATTAACAGCACTTTGAAGGGAATCAATCTCTTTGTTGAAATCATCAGCATTAAGGGAATATAATTCGCGCCAGTTGCTCATAAAGTCTTTAAGGGCTTTATTTCCATTGAAAATATTGGCGTTAACTTTTTGCTGATCGGCCGAGAATTTAGGCCCATCTATTGGTGCGGTTACATCAAACTCAATATAACTGCTATCGCCAGGATTCAGATAAACCATTGTTTGGGTACGGTTTATATTCAATTTGTAGAGATGAGGAGTTGTTAGCATCACCTTGTAGGTAAATGAGCCATCCTTACCTAAGAAAACAGTATCGGTAATACCTTTAGTAGTTACATAAACCATTGTATCGACCGAATTGATGAATTTACCGGCAAGAATTGCCTCTTTAGGTCCCTTTGGACCGCAGGCCACCATTAACGGAAGCGCTAGAAGTAATAAATATTTTCTCATTTTAATTGAATTGGGTTTAGTTTAATAATTGTGTTTGCAATTTATAAAGAATTTGGGAATTGGACAGTTGATAGTTGAAAGTAAAGAACTTGATCATTCTTGTCATCTCGAACCTGCCTACCGGCAGGCAGGCGTTAGTGAGAGATATGCATCGTTGTTCGTTGATAGAAAAGAACTTAATTGTTGTTGGAACTGAATTCTATCTTGATAATTACAATCAACGAACAACCATCAACTGCCAACAGGCACTAGCGTTCCATTATCGGCATACCAGATATAACCTTTAACATCAGCGTAATTCATTTCTTTGATTAGCTGCATATAGTTCTGAACCTGCTTTTGATGCTTGGGCAGTTGCTCTCCAAATTTGTAATCAACCACAATTGCTTGGTTATCGCGTATCATTATTCTGTCGGGTCGATAAATTGCAGCACCTTTAGTTAGAATTTCGCTTTCAGTTTTCACAGTCCAACTGCCCGAAAACCAATCCGAAAAAAGTTGGTTTTCAAGAACTTTGCTCACGTTTTGCTTCAATGGCTCAACCTGCGATTCCGTTATAACACCCTCGTTTTTAAGCGAGTAAAGCGCACTCTCAACATCATCTGTAGTGATAATCATTGAGAAGAGTTTATGCATCAGTTTTCCGTGCTCAATGCCTGCTACAATTTTTGATTCCTCCTCCTTGAAAAACTCCGATGCTTCTAACTGCTGAGCAATTTTCAGCGGTTTTGTGCTTACTGAATAGTTCTCCAGAATCCAAACCTCCTCGTCATCTTTTTTCTTTTTTACTGTTTTAGATTGATGCGTACCAAAAGAGTATTCTTTAATAGATATGGGCGTTTCGTCACCATCAACTTCTCGCTCACTTAAAGTTGCATTCATCTGATTAAGTGGAGGCAAAATAATATCGGAGGTGTTTTTTGCATCGTCACTCACCTTTGGAGCACCAACAAACACATACAACTCTTCCTCGGGACGAGTAAATGCAACGTATAGCATATTTATGCTATCAACCATTGTTTGCACCTTTTCCTCAAGGAAAACTCCCTTAAAATCGCTATCGCCAAGATGCTTTACGTAGGAAATTGGGTATAAAGGATATTTGGAGTAGGGCTCTTTTTCTGCATTTAACCATAGCAATTTCTTCGAATCCAACTTAAAGATATCGATACTAGCATAAGGAACAATAACTATCGGAAACTGCAATCCTTTCGATTTGTGAATTGTCATAATATTGATTGCATCGCCACTCTCGGGCATTGTAAGCGCAAGGCTTCCCTTTTTTTCCTCCCACCATTCCACAAAGTATGGCAACGATGCTGCTCCAATCCTCGATATCTCAATAATCTGTTCGTGTAACACTGCTAGGTACGGTAGTTCTTTTGTTATGCCTTGCAGGTTATAACGCTGAAGAATTGACTCGAACATCGAAACTAATGGCAAATTTCGCAAACTACTTAACCATTGCTTTTCGGCCTCAACATCAAAATTCAGGAAGGTGAACTCCCAGTCGATGCTCTGCTCTGCAATAACCATTATCTCCTTAGATAGAATTGCTGCCGAAAGCGTATCGGTTGAATTCAGAATCAGCCTCATTGCGGCAACGCAAAGTTGCACTGCATGCGAAGCGCTTAACTGCAAGGCATCCTGGCTTACCACATTGAAAAGGTGAGCCTTTTCGGGGTATTTATGTTTAAGCGATAGCAAAATATCTGCAATCCGCTTTCCTTCACTCTTCCTGCGAATAAGAATTGCAATATCGCCAATGCTGTACCCACGATTCACCAAATCGGGAATCAACTTATCGAACTTTTGAAACAAAAGTTCGTCCTCAACATCATCCTTACAGGTTGAATAGTGCGTAATTTCAACAAAACCTGAAGTTTTATCGGAATACTTGCATTCCTGCGTAGGATTCTCGTACGCTTTCGACACTAGCGCAAGCAACTCGTCCGATATATCATCGCCACAAAGATTCTTGGTCCAATCAATCAGGAATTGTGAAGTTTTCGTAAAGAAATTATTGTTGAACTCAACAATTTGGTATAGACTTCGATGATTCTTTGTGAGGTTCCGGGCATCAACTGAGAAATCGTTCTCAATTTGGTTGGCAAGAATACGCCAATCACTATTTCGCCAACGGTAAATGGCCTGCTTAACATCGCCCACCACCATACTGAACTCGTCCTGCGCTAGGCTGTTCCCAATAAGCGGTTTAAAGTTGTGCCACTGAATTACCGATGTGTCCTGAAACTCATCGAGCATAAAGCAATCGTAGCGTGTACCTATCTTCTCGTACACAAAGGGAGCATCGTTTCCTTTTATAAATTCGCGAAGCAATGGGCCGCTATCGGCCAGAATCATTGCATTCTCCTCTGCCAAAATCTCCTTAACCTTATCGCGGATATCGTTGAAAACAGTTAATGTGTCCAAATTTTTGCTTACCGATAATGCTGTGTAGTACTCGGTTTTGTTATTCTCCATATACTGAACAATCGACAAAAGTTGAGAATGATAACTTTTGGCAATATTCTCCAGAAGCAACCCTGCTCGTCCTGGATTCTTCTTCACAAAATCTTTGCTAACCCAATTATCGCCATCTGGTGTTTCAAGAGCATCAAGGGTACGCTTTCCAACTTCAAAAATCTCGTTATATGGCTTAAACTTTGCGCACTTTGAAATAAAACCGTAAACACCAGAGTTCTTGTTCGAAAAATCATCAATAGAGAAACCATTCTTGGCAATATCTTCTACTAAAGCCTTTCCTCTGGAACCTATCTCGTTGGCAATTTCATCAATTTTAGCCTTGGAATAATCGGCAATGGCTGTAATAAGCTCCTTGCTACCCATTAATTCCAGTTGCTCCTTGCTAAGCAAGCGGAACTGCTCTGAGTAAAGATTCATCCCCAAACCAATGAGCATTTTTCGGATATCGGGACTTTTGTCTTCCTCCAGTTGCTCGTAAATCATACCTTGAAAACGCTCAAATAGCGCCACATCCTCGGAGCTGCTGTCGAGTAAACGGTCAACAGCCTTTTCTACAATGGACTCGTACTCCAAGCGTAAATCGTTGTTACCATGAAAACCAATCTCCCAGAGCAAATTCTGAATAACCCGCTGCACAAAACTATCGATTGTGCTAACGCTAAACATTGAGTAATCGTGAAGGATGTTGGATAGAGCCTCTTTAGCCTTAAACTGGATAGCTTCCTTTGTAAGTCCTGTTTCTGCAATAATCACCTCAAGCATTCCGGGCTCATTGCCATTGGCTAAGCCGTGGAGTTTGAATAGAATTCGCTCCTTCATCTCGGCTGTAGCCTTGTTGGTAAATGTAACCGCCAATATTTTTTTGTACGACAACGGGTCAACCACCACCATTTTTATATACTCAGCGGCCAACCTAAAGGTCTTACCTGAACCAGCAGAGGCTTTATATACAACTAGTTTGCTCATTTATTGGAACGATTTTCACAATCAATAAAGATAGCCATTTTTAGTTGTTAGTTGATAGTTGCTAGTTGATCGTTTAAGAAAATAAAATTGTTTTGTTTTTGGAGTTTATGAAGTTGTATTGTTATTAGTTGTTCGTGAAGAGTTATGTTCTTTAATCAAGTAAAATAAAGGATTCATCAACAATTGATAGTATAGAACTCATTTCCAACAACAATAAAGTTCTTTTCTATTAACTATCAACTAAATACAAGTACATCTCCTCCTACATAATCCACAGTAATAGTCTTTTCCTTATCAACCTTTCCAGCAAGCATTTGCTTTGAGAGTTCGTTTAGGATGAACTTCTGCATCAACCGTTTAATTGGTCGTGCTCCGTAAACAGGGTCGAAACCAGCACTTGATATCCATTCAATGGCATTTTTAGTGATTTCGATATTGATATCGTTCTGCAGCAACATCTCCTTGATTCGGTTGAACTGAATATTAACAATATCGCTAATCTCCTGCTTATTTAGTGGAGTAAACATTATAATCTCATCCACTCGGTTTATAAACTCGGGTCGAATCGATTGTTTCAACAGTTCAAATACCTGTTGTTTAGTTCTCTCAAAAACTTCATCGGAGTTGTTTTTGCCAATTGCAGAGAATCCTTCCTGAATGATATGCGAACCAATGTTTGAGGTCATTATGATGATTGTGTTCCTGAAGTCGACCGTGCGACCCTTGTTGTCGGTTAGCCTGCCATCGTCGAGCACCTGTAAAAGGATGTTGAAAACATCGGGATGCGCTTTTTCAATCTCATCGAGCAGCACCACGGAGTAGGGTTTATGACGAACCGACTCGGTGAGTTGCCCGCCCTCATCGTAGCCAACATACCCTGGAGGCGCTCCAACCAATCGCGATACCGAATGACGTTCCTGATACTCGCTCATATCAATTCGAGTCATAAGGTTCTCATCGTTGAACAGGAACTCGGCCAACGCCTTTGCTAGTTCAGTTTTACCAACACCTGTGGTTCCAAGGAAAATAAACGAACCTATTGGGCGTTTTGCATCCTGCAATCCTGCACGGCTTCGACGAACGGCATCGGAAACAGCAGCTATGGCTTCGTTTTGTCCAACCACACGCTTGTGTAGCTCATCCTCAAGGTGAAGTAGTTTCTCCCTTTCGCTCTGTAGCATTCGGCTAACAGGAACGCCAGTCCATCGCGATACAACCTCGGCTATATCCTCGGCATCAACCTCCTCCTTAATCAAGGCATAATCCGATTGAACTGACATTAACTCCTTTTTAAATCGTTCTATTTCGTTCTCGGCTTCCTTAATTCGGCCATAACGAATTTCGGCAACTTTGCCGTAATCGCCTCGGCGTTCAGCATCCTCGGCCTCAAAGCGGAGGTTTTCAATCTCCTGTTTATTATGCTGAATTTTATCGATGATGTTTTTCTCGCTTTGCCATTTAGCACGAAGTTTAACGCGCTCCTCGTTCAACTCAGCAATCTCTCGTGAGAGTTCATCGAGCTTTTGCTTATCGCCCTCGCGCTTAATTGCCTCACGTTCAATCTCCAGCTGCCTTATTCTACGTTCAATCTCATCAATATCCTCAGGAACAGAGTTCATCTCCAATCGTAACTTTGCTGCAGCCTCATCAATAAGGTCAATGGCCTTGTCGGGTAAAAATCTGTTGGTGATATATCGGTTCGATAGTTCAACCGCAGCAATAATGGCCTCGTCCTTGATTCGCACTTTATGGTGATTCTCGTACCGTTCCTTTAATCCTCGGAGTATAGAGATTGCATCCATTGGAAGAGGCTCGTCCACAACAACGCTCTGGAAACGGCGCTCCAGCGCTTTATCCTTTTCAAAGTACTTCTGATACTCGTTGAATGTAGTTGCGCCAATTGCACGCAACTCGCCACGGGCTAGGGCTGGTTTTAGAATATTTGCGGCATCCATTGCACCCTCGCTCTTTCCTGCACCAACAAGAGTATGTATTTCATCAATAAAAAGGATTATTTCGCCCTCAGCGGCTATAACTTCCTTTACAACGGATTTCAAACGTTCCTCAAATTCGCCCTTATACTTAGCTCCTGCAACCAGCGCGCCCATATCGAGCGAAAATAGTTGCTTTGTTTTAAGGTTTTCGGGGACATCGCCATTCACAATTCGGTGAGCAATGCCTTCGGCAATGGCTGTTTTACCAACACCCGGCTCGCCAATTAGAATAGGATTGTTCTTGGTTCTACGCGATAGAATTTGTAAAACACGACGAATTTCATCGTCGCGGCCAATAACCGGGTCAAGTTTACCGCTACGAGCCATCTCATTAAGGTTAATTGCAAAGCGGTTAAGCGCATTGTAGGTATCCTCAGCGGTTTGTGAATCAACTTTGGCCCCTTTACGCAATTCGGCAATGGCTAACTTCATCTCCTTCTCGGTCATTCCCGAATCTTTCATCATCTGTCCAACTTGCTCGCCAGCGGTAATCAATCCCAAAAGAATATGCTCAATGGACACAAACTGGTCGCCCATTCCTTTGCTGAATTCCATTGCCTTCTGTAACACCTTGCTAGATGTTGAACTTAGATAGGGCTCTCCACCCGAAACCTTAGGGTACGATTCGAGCATTCTGTCCAAAACAGCATCGAAGGTTGAAGGGTTAACACCCAACTTACGGAGTAAATAACCCGTAATATTCTCGGTTTGCTCCAGCACACCTTTAAGGATATGGGCTGGTTCAATTGCTTGATGGTTGAATCCTTGGGCAATCTCAAAGGCTTTTTGAATTGCCTCCTGCGATTTGATTGTAAAATTATTCAGGTTCATATATTTTGATACTAAATATTCGACATCACACTAATTGTCTATTATCTAGTTATCAAAATGGTTGCCAATCAAAAAATAAAGACAAAATGACCTAAAACGAGCGTTATTGTTGTCATTTTGACATCGTGATGGATTTTTACGTTGCAAGAACTCGCTTTTAACCAATCTTTACGCATCGCATAGAAAGGCTTCCGTAGTGGAAATCCTCGTAGAAGTACGATAGGTTATCTTGTCTGGATTGGAGCGCAGCGATGTATATTAATGGAATATAGTGACTTGGCTCTGGAACGGCATACCGAGAAGAACTTCCAATCTTATGGAAATCAATTAATCCCTGATGATTAGACTCATTGAGAAGTATCTTAATGTTAGAATCAAACTCTAATGCCCAATCAACAGGTTTAGCGTTTATATCGGTCATATTTACGAGCCGGAGATTATGAGTAATATTGCCACTACCAACAATAAGCACCCCGTTCTCTCTTAGTTTTTTCAAGTATCTTGCTAAATCGTAATGGTACTGCATTGGCTGATTGTAATCGATACTCATTTCGTAAACTGGAATATCGGCATTGGGAAACAAGTGGCGTAAAACCGACCAACAGCCGTGGTCGAAACCCCAATCGTAATCTAACTTCACATCAATGGTTTCAACAATATCTTTTGTTTGCTTTGCTAATTCGGGTGCACCGTTGGCTGGATAGTTTACTTGGTAAAGTTCCTCGGGAAAACCGTACATATCGTAAATCATTTTGGGCTTTGGCGATGCATTTACAAATGTTCCATTTGTTAACCAATGAGCCGATATACAAAGAATGGCTTTTGGTTTAGGAAGCACTTTGCCTGTTGCCTGTAAACTTCTTGTAAAATCATTCTTTTCAATGGCATTCATTGGCGAACCGTGTCCAACAAAAATTGCTGGCATAATTTGCTCTGAATAACCATTACTATTCATCGCTTCAGCCCAATTATTTATAGTTGTTCCCATTTCTCTTTTATTTAAGAATTAATTGACTAATAATCCCTAATTTAGGCAGATATTAACCATCAAGATCCCTCGGCTTCGCTCGGTATGACAAGAAATGATTTCCATTCTATATTTACGAACAACTATCTACAATCAACGAACAACCATATTTCATCCCCTAATTTTATCGAGCAGGTTATTAAGTTGTTTGACCTCATCTTCGGTCAAGTTAGAAAGCAATGTGTCGACCTTCTTTTCGCACTCGTCCATAGCAGCTAAGAGTTCTAAACCATTATCGGAAATATCCACGTCCTTTTGCCTACGGTCGGTCGATTTTTCGCATCGGGTTACAAGACCTCGTTCATAGAGTTTATCAACAATTCTGCTTACATCAGAGTTCTTATCGAGCATTCTATCCTTAATAAATCCAATGGAAACTGGAGCCTCGCTCCTAAATCCTCTGAGCACTTTAAGGACATTGTACTGCTGTTGCGTTACATTGTGTTTCTTTAAAAGCTGTAAAAATTGATAGTTTAGTTGGTTTAAGGTGTAGGTGAGATTTATAATACCTCTGTGGTACTCGTTGCGGAATCTACCTTTTATTTCATCATCTATTTTCATTGTGAAAAATTTTAAATTCTACATTCTAAATTATTCATTATTTCACACCCACCATTCTAACCACCGATGCCTTGCCTAAATGGTAATTACCTTCGGATAGTTCTACCTCTTCTGTCCAAATATTCAAACTCGAAAAACTTTCATAATCTGACTTTAGTTCATCTACCGAAAAAAGCATCTCTATGCTCTTTGGTCCGCCCAAATTATAATTTAATTGCTCCTTGCTAAATCCCTCAAGAATAATTATCCCGCCTTTTTTGAGAAAACCCGATAATTTCCTATGATTTTCCTGCCTATTGAGGTTGTGTGCGTAAACTAAACCTATGGCATCAAATTGCTCCTCGGTATTAAAATTTTCAAATGAGTTAATTTGATATTCAATTATTTTGCCCACTTCCTGGGCTAATGTATTGGCTTTCCTTTTTGCTTCAACGCTACTATCGAATGCAACTACATCCCAGCCCTGCAATGCTGCAAAAACAGCATTTCGGCCTTCGCCCTCGGCAGGTAGTAGAATTTTACCTGGCCGAAGGGTTTGAAGTTGTTGCCTAAAAAACTCGTTGGGTTGCTTCCCATACACATATTCATCCTGCGCATAACGCTCATTCCAAGTATTAGTAACTTTCGAACTCTGTGTCATAATTAAATTATTGATGCAATATCGTCGAACTGCCTACGTGGACGACGAGGATAAAGATTCTGATTTTTATCGTAATATCCTAACGCTATAGCCATTACAACAGTTTCGTTCTCCGATAGTTCAAAAGCCTTGTGAATTCCCTCAAAATCTAGTCCGCTCATTGGATGCGAATCTACACCATACTCCATTGCAGCTATCATTATACTCATTGCAAGCAATCCTGTGTTACTTTCAGCAAATTTCAGCTTGCGTTCGTCCGATGAACCGTAAAGAAATGCAGCAGCCTGCTTTGCTCCATCCACCATTTGCTGGTTGCCTCCAACGCTATTGAGCATCTCGTCCCATACAGGATTATTGTTGTCCCAACCATTTTTGTTTCCAACTAAAATAAGCGTTACTGGAGCTTCCTTTACTTTAGGCTGATTGTGTGCTAGTCCAAAAAGTTTTTCTTTATTAGCTTCGCTTTTTACCACAATTACCCTCCAGGGCTGTAGGTTAAATGCCGATGGCGCGTAAACGGCCAAATTCAAAATATCCTTCACGGTTTGAAGGTCTAAATCCTTACTAGTGTCGAAAAAGTTAACTGAGCGACGCTCGGTAAATAGTTTTCTTGAGTCCATATTATAACTTGTTTTTGGTTAATTTACACTAGTAACAAGTTATAACATTATTTGTTATAACATATGTTATTTAAAAATACTATATAATTGATAGTCAGTAGTATATTTTTATACTGAAATAAAAAAGGTGATTGATATCTCAATCACCTTACATAAAATAAGTAAATTGTTACTTTTTGATATCGTAGAAGCAACGCATTGGAGAGTGAAGTTTGCCATCGGTTACAAGTTTCTTGATAACCTTGTCAACCTCTTTCTTTTCAACTCCCGATGCTTCGGCGATTTCGCCAGCTTTCATAGGTTTGCCAGCCGACGATAAAGTTTTAATGATTTTTTCTGATGAATCCATAACTATAAGAATTAGAAGTGTTAACCAAAATAATTACACCTGCTAATGTATAAAATATCCATGTAATAATTTACACCAAACGCAATTAATAAAATATGGATATTCCATGTGTGCACACTCGTTATCAAACATAAATTCAGAAATAGACACCACTTACATTCAGAAACCTAAACAACTATTTAAACACATGAAATCAATTCAAATAATTGGAATTGATATAAATCATTAAGAATAACGCTGTATTAGGATTTTACTTCCTAGGATGGAATTTTAGAATTGTCTCGCGAAGGTATTCCCTATCCAAATGAGTGTAGATTTCGGTAGTTTGAATTGATTCGTGCCCCAACATCTCCTGAACAGCCCTTAAATCGGCACCGCCCTCAACCAAGTGTGTAGCAAACGAATGGCGAAGCGTGTGTGGACTAATATTTTTGGTGATACCCGCGAGTTTAGCGTATTTCTTGATGATTGTAAAGACCATCTCGCGGGTCAACTGCCGTCCCCAACGATTAAGGAAAACAATGTTCTTATACTCCTCGTCAATTCTGGAGTTTACATCGTTGCGTTGCTGCAGGTACTGGTTGATATCCTTTATGGCCTTATGGCCAATTGGAACAAGGCGCTCCTTGTTCCCTTTACCAATAACACGGATATAACTATCATCAAAGAAAAGTTCGGTTAGTTTTAGGTTTACCAACTCCGAAACCCGCAACCCGCAACTGTAAAGCGTTTCAATAATAGCCTTATTTCTATGACCATCGGATTTGCTAAGGTCAATGGCTGCTTGCATTGCATCAATCTCCGTAATTGTTAGAAACTCCGGTAGTTTCCTCCCAATTTTTGGTGATTCTATAAGTTCTGTAGGATCATTATCGATAACTTCCTCAATGAGTAGGTATTTATAAAAACCACGAACACCTGATAGAATTCTGGATTGTGAACGTTTATTCAATCCCAAATCGTGCAAGTATGCAAGAAAGTTTTGTAAATGGTCGTGGGTTATTGACTCTGGTTCAACTCCTATACTATCGGCAAACAAGTGCAACTTTTCCATATCGGTTTTATAGGCCGAAACGGAATTCTCCGAAAGGGATTTTTCCACCCTCAAAAAACTAATATAATCGTCAATAGCAGCACTCCAACCCATATGCAGATTCTAGATTTATATTTTATTTGGCAGCAAAAGCAGTACAAAGAAAGTAAAAATAAAGTTTTAATGATTATTTAAAATTTAGTGAATGAATAGAATCGAAACATTTACGAGAATGTAGAAAAAACAAACATCAAATTGTAAAATTAATATGAAAGTTAACGTTTGCATACCTTATTGTTACTAAAACACAGTCACCATATCAATAATTCCATAACTTAAGTAATTTTGCACTATAAAAACCATACTATATGCTAAAACGAACTAAGATTGTTGCCACCATATCGGACAAACGTTGCGATGTTGACTTCATTAGAAGTCTCTACAATGCTGGAATGAATGTTGCTCGTTTAAATACGGCTCATATGAATCAGGAAACAGCCAGGTCAGTTATTGACAAGATTCGAGAAGTTTCAGATAGCATTGCAATTTTAGTTGATACGAAGGGACCTGAAATCCGTACATCGTCGTTAGGTTCCGAAATTAAGGTTGAAACAGGTAATAAAATCAAAATTATTGGAAATCCCGAAGGAGCATCGGATGGCGATACAGTCTATGTAAGCTATGCCAACATTGCAAAGGAAGTTCCTGTTGGAAACTCACTTCTTATTGACGATGGTGAACTTGAACTTAAGGTTCTTGAGAAAAGCGAAACTACGCTTTTCTGCGAAGTGATGAACTGTGGAATGATTAAGCTTCGTAAAAGTGTTAATCTGCCGAATGTACACATCAATCTTCCATCGCTAACTCAGAAGGATAAAGACTTTGTGAAGTTTGCCATTGATAACGACTTGGACTTTATTGCCCATAGCTTTGTTCGTAGCAAGCACGATGTGATGGAGATAAAGGAGATTCTTCATCAGCATAATAGTCAAATTAAGATTATCGCAAAAATTGAGAATCAGCAAGGAGTCGATAATATTGATGAGATTCTTGACCACGCCTATGGAATTATGGTTGCTCGAGGCGATTTGGGTATTGAGATTCCTGCCCAAAAAATTCCAATTGTTCAACGTAGGCTGGTTAAAAAATGTATAGAGAGTAAAAAGCCAGTAATTATTGCTACGCAAATGCTCCACACGATGATTGAGCATCCAAGGCCAACCCGTGCTGAGATTAGTGATATTGCCAATGCTATTTACCAACGTGCCGATGCTATTATGCTTAGTGGAGAAACTGCCTACGGGGCATATCCTTTAGAATCGGTTCAGGCAATGACCAGCGTTGCTCGTGAGGTGGAGGAAGTTCTTGAGCCTGACCACACACTGAACTTGGTTAGAGTTAATAACGAAATTACCGCAACGCTTGCCCGTTCTGCGGTTAGAGCTTGCTCCTCGCTACCCATAAAAGCTATTATTGTTGATACCCTTACAGGGCGGACTGGCCGTTACTTGGCGGCATTTCGTGGAAGGATTCCGGTGTATTCTATTTGCTATAAACCTAATGTGATGCGCCATTTGGCTTTGTCGTATGGTGTTGAGGCGGTTTATATGGAACCACGCCAATCGCGCGACCACTTTTTAACCGACGCAATTGGGCTAATGCTTGAACGCCGTAAAATAGCCTCGGAGGATATGGTGCTGATTATTGGAGGTAGTTTTGGGCCAAGCAACGGTGCAACCTTTATGGAGATTAGTAAGGTTAAAAACCTACTTCGAAAGTAGATCTTGTCATTCCGAACGATAGAGAGGAATCTTCTTTTTTTAATATTAAATAAGTAGGCTTTGAACCATCGAATTATATTAGCATTTCTTTTCTTTGGAATAGGTATACTTCGCGTAAATGCTCAACAAATGCCTGAAGCCTATTATCGACTCCAGGCAGCAATTGATATGCAGGACCGAGCAAAAGCCTTGCAGTGGGCTGATTCCTGCAAAGCGCTGAAGCCAATGAGGTTTCAGTATTCGATAGGAATTGGTGATGCATTCTTGTTAAACGAGAATTATGCTGATGCTATAGAGTGTTTTTCTAAATCGGAATCGGTAAGGTCTGGCTCAGCAAGCTATAGGTTAGCTAAAACTTACTGCATAATTGGTGATACAGCAAACTGTTTTGAGTGGTTAAGAAAGAATCTAGAATCGGTTCAAAGAGAGAAAGAAAGCACAATTCTGCTAGAAAGTGCATTTGAAAAATACCATAACACCATAAGTTGGAAAAATCTCTGGAGTAAAGATTGGTATACTCCGCTCGATAAGGCCATTGCCGATGCCGAATATTTTAATTCGAATCAAAACTACGAGGAAACTCTCGATTTACTCAATGTTAGGATTAAAGGGATAAAGAGCCGGTATGTTCTTTATGAATTGCGTGGAGATGCATACTTTAATATGGATAATCTAACTGCTGCTGCCGATGATTATAGTATTGCTTACCAGAAAAGCAAGAAGGATCCTGCTTACCTTGTAAAAATTGCTCAAACTTTGATGGCAAGAAAACAATACCAACTTGCGATAAAAAAGATGGATGATGCAATTGAACAATCGGGGGAGAATCCTAGATTTAGGTTGATGAGAGCAAATATATACAACGCGATGGGGCAATCGGCCAATGGATTAGAGGATGTTAAGTATTACTTAGATTTTTATCCAAATGATACAAGAGCAATAGAACTTCTTTCGCAATTAGCGTATGATGTAGGTCAATATGTTGATGCTCTTTTTGCTTTGGCAAAACTTTCTAAAACAAATCCAAATAGTCCCAAGTATAGATACTTGCGAGGGTTGGTCTATATTAAAACAGAACAGATGCGATTGGCGATAGCCGAATTGGATTTTGCAATAATTAATGAGTACAACATTGCTGATTCATACTTCTACAAGGGAGTTGCTCTTTACAATCTTGGGGAGTTAAAAGAAGCGTGTAAGTGCTTTTCTACTTCGCATCAGTACGGAAAGTTCGAGGCACAGGAGTGGATGTTTAGGCTCTGTAAAAATTAGGTAGTAAAAGTTAAAATAAACCCATGTACTGGCCGAATAGTCGCACGGTCAATTAGCCTACAGTCTGTTGCGCAAGATTCAAAATAGTCTATTCCTCTAACAATCCTGGTCTTAGTTTTCGCGTGCGTTCAACGGCCTGCTCCATTTGCCATTTCTCAATTTCCTTAAAGTTACCTGATACCAGTATTTCTGGGACTTTCCAGCCATTAAACTCTGCTGGACGGGTATAGACAGGAGGTGCAAGTAAACCATCCTGAAAAGAATCGGTGAGGGCCGAGGTTTCATCGGAAAGAACCCCAGGTACTAATCGTACAACGCTATCCACAATAATTGCGGCGGCAAGTTCTCCGCCGGAGAGTACGTAATCGCCAATGGATATTTCACGGGTTACTAAATGTTCGCGTACCCTATGGTCTACTCCTTTGTAATGTCCGCAGAGTATGAGTATATTTTTTTTAGTGCTGAGGTGATTGGCTAGTTTTTGTGTCATAGGCTCGCCATCGGGCGAAGTGTATATTATCTCATCGTACTCACGTTCCGATTTTAGTTTTTCGATGACCTCAAAAATAGGCTCAACCTTTAGCACCATTCCCGCATCGGGGCCAAAGGCGTAATCGTCCACAGTACGGTGCTTGTTGTGTGTATAATCGCGTAAATGGTGGAACTTAATTTCCACAAGTTCTTTTTTCTGTGCACGTTTTATTATTGAATGTCCTAACGGACTTTCAAGCAACTCTGGTAGTACGGTGATAATGTCGATTCTCATTCTACGATATTTATTCTGGTGCAAAGGTAGTTTTAAAAAGCGAAAAGTGAGAAGATGGAAGTAGCAAGAATTAATATGGATGTTTGATACAAATGTTATGGATTTATATATCTGATAAATAGATATTTAATGTTTTGTTGCTAAATTAATATATGTCATTATGTCTTATGGTATATTTTAAAAGTGTCAAAGTGGCCGTTTTTGTGCTTTGGTATAAAATTCGATCAGAAAAGTTAAAACAACAAAATTATTAATCAATAAAAATAAAAAACTATGACACTAGTACGTTTCTATGATCCTGAAATGTTAACCTCGAGGAGGTACAACGGATTCGATTTGAATAACTTTTTTAGAACCTTTAATGGTTTGAACGATGGCATAAGAAATTATCCTGCTGTAAATATTATTGAGGAGTCAGATCGTTATCGCATTGAGGTTGCGGCTCCTGGCTACTCAAAGGAAGATTTCAAGGTAAATATTGAGAACGAAGTTCTTAATATTTCTGTTGAGAAAGAACAAAACAAGGTTGAAGGTGAAAACTTTACTCGTTGCGAATTCTATAACGGTTCGTTTGAGCGAAGTTTTGTGGTTGGCAAAACAATAAATACAAATAAAATTGAGGCTCGTTACGATAATGGTATTTTAACCATTGTTCTGCACAAGAAGGAGGAGGCAAAGCCTCAGCAACCAAGATCAATTAGCATCAGTTAATTGCTGACGGAGTATAGAAGATATAATAACAAGTTGATTAAGTAAATTACCATTTTGCAATAGTTTTTGATTAGGTTTAGGTTTGGTTTGAACGTGTGTCGATTTTGGCTCACGTTTTTTCTTTTCTACACCACTCCTCAAACTTTTTTTAACTTCCTCTAACTTCTCCATATTCTAACCAATCTTCCATCGTCAATCTACAGCACCCGTTCTGGCTTCTACTTTTTAATCAATATAAATTTCAACATTTACAGAATAGTTTTACGTTAAATAATTTGAGCATTACTCTATTATGCTTATTTTCGTGAGCAAAATTCAGTTGAATTTTTTGTGCTATTTTACTGTGTTACTGATAATTTTAAATTTATGAACACTAACGATCTGAATGATCCTAAGGATCAGAACTTCAGCAATGCTGAAGATGCGAGGGCTACTTCCAATGAAAGTGTAGGCTTGAACCAACAAGCACAAGAATCAAAAGTTACCGAAGGCGTTGCGATTTCCCATATTGATGATGAGGAGATAGATGTAACTTTACAACCAATAGACCTTGATGATGAGACACTGCCCGAAGAGGAGGAAGAGGACGATTCTAGCATTGACGAAGAGGACGGTGAAAAAATCAATGTTGATTTTTCAAATTTAACCAAGGATGAATTGGTTCAAACATTAAAACAGCTGCTAAGCGAGAAACCTATTTTTAAAGTAAAAGCAGAGGTTGAGAGTATTAAGAGTATTTTCTACCGTAAGCACAAGGCTGAGGTTGAGCGTTTGAGAAAAGCATTTGTAGATGCGGGTGGTGATATTGCCCAATACGTTGCTCCTGAAGATAACGCTGAAATTCAGATTAAAGAGTTGCTAAAACAGTATCGCGATGAGCGAACAAAGTATAACCATGATGCAGAGCTGCAAAAGCAAAATAATTTAGAGCAAAAACTTCAAATTATTGAGCAAATTAAAGAGTTAGTTAATAGCTCGGAAGACGTAAATAGAACTTTTCAGGAATTCCGTCAACTTCAACAAAAATTTAGGGAGATTGGGCCTATTCCACAGGCAAACCTAAACGATTTATGGGAAAATTACCATCATCATGTTCAAAATTTCTACGATTTTGTAAAGATTAATAAAGATTTACGCGATCTTGATCTTAAGAAGAATTTAGAGGAAAAAATAAATCTTTGCGAGAAAACCGAAGAACTGTTACTTGAACCATCGATTGTTAATGCGTTTAAAAAGTTACAGAAATACCATGAGCAGTGGCGTGAGATAGGCCCAGTTCCCCGCGAAAA
The DNA here is from genome assembly GCA_036322835.1 of Tenuifilaceae bacterium CYCD. Classification (NCBI taxonomy): domain Bacteria; kingdom Pseudomonadati; phylum Bacteroidota; class Bacteroidia; order Bacteroidales; family Tenuifilaceae; species Tenuifilaceae bacterium CYCD. The sequence continues at coordinate 3,821,791 of AP027304.1, read as the reverse complement.
TCAAAACGAAATTTGGGAGCGATTTAAAGAAGCAACGGCCAAGATCAACAAGAAACATCAGGAACATTTTGAAGGCTTACGCGATGAGCAAAAGAAAAATCTTGATGCCAAAACATTGCTCTGCGAAAAAGCCGAAGAGCTTGCATCGATGGTGATTAAGAGTAACAAGGATTGGAATCAGCGCTCCAAGGAGATGATTGAACTCCAGAAAGTATGGAAAACCATCGGTTTTGCCCCTAAAAAGGACAATAATAAGATTTACGAACGTTTTCGAACCGCTTGTGATTCGTTTTTTGGTCATAAACGTGAATTCTATGTTGACGCTCGTGAAGTTCAACAAAATAATCTACAGCTAAAAACCGAGCTTTGCATTCAAGCAGAAAGTCTAAAGGATAGCAATGAGTGGAAAAAAACAACCGAGGATTTAATTAATCTTCAGAAACGCTGGAAAGAAATAGGCCCAGTGCCACGTAAGCATTCCGAGGAACTTTGGAAACGATTCCGTGCAGCCTGCGACCATTTCTTCAATCAAAAATCGCAGCATTTTTCGAAGATTGATAACAGCTACGATAATAATCTTAAAGCAAAAGAAGCGTTAATTGCGGAGATTGAGTCGTTTGTAATTTCCGAGGATGTTGAGGCAACGTTATCTGCTCTTAAAGAGTTTCAGCGCCGTTGGGCTGAAATTGGATTTGTTCCTATTAAACAAAAAGAAGAAATTCAGAAACGTTACAGAACCGCTATTAATAAGCATTTTGAGCAGTTGAACATTGAGGAAGGAAAGCGGAACCTGTTACGTTTTAAATCTAAAATAGATGGTGCTCATGGCAATACTCGTCAGGAGAATAAGTTGAGGAATGAACGCGATAAACTTTTCAATCGTCTTCGTCAGTTGGAGAATGATATAGCCTTGTGGGAGAACAATATCGGATTCTTTGCCCGCACAAAAAATGCTGAGGCTATGATTCAAGAGGTGGAACGGAAAATTAAGAAAGCGAAAGAAGAAATCGTGCTTTTAGAGGAAAAAATTAAAATGATAGATCAGCTCGATTAGGAGCCTTTTTAGACATAGTTTTTGGTTGAATGTGTTGGTGTATTTTGTGGAGTTTTTAGTTTGTACTTTTAACTTATCACTTTTCACTCATCACTTTTCAACCTTTAACTTTTTAAATTAACGATAACTAATCAATTAAATGTAGAAATCATGCCACAGAGTACTAAGTATGTTTTTGTAACAGGTGGAGTTGCTTCGTCACTGGGTAAGGGAATTATCTCTGCATCGCTTGCAAAATTGCTGCAAAGCAGAGGCTACTCGGTTACCATCCAAAAGCTCGATCCTTACATTAATGTCGATCCAGGAACATTAAATCCTTACGAGCATGGTGAGTGCTATGTTACCGAGGATGGCGCAGAAACCGACTTGGACTTGGGGCACTACGAGCGCTTCATAAATATTCCAACATCTCAGCTCAACAATGTTACTACTGGTAAAATTTACCAAACGGTTATTAGCAAGGAACGGCATGGCGATTATTTGGGAAAAACCGTTCAGGTTATCCCCCATATTACCGATGAGATTAAGCGAAGAATAAAACTGCTTGGAACTAAGAATAAACTAGACGTTGTAATTACCGAAATAGGAGGAACAGTTGGCGATATTGAATCTTTACCCTATATAGAGGCGGTTCGTCAGCTGCGATGGGAGTTGGGGCCAACTAATTCGGCCTTCATTCATTTAACACTCGTTCCTTTTTTATCGGCTTCGGGTGAGTTGAAAACTAAACCAACTCAGCATTCAGTAAAAGTTTTACTAGAGAACGGTATTCAACCCGATGTGTTGGTGCTACGCACAGAGAAAACATTGAGCCAAGATCTCCGCAAAAAAGTTGCCCTATTCTGTAACGTTGAACCTGAGGCTGTTGTTGAATCAATCGATGTTAAGACGATTTATGAGGTTCCCCTGTTGATGCAGAAAGAAAAGTTGGATTCAACCGTTATCCGAAAACTTAACCTTGAACCCAAGGGAGAACCCAAACTCGACGATTGGAATAAGTTTGTGAACATTCTTAAGAATCCAAAATCGAGAGTTAAGATTGGACTTGTTGGTAAATATGTAGAGTTGCCCGATGCATACAAATCGATAGTAGAATCGTTTATACACGCAGGCGCGGCAAATGAATGCAAAGTTGAATTATCGCTAATTCAATCGGAGGATCTAAATAGTTCCAATGTAGTTGAAAAGCTAGGCGATTTAAAAGGAATTCTCGTTGCGCCTGGATTTGGACATCGAGGTATTGAGGGTAAAATTATAGCAATAAGATATGCACGTGAGAACAATATCCCATTTTTAGGGATATGCTTAGGAATGCAATGTGCTGTTGTTGAGTTTGCAAGAAATGTTTTGGGTTTCGCAGAGGCTAATTCAACCGAGATGGTTCGGAATACTCCATACCCAGTGATTGACATTATGGAGGCTCAAAAAGGAATCACCGATATGGGAGGCACTATGAGGTTGGGGGCATACCCTTGTCATGTTAAAAAAAATACAAAAGCATTCAATGCATATCATAAAACGGATATTCAGGAACGTCACCGTCATCGTTACGAGTTCAATAACCACTACCTAGAGCAGTTCGAGAATGCTGGAATGATGGCAGTAGGTGTTAATCCTGATACAAACTTGGTTGAGATAATGGAAATTCCCTCGCATCCATGGTTTGTTGGGGTTCAATTCCATCCTGAGTATAGCAGCACCGTTCTAAAGCCTCATCCAATTTTTGTAGATTTTGTGAAAGCTGCCCTAAATTTTAACAAGTAAAAAAGATATAATTTATTACCTTTGCGCCACCCTGTACTTTGGGTGGCTTTTTTATTTATCTTACTAACGAAAAAAAACGGGAACATAACAAATGGATAGGAATACAATTATTGGCTTGGTTCTGATTTTTGTGATAATGATTGGCTTTGGAATTTTAAGTCGGCCATCGAAAGAGGAACAAGCCGCAATGCAACGCAAAGCTGATTCGTTGGCTACTGTTCAGGCTGAGATTCAACGCAAACGCACAGAAGAGGACGCAAAGCAAAAGGCTGTTATGGCAGATTCTGTGAAGAAACAAGAAGTTGTGGCACAGATGGGCTCTTTTGCAAAAGCAATTGAAGGCGAAAAACGTTTTATCACTTTGGAGAATAACCTTATGAAGGTTAAGCTATCTACGTTGGGTGGTAGAATTTATTCCGTTGAACTTAAAAATTATAAGACCTACTCGGGCGACCCTCTTGTCCTTTTCAATGGCGATGAGAATACCTTTGGACTTCAGTTCTGGGGAAATAATAACAATATCCAAACCAACAATCTGTATTTTACTCCTTCTGTTGCAGATTCAGTAGTTTCAGCTAACTCCGATTCTACAGCTGTTACTATGAGGTTGCTAACGGCCGACTCATCCTATATTGACTATGTATACTCAATTAAACCCGATAGTTACTTGGTTGGCTTTAATATCAAGTTCAATGGGATGAGCAAAACCATTAGCGGAACCATGGGATCAATTGATTTGCTTTGGGATGTTAATGTTCCTCGATTAGAAAAAGGATACGAAAATGAAAAAACATATACAACAATTGCCTACCATTTCTTAAATGATGACTATGAAGAATTGAGCGGAAGAGGTCAGGAAACCAAAAAGGAGATCACAACCAAGCTGAAGTGGATTGACTTTAAGCAGCAATTCTTTTCGTCGATTCTGGTGGCCAATGAGCATTTCCTAAATGCCGATTTAAAGTTTGCCGATTTAAATGATGGCAAGCATGTTCGTTCGTTCTCATCAAGAATTTCGATTCCTTTCAAGAATGAGAATTCCGAAACCATTGGATTTAACTTCTACTTTGGTCCAAATCACTACAAAACTCTTAAAAAGTATGAGATGGACTTTGAGAAAGTTATTCCGCTTGGGCATAATATTGTTCGATGGATCAACAAGTATATAGTAATTAACGTTTTCGATTTTTTCAGCCGATTTATTTCGAGTTACGGATTGATAATTTTCTTGCTAACGGTTCTAATAAAACTAGTTTTATTCCCGCTTACCTATAAATCGTACCTCAGTTCAGCCAAGATGCGGGTTCTAAAGCCACAGGTTGATGAGATTAATGCGAAGTATCCCAAGAAAGAGGATGCGATGAAGAAACAACAGTCTATAATGGGCCTTTACAAGAAGGTTGGCGTAAATCCAATGGGCGGATGTATTCCAATACTTATCCAGTTTCCAATCCTTATCGCGATGTTCCGTTTCTTCCCCGCATCGTTTGAGTTGCGTCAGCAGGGATTCCTTTGGGCCGATGACCTTTCTGCCTACGATTCAATACTTAGTTTGCCATTTAAACTTCCATGGTATGGCGATCATATCAGTTTGTTTACCCTATTAATGGCTGCGGCATTATTTATCACATCAAAAATGAATGCCGATCAAATGGGCGATACCAATGCTCAAATGCCAGGTATGAAGTTTATGATGACCTATATGATGCCATTGATGATGTTATTCTGGTTCAACGGATACTCTTCGGGTTTGAGCTACTACTATTTCCTTTCGAACTTATTTACCATTGGACAAACTTACCTTATGCGTCAGTTTGTAGACGATGAGGCTATACTTGCAAAACTCCACGAGAATGCTAAAAAGCCGGTGACTAAATCGAAATGGCAGACACGTTTGGAAGATATGGCTAAGCGTCAACAAGAAGTACAGAAGAAAAAGAAGTAAAAGAAGACTGAAGAAACTAGAATTTAGATATTAGATAAAATAAAAGCGCAACCCTCGGGTTGCGCTTTTATTATTTACTTGTCACCATCTGAATTTTAATGAGATAATCGATACATTCCCAAGTATATCGTATTCGTAACCTTTATATTTTGTTCCGTAATCATCGTTATTTTTTGTATACCAATAATCTATGTAAGGATTCAATTCTGAACCAATTGCAAATTTATCACTAAAGTTGTAGTAAAGACCCAAGGTAAAGCCAATTCCTGCGTTGTACGTGTTGTATGTTATTGTCCTTTGATCAACTGGAATCGCTGGGTTTTCTGTGGTATTTTTTTCATTATAGTAAATAAATCTTAAATGCGTGCCATATACAAAATCTAGCCCTTTAAATGATAAATTTGCATGTTTATCGGCACCTAAATTATTCCAAAAGAAAGGTTCCTTTGTGATGTAGGATAAAGGCAATAATCTACTTTTGGTTCTGCTTTTGTGTATTTTCCATTAGCAATGAGTCCTGCTTTTAGCCATAAATCTGGTGTTAATCTATAGCTGTACTTGATTGATTAACTGTTAGATCCAATTCAATTATTGGAAAACGTAATTTCATTTCATAAACTATCGTTGGCATTAATAACATCTGAAGAAAAAAAGTTGAAATGAATTCCTAATGCTACCATTAGCAGATAAAGTCAATTAATCATAGAAAATCTATTTTAGTCTATACTTAATTGTTACTGAAGAATGAAATTGATTTTTTTAACTCATCGGATTGTTCGGCAAGTTGATTTGCTGCGTTAGATAATTCCTCAGCAGTTTGAGCATTATGCTGTGTAATGTCGTTTAGTTGAACTACTGCGGTGTTAATTTGCTCAATTCCATAGTTTTGTTCCACGCTAGCGTTGGCAATTTCTTTAATCATATTAACTGTTTCCTCTATTTCTGGAACAAGTTCTTCTAGTTTTTGGCTAGCATTTATTGATAGGTCTACGCTACGATCAGATATTTCTGAAATTTCATTGGCGGCAATTCCACTTCTTTCGGCAAGTTTGCGAACTTCAGCGGCTACTACTGAAAATCCACGGCCATATTCCCCAGCCCTGGCAGCCTCAATGGCTGCGTTTAGTGCGAGTATATTTGTTTGGCGGGATATTTCCTCAATAATTGTAATTTTTTGATTAATTAGCTTAATACTGTCGATACTTATTTTCGTTGCACTAACAACCTCTCCTAGGGTTTTGGTAGTGCTTATGCTTATTCGTTCCGCTTGTTTAGCGTTCTCCGTGTTGTTTTCGATGTTCGATTTTATTTGCTCCATCGAGGAGGAAACTTTTTCCGCTACAGACGCCTGTTTGTTCGCATCTTCGGCAAGTTGATGCGATATGCCTTTTACATCACTGCTATCTGTAACGAACCTTTGCGAATTTAAATGTATGGTTGAGACTATGTCTTTTAAATGTTCAATCATCTTGTTTACTGATTTGGCAAGCAATCCAAACTCATCGTTTGTTTTGCATTCTGCTTGCAGATTAAGTTCACCCTCAGATAGCCTTGTGGTAATTTGGGTAATACATTGAATAACCTTGACTGAGCGTGAAATAAAATAAACCACCAGTAACACTGATGCTACTAAAAGTGAAAATCCAGTAATAATAACCGAGGTTCTGTATTTTTTAATTTCTTTTACAACTTGAGCGGCTTCAATATCGCAACCTAAAATAGCAATAACCTCATCTTTTGAATTAATGATTGGAGCAAAGCTTGTAACCATCCAACCATAGGTCTTATTGTACGTTATTTTAGTGTAAACTATTTGCTTTGTATTTACGGCCTTTTCAATATATGGTAAATCATCGTTTTTGTCCCATTCAGCAACTGATCCAAACTGGGAATAATCCTCCGAGTTATTATCACCCCCTTCAATGGCATACTGATAACTTCCATCGCTATTTAAAAAGAAAGTGTAGAGGTATTTCATCTCTGCCATATCCCTAATCTTTTTTAGTTCGTCTCTAAGGTAATTGGCGTATCTAGAGGAATCGTCACGTTCCTTAATAATAACTTCAAGCGAATCGCCATTAATTGCGTGTAAAGCAAAATTAACAACGGTTTTGGTATGCTCGCCGTTGAACCTATAGCCAAACTCCGATAGTTTTGAGTAACTTATTAAGCCTGTAACTATCAGAACTATCAGAATTATTATTGATGTTAGCACCGATAGTTTGGTAACGATTGGGACAAATCTATTTTTAAGCATAGGTTCATTTTTTTAAAGCTTTAAATTAGTAAAAATTGATATTCATAGTTGAGGGCTTTATCAAATTTTAGGTTTTTAAAAAGATATCGGTTTACAAGGATTATTTAAAAGATGTATTACTTTTGTTTTGAATTTGGTTTCTATGGGTTGAATGATCAACCTTGGAATTAAAAGGGAATCCGGTGCAAAACCGGAGCTGTACCCGCAGCTGTAAGCCTTTATGCGCTTTCTGAAATACCCTGCCACTGTCCTAATTTATTGGGATGGGAAGGCCTCAGATAGTAAGGTGAGCCAGAAGACCTACCAATTTATTGTTTTTAGTATCATAGCTTTCGGGATAAAAAGCGATGTGATTGATTGAGAAATCACCACTTCAATTGTCCAATTACAACCTAGGAGTAACTTGGTGTTTGCCGAAAGTTTATGGTTGATTTAAAATCTGTATTTGCAGAGTCATACTGCTTTAGCGTTGCTATTGGCAAAGGTTTGACGGACTGCGCTTGCTGGTTTTAAGTTTTTTGTTTAACCATAAATTTTTAAAACAATGCGTAAATTATTAATGTTTAGTTTTTCGTTTTTGCTTATTTTGAATGGCCATGCCCAAACCACCGATTCAATTAGGAAAGTTGATATTGAAGAGGTTACTGTAACCACATCAAGGGCAAATACAAAGTTAAAGGATATCCCACAAAAGGTTGAGGTTATCAGCAGTGCAAAGATTAAGTCGATACCTTCTGACAATGTTGCCGAAGTTCTTAAAAGAACTACAAATATTGATATTATTCAATATCCAGGATTATCGGCAAAGGTTGGAATGCGCGGTTTTTCACCTAGCGCTCACTCACGCAGCTATACGCTAATTCTTATCAACGGAGTTCCTTCTGGTTCGTACAATTTGGCGAGTATTAATGCCGATAACATCGATAGGATTGAGATTGTTAAAGGTCCTTACTCGGCACTCTACGGTTCCGATGCTATGGGAGGAGTTATCAATGTTATTACCAAATCGGCTCCAATGGAAACAGAGGGAAGGGTATCAATCTCCTCCGGAAGTTTTGGTTCAATGATACTTAGCGGTGATGTTGGTGCCAGTTTAAGTGCCAAAACCAGTTTTAGGCTGGGTTACTCGCATACCGAGCAAACCAATAATTACCATATTGGTAGTAGGAATTTGCTCAAAATGAATAGTGCTGAAAAAGCTATGCTTGATTCTGCATCGTATGGCGATGCTATGAAGAATTCCACATATCAATCAAACGAAGTGAATGCAGCATTGATGCACAAACTCAACAATGCTTGGAGTGTTGGTGTCAATGCAATCTACAGTTTTGCTTACGATATTAGCGTACCTGGAAATTACTGGGGAACATACGGGCAGACCAAGAAGGATTTCGATAGGCTAAATATTACAATGCCAGTAAAGCGTGTAACCGAAAAAAATACCCTAATGTTCGTTCCATATTTTAGTCAGGAGAAAACGCAGGATTACGATAATAACACCGATACTGGTTTTGTGTCATTACGAGTTTGGAATAAGGAGTATGGATTTAAATTGTCCGATAATTTTGAGGTTGGACCAATTAAAATGCTTGCAGGGGTCGATTTGGATGTGAATGATTATGATTCGGAACGGTTCAAAAAAGCCACATCGTTAATAATTGGCACTAACCCTTATCAGCCCGATAATCAGGTTGCAAAGTATGCCGCTTTTGCTCAGGCAACCTATACTACTGGAGGATTACTTGTTAATGCTGGTGCTCGTTTTGATAATATACATTTCCTAGTAGAAGAAAATGATCTGTTGAAATCAGAAAAATCAAAAAGCACTTATAATGCTTTCAATCCTTCTGCAGGTATCCAATACACCTTCCCTTTTAATCTAAAAGTCCATAGCAGTATTGGAAAAGCTTTCTCAGTACCCGATGCATTTAAAGTTGCTGGTTTCTATAGTGTTTCAGAATACTTCGCCGATTGGGATTACTGGTGGATTCAAAACTATAAAGGTAATCCTGACCTGAAACCAGAATCATCAGTAACTGTGGATTTTGGCTTAGGTTTTACTTCTAAAAATGAAGCATTTAATTTTGATATGACTTTCTTCAACACTAATCATACCGATAAGATTGTTGAGTATAAAGAAAATGATACGACTTTCTTCAAGAATGCCAATTCAGCACTTTACCAAGGTTTTGAAACAATGGCGTCGGTTGATTTTGGTAAGTTTTTGAGCGATAGGTATAAGTTAGAGCTATACGCTAACCTTACCATAATGACTAACTGTACCTTTGAGGATACCAAAGTTGAAGGGGGTAATACCGTTAAGTTTGATAGAGATATGCTTTATATACGCAAAAGTAATGGTTCTTTTGGAGTTATGTTCGATAACTATAAAGGATTCTCAACACGCTTAAACGCACGCTACATTGGTTCTAGATTGGAGAAGGACAACTTTGCATCGTTACGTCCAAAAATTACTGTTGTGGATTATTACCAAAAAGGTGGTTACACCGCTGCAGATAAAGTTCTTCAACATCCCGATTACCTAATTTTTGACTATTCAGTATCGTATACTTTCCAGAAGAATAAGAAATTTGAGTTAACAATTGCTAACTTGTTGGATGAAAACTACACCGAGAAGGATGGCTACAATATGCCAGGCCGCTCGGTAATGGGCACTTTTACTTACAACTTTTAAACTAAAACATTATGGCCAAGGTAACATTAATTACAGGCGGTCAGCGTTCAGGTAAGAGTCGATATGCACAAAAATTAGCGGAGGAAAACTCCGCTAATCCTGTTTACTTGGCCACCGCTCGTAAGTGGGATGCAGAGTTTGAGGCTCGGATTGAGCGCCACAAGGCTGACCGTGGCGAAAAATGGAGAACCATTGAGCTAGAACGTTTCAATGGTATCATCGATTTTGCTGGAGAAACTGTTGTGATGGACTGCGTTACCCTTTGGCTAAACAATATCTTCTTCGATAATCAATTCAACGTTGAGATATCGCTTAAGCAAGCAAAAGAGGAATGGGAAAGGCTTACCAAATCATCTTTTAGGCTTATTGTTGTGAGCAATGAACTGGGAATGGGTGTAATCCCAGAAAACAAGGAGGCTCGGCAATTTGCCGATTTGCAGGGGTGGGTAAACCAATTCATCGCATCGCAGGCCGATGAGGTAATACTTATGGTATCAGGAATTCCTCTAAAAGTAAAGTAGATTTCAACTTTATAGACTTTTTAACTTTCAAACTTTATAAACTTATAAATCAATGAGAGAACAATTACAGCACAAAATCGATTTAAAAACCAAACCAACAGGTTCATTAGGACAGTTGGAGGATATTGCAATGCAGGTTGGACTTATTCAAAAAACGCTTAGCCCTTCAATAAATAAACCAACCATTATAGTTTTTGCAGCCGACCACGGTATAGCCGACGAGGGTGTTAGCCCTTACCCCAAGGAGGTTACTTGGCAAATGGTTATGAATTTTGTTGCTGGTGGTGCTGGTATCAACGTATTTTGCCGGAAAAATGGAATTAACTTGAAGGTGGTAGATTCTGGCGTCGATTATGTTTTCCCCAGTGGTATTCCCGTTGTAAATGCTAAAATTTCAAACGGTTCCAGGAATATGCGCAAGGAGCCTGCAATGACAATTGCCGAATGTGAAGCAGCAATCCAAAAAGGTCGTGAACTTATTCAATTAGAGCACGCTGCCGGCTGTAACACAATTGGTTTTGGCGAGATGGGAATTGGAAATACATCTCCAGCAGCGCTAATTATGCACAGGGTGATGAAGTTGCCAATTGAGGAGTGTGTTGGCGCAGGAGCAGGTATGATTGGCCCCGCTTTGCAGCATAAATTAAATATCCTTAAGGAGGTTTCAGAGAAATATAACCCAACATCTCCATTGGAAACCCTAGCAACCTTTGGTGGTCTAGAAATTGCAATGATGGTTGGTGCATACCTTGAGGCTGCTAAGCTAGGTATGATGATTTTGGTTGATGGCTTTATTACTACATCGGCATTGCTGATTGCCTGTGAGATGAATGCAGATGTTCGAAACCACTGTATTTTCTGTCATTACTCCAACGAGCAGGGTCACGCAAAAATGCTAAATTTCCTACAAGCCGATCCGGTTCTTAAGTTACGACTTCGTTTAGGCGAGGGCACTGGTGCTGCACTGGCTTTGCCAATTATCGAGTCGGCTGTTGCATTTTTAAACGAAATGGCTAGCTTTGAGGATGCAGGAGTGTCTAATAAAGAGTAGATGATTAAAAGAGAAATTAAAATTTTTCTATCGTCAGTACTATTCTTCACAAGAATCCCTGTTCCTTTTCTTAAAGGTGATATTCAGGGTTCGCTGAAGGATGCAATACGATATTTTCCTTTAGTAGGGGCAATAGTTGGAGGAATTGTTGCCCTTGCTTTCTTTGGTTTACAGCAGATTTTTCCATTTCCACTTGCTATTATATTGAGTATAGTAGCCGGTTTACTCATCACAGGAGCATTACACGAGGATGGCTTTGCCGATTTCTGCGATGGTTACGGCGGAGGACATACCAAGGAGCGCATCTTAGCCATAATGAAGGATAGTTCCATTGGTGTTTACGGTGCTGTAGGGGTTGTTTCAATTCTTGCCGTTAAGTTTTTTTCATTACTATCCATTAATCCTGAAAGGATTATCGTTTCATTGATTGCAGCGCATACTTTTAGTCGGTTAACTCCCGTTTTCCTGATGTTTACCTCGCACTATGTTCGCCCCGATGAAACGGCTAAGGCAAAAACTGTTGGGAACAATGCATCGTTAGGAAGTCTACTGGTTGCATCGTTGGTTGGTGGAGCATCACTTTTTTTATTATCAATAAATCAGGCAATAGTAGTATTAGTTGTTGTTACTGTTCTATTTATAGGCTTTAGAGCCTATATAATTAAACGAACCGGTGGTTATACAGGCGATGTACTTGGTGCATTACAGCAAATTACTGAGGTGACAATGTATCTTGTAATTGTTGCAGTCAAATAAGTATGAATTTATACCTTGTCCGACATACCCGAGTTGACGTGCCCCAAGGCTTTTGCTACGGTTTTACCGATGTGCCTTTAGCCGAAACGTTTATTGCTGAAAGCGACAAGGTAATAGTGAAACTCCAAGGCGTGTCGTTCGATGCAATCTACTCCAGTCCATTGACACGATGCGCTCAGCTGGCGAATAGAATTTCCAATGGCAATAAAATCAATTTCGATGAGCGGTTAAGGGAGATGAACTTTGGAGATTGGGAGGGAAAATTATGGGACGATATATACCCAACCCCCGAGGCTAAAGGCTTTTTCAATGATTTTGTGCAGAATCCGGCATTGAATGGGGAATGTTTTAGCGATGTGATTAGTCGAATCCGAGGTTTTATTGATGATATTTCATCAAAATCAGACCTTAATGATGTTTTGATTGTAACGCACGGTGGCCCAATAAGAGCTTTTTATAGCATTATCAACGGAACTAATCCTGCAAGCATTTTCGATTTACAAATCGATTACGGTGAGGTTGTAAAACTTGAATGGAGGGAAGATTATGGGATTTGATGTCTTTCTTTTGACTTTATAAATTTTTCAACTTTACAAACTTTATAACTTATTACTAGTGAAGAAATTACGTCCAATAATGTTTGTAGGAACAGGCTCCGATGTTGGTAAATCGGTTATAAACACTGCTTTTTGTCGGATATTCCTGCAGGATGGGTTGAAACCAGCACCATTTAAGGCGCAAAATATGTCGCTGAACAGCTATGCCACTCCCGATGGACTTGAAATTGGACGAGCACAGGCAGTTCAGGCTGAGGCGTGTGGAATAGAATGTTCCGTGGAGATGAATCCAATTCTACTGAAACCCAACAGTTACTTGAACTCACAGATAGTTCTGCACGGTAAACCAATTGGCAACAAAAGTGCAATGGAGTACTTTGTTGGAACCGACAGGGATATGCTGTTTGATGAAGCAATGAAGGCCTATAGCAAACTCGATGCACAGTTTAATCCAATAGTTATTGAGGGTGCAGGAAGCATATCGGAGGTAAACCTTTGGGATAAGGATATCACCAATATGCGCGTTGCCGAAAAGGTGAATGCCGCCACGTACCTTATTGCCGATATCGACAAGGGGGGCGTTTTCGCAAGTGTTTACGGAACAATCCAACTTTTACCCGAGAGTCAAAGGAATCTGATTAAGGGCGTAATCATCAATAAATTTAGGGGAGATATTCAACTTTTCACAGAGGGACGGAAAATTCTGGAGGAGTTAACCGGTAAACCTGTGGTTGGAGTAATTCCTCATTTCCGGGATATTTTTGTTGAGCAGGAGGATTCAGTTGTGCTCGATTCTGCCACCACAACATCAAAAAAAGGATTGGTGAATGTTGCTGTGGTTCTGCTAAAGCATATGTCGAACTTTACCGATTTCAACCTTTTGGAGCAGCATCCAAACGTACATCTTTACTATACAGCAAACACAAAGGAGTTGGAGCAGGCCGATATCATTATAATTCCTGGTTCCAAGAATACCATTGCAGACTTGATGCATATAAGGGAGAATAATTTGGCCAAGGTTATAATTAATCATCACCATAGCGGAAAACCAGTTTATGGTATTTGTGGCGGTTATCAGATTATGGGCAAGGAACTTCACGACCCTTACGGCATTGAGGGCGATACCCAATTTATTCCTGGACTTGGAATTCTACCAACCGTTACAACCATTTCAACAGAAAAGAAAACGGTTCAGTGCAACTTTAAGTTTATGGATTTACCCGATGATTGCACTGGTTACGAAATTCATATGGGGCAAACGGTATCGGAAAAGCCCTCGCCACTTTGCATTATCAGCGGCAATGAGCCCGATGGCTACTTTTTAAACCCAAGCACTTGGGGAACCTACATTCATGGGATTTTTGATAATGGCGCAGTGGTTGAGAATATCCTTAATTTGGTTGGTGTTAAAGCTGCTGAAAAGCTAGATTTTCGCCAGTACAAGGAGAAAAACTACAATAAATTGGCTAATCTTGTAAGGGAAAATATCGATTTAGAGTATATATACAGCACGCTTCAGAATGATTAACGGACACGGAAACGATATTCATCTATACGAGGGGCAAATTGTGGCCGACTTCAGCTCCAATGTTGTTCCGTACGGAATGCATCCGTTGTTAGCCAATTTTCTGAGTTCGCAGATTATAATTGCCAGAAATTATCCCGAACCCGATGCCGTTTCGCTTTCAAAAAAGATAGCGAATTTCTATGGTATACCGGAGGAGTCTATTGTTATCACTAACGGCTCTGCCGAAGCATTTTACCTTGTTGCTCATCTTTTTAGCGGTTGCTCATCAACCATTGTAGTTCCTTCGTTTGCGGAGTACGAGGATGCATCACGGATTCACAAGCAGACGCAGTTATTTATTGATAATGTTGATTTTGCTAAAAATTCAAACTTCGATACAAACCTTGTTTGGCTAGGAAATCCGAACAATCCCGATGGAAAGCATTTCGATGCCGATTATATAGAAAATCTGTGTAAACTAAACCCTAACACCTATTTTATAGTAGATGAGGCCTATACAGGCCTATGCTCTGAGGATTGCTCTGCAATTAATAAAGTTTCAAACTGCGAAAATTTAATTCTAATCCGCTCATTAACAAAGGCATTTGCCATTCCAGGTTTGCGCTTGGGGTACATTGTTGCAAGTCCTACTATATGCGAAAAAGTAAAGTCGCTAAAAATGCCCTGGAGCGTTAACTCCATTGCCATTGCTGCTGGCTCGTTTATTATTGATAACTACAATCTGCTAGTGCCAAATATTGAGGAGTTGCTGCAACTCTCGAGGAATTTACAGCGCCAACTAAAAACGGTTGAAGGAATTGATGTCATTAACTCGCAAACGAATTACTTTTTGGTAAAATTGCACAAAGGAAAATCGTCCGATTTGAAATCATTCCTAATCAGCAATTATGGTTTATTGGTAAGGGATGCATCAAATTTTAGGGGATTAAACTCATCGTACATCCGTATTGCAGCGCAGCAGGAATCGTATAACTCAATACTGGTGAAGGGTATAAAACAATGGATTACTACACAATCATAAATCAACCCGAAAAGTTAATTATACCATTGGTTTTAGGATGGATAATTGATTTAATTGTTGGCGACCCCTACTGGTTTCCTCATCCTATCAGGCTTTTTGGTAATATTATTTTCTTTGCAGATAAAAAAATCAACAGGAATGGATTCCGAAAATTTAAGGGATTTGTCGTTGTTTTGTTTTTGTTGATGTCCACCTTTGCTGCTTTCTATGGTATAATTTACTTATCGTCGGTTTCGATTTTAGCATACTATATTGTTGCAACTATTCTGGTATACTACGGCTTGGCCAACAGATGCCTGATTTACGAGGCTAGGAAAGTTGATAAGGAACTCGCTGAGAATGGACTAGATGCTGGCAGGAAAAGGCTCAGCTACATTGTTGGACGCGAAACCAAGGCGCTGAACGAAAACCAAATACGCACGGCAGTTCTAGAAACCTTATCGGAGAACCTGAGCGATGGAGTAATTGCTCCAATGTTTTACTACGCTATTGGCGGTGTACCGCTGATGTTAACCTACAAAATGGTAAACACGCTCGACTCAATGATTGGTTACAAGAACGATAAGTACCGCCAGTTTGGATGGTTTGCCGCCCGCACCGACGATGTGTTGAACTTCATTCCAGCCCGAATAACCGCATTGCTTATGGTTTTGGTAACATTCAACTACAGGGGTTTTGTTTTTGTGCTTAAGTATGGAAATAAGCACGCAAGCCCAAACTCAGGTTACCCTGAATCGGCGTTGGCAGGAATTCTGAACTGTAGGTTTGGTGGGCCAAATACATATCACGGGGTTTTGGTTAATAAACCCTTTATTGGCGATAATGCCCGAGCTGTTACATCAAAAGATATAAATAGGGCTTGTTGGATAAATATACTGGTAAGCGTGGCTTTTACGTTATTGTTTTTAGGATTGATTTTAATACTGAAAAATCTTTAATGAGATACTGCCTTCAATCCAACTATAGACGCAATCAATGTTGTAAGAAAAAATAACCGCAGAAAGGTTGCTGGCTCCTTAAAAACAAGAATTCCTACCAATACACTACCAACCGCACCAATACCAGTCCAAACAGCATAAGCGGTACCTATTGGGATATTCTGTGTCGCCTTAATTAACAGCACCATACTTAAGGTTACTGCTATTGCAAAGCCAATATACCAAAGAACCATTTCGGTTCCAGTGGTTTCTTTTGCTTTCCCAAGGCAGAATGCAAAGGCAACTTCGAACAAACCTGCAATAATCAATATAAGCCAATTCATAAGTAGCAAATAAAATTTTTATTTATCGTAGTGATACCTGCAGCTGTAAATCAGAATATCCTGTTCTATAACTTGGTAAACTAAGCGATGCTCTCGGTCTATTCGTCTTGACCAAAACCCCGATAAATCATATCTTAGAGGCTCTGGTTTTCCTAAACCTTCATATGGATGTCTCTGGATATCCTTTATTAACTCGTTTATCTTCCTGAGCATTTGTTTATCCTCGGTTTGCCACGATGTGTACTCTTCCCAAGAATTCTTGGAAAATGTAATTCTCATCATTCTTCAATTAGTTTGTTTCGAACTACTTTCCCAGCCTTCATTTGGTTAATCGATTCATATAGTCGGTCTGCGTTTGCTTTAGAACTAAGTAAATGTAGGGTTTCCATAATGGAGTTGTATTCATCCAACGACATCATTACCGTACCCTTTCCACTACTTCTTTTTATTATTAGAATTTCGTTATTTTTTTCAACATTGTCTAGGAATTTTTTCAATCCTGTTCTGAACTCCGTGAAATTTGCCGCCATCATAGTTGTAATTTTTAAGTTACTTTTCAAGTACAAATATAAGTACTTAAATCGTAATTTTCAAGTTTTATTTTTGTATGATGTAAAAACCCATTCAAGGGTTTGAAACCCTTGAGGGGGGCGAGAGAATAGAATAAATTAAATTTAGATTTTATTAGTTTTTATTTATAGATTTCTCGCTATCGCTCGAAACCGAGTTTACGAGCTCGCCGTAGGCAATGACAAAGGAACTTAATCCTAAATTGCTATCCTAAAGTAAGTCCCATTCCCCTGCAACTCAATTTCGTTGAGTTTATCCAAAGGAATATTCTGAATATAGTACTTAATCATTCTAATGGTGATACCGTGCGTTACAATTGCAACCTGCTGGTTTGGATGACTTTGGGCGATAAACTTTAAACTTTCAACCACTCTGTTAAACATATCGGCAAGTGGTTCTGCATCCTTAATTGGTGCGGTGTAATCGAAATTATCGGGGAATTTTTTGCCCTCCATTTCGCCCATACCACGTTCCATTAAATGCTTTAGCTCAGATATTGGTGCTTCGGATTGATACTTTTGTACTATTTCCGCAGTAATGCGGGCCCTTTTAAGGGGACTTGTATAGATTGCTTGTAGTTTATATTGCGATAGTTGCTTGGCAACAGCCTCGGCTTGCGCTATTCCATTGCTGGTTAAAGTTCCCTCAGTTTGTCCCTGACAAATTCGTTGGCTATTTTCAACCGTTTCGCCGTGTCTAACTACAAAAATCTCAGCCATTTTGTTGGTTAACTTTTTGGCGCATACGTTCCGAAACAAGGAATACAGCAGGTTTCCCTGAGTTTGGGTTGATTTGAGTAATTACCAAGGTGCCGTAAACCTGCTCAATATTCTGGTAGGTAAGCACATCGAACGGGGTGCCTTGGCAGTGTAGATTTCCGTTTTTCATCATTAACAGGTAATCGCAGTACTCGCTGGCAAGATTTAGGTCGTGGATAATCATCAGCACGGTTAATCCCATTTCGTGATTTAGCCGCTGTAGCAGGTTAAGCACCTGAACTTGATGTGTAATATCGAGGTGCGAGGTTGGCTCATCGAGCAGCAAAAGTTCAGGCTCTTGGGTTAATGCTTGCGCAATGGCTGCAAGTTGTTGCTCGCCGCCACTGAGCTGATTTAGAGTTTTATCTTTTAAATGATAGGTATTGGTCAGCTGCATGTACTTTTCGGCAATTCTATAATCGTTGTCCGATTCAAAGAACTGAAAGGCTTTTCGGTACGGAAGCCGTCCAAGCAAAACGTAATCTTCAACGGTTATATTTCCTGAATCAGGGAATTGCCCAACAATGGCCATTCTCTGTGCTCGCTGTTTATTGTTCAATTTGGATGTTTCGAGTCCGTTCAGCCAAACTGAACCTTTTTTTAGTGATAAATCGCCAGTTATCCCTCGAAAGAGTGTTGTTTTGCCCGATCCATTTGGACCAATTATTCCAGCAAAAACACCTTTGGGTAACGCGAAACTAATATTACCAAGCGAGAATGTTCCTGTATATCCGCAGCTTAATTCATCTATGTTAAGAAACTCATTCATCTCACCCCAACTTTGATTTTTTCTTTAAACTGCTCAATACAACCACGAAAATTGTTCCTCCAACAATCCCTGTAATAACACCAATTGGAAGTTCGTTAGGTGCAATAACGGTACGGGCTATTAAATCGCTTATTGTTAGGAATAAACCTCCTCCAAGAAACGAACTGATAAGGAGTATCCTGTGATCGGGGCCAACTAGTTGTCGGCATAAATGGGGAATTATTAGTCCAACAAAACCTATAACCCCGGCAACCGAAACGCAAACGCCAGCCATTAGCGATGCCACAACAAACAGCACTTGAATTGATACCGACGCGTTTATTCCAAGGTGAAGCGCTTTTTCTTGTCCAAGCTGCAGCGCATTTAGCGGACGAGCAAAAAGGTATGTCGCAATTAATCCTATGACGGATGTGGCAATGGTTACCTTAATTAGGTTTGTGTTTGGCTCGTCCAGCGAACCCATTACCCAAAAAATGATGCTATGTAGTTTTTCGGTCGAGGAAATTGACATTAGGAACATTATGATTGATGAGGAAACAAAGCTGATCATCACTCCAATCAGTAGCATTCTGTTGATATCGAGATTCCCTTTTCGCATTCCTAATGTGTAAACAAGGAATATGGTTAATAGCGCTCCAACAAAGCCAGCCAGAGGAAGTGCGTACATATTGGCATCGTATAAACCGAGTATCACAATTAAGGTTACACCCAACGATGCACCTCCCGAAATGCCAAGTGTGTATGGCTCAACTAGTGGGTTGCGGTATATTCCTTGTAGGATTGCCCCGGTGAGTCCCAGTGAGCCTCCAACCGTAATGGCAAGAATTACTCTGGGGATACGAATGTTGGTGAGGATGAAGTATTCAGCACCATCGTGTTTGCTTAGGATAGATGGAATGTCCGATAATGCAATGTTAACTTCGCCCGTAGATATGGAGTAAAGTACTGCAAAAATCAGAGCAACTAGCAATACTATGGTGAACACTATCCAACTCAGATATTTCTTCTTCATGGCTAAAATTCAATGTCTTCTCGGCTGTTTATGCCTTTATCGAATGGATGCGCAATTTTACAAATTTCGCTCACATAATCGGCCTTCTCAATCACTGCAAAGGTTGCACCACGACCAGTTAGGACGAGTTCGAGGTTTTCGGGTTTATTGTCGATAAACTCAATGAGTTTGGCTTCCTCCAAGTAGCCATCGCGTACCGAAATCAGAATCTCATCCATAATCAGCAAATCGAATTTTTCGGTTTTAATCAGTTCTGAAAGAGTTTCTATTCCTTTTGCAACATCTGCACGAATCTCATTTTCATCTAGCGTTTTATCGAGATGAGGATGCCCTTTAGCAAATACCAACACTTTAGCGCCAAGTTTATCGAGAACAGCAATTTCGTGGTAGCCGTACTTGTCGGGATTTTTATGGAACGATGCGTAGCAGACCTTAAGTCCAAAGCCCAATGCACGTACTGCCAACCCAACAGCTGTGGTGGTTTTTCCTTTTCCATTGCCGGTGTAAACATGCACCAAACCATTCATATTCATTACGAGTTAATTAGGTTGATAATTGTTTCCAGTGTTCTTACAAAGGTAACAGGAGTTGGAGTACATGCATTATTCGAATCGATAATAAATATTCTCCTATTTTTTGATGCATTGAGGGTGCTGTAACTTTCCCAAACCCTTTTTTCCTCGGTGCCAACAATTCCCATGGTTACTACAAAAATGAAATCGGGGTTCATGGCTATTACGCTTTCGCGGCTTACCGTACCTGTCGATGTGGTTGTTACAACATTTTTGCCTCCGGCAAGAACAATGTAATCGTTCATAAAAGTCGCTGGAATAACTGTGAATAGCGGTTTTGCTCCAATTTGGAAGAATATGGTAGGCTGATAATTCCCTTTACGTTTAACGGATAATTGGTTGATTCGCTCTTTGCATTGGCTCACAACCTTTACAGCTTTATCTTCCGAATCGATTAGTTTTCCAAGCCGGAGCGTTTGCTCGCAAATTTCGTTGAACGATTTTGCAGTAGGGAATGTTTCCACCCGTATGTTGAATTTTTTTAGCATTTCCAACGTTTCAGGGTTGGTCATTGCTGTGGTAATAACTAAATCGGGCTTTAGGCTTACCACTTTCTCAATGTTAACCTTAATGGCCGATGCAACAACCTCTTTGCCGTCTGCAACGGCAGTATCGCAGTAGCTGGTACAGCCAACAAGTTTGCTTTGTGCCTCTAAAAAGTAAATATTCTTGGTAAGCGATGGTGCTAACGATACAATACGCTTAACTTGGCTGTACGTACTTGCCGATTGTAGAAGAGAAACAATCAGAATACCGATAATTAGTAATCTCTTATTCATTCTATAATGTCTTATTTTGAAGTAATTCCATGAAATAGTGGTTGTCCTGCTGGTATGTTTTCCCTTTGTGGATGGGAACTGGCGAAATAAAGGAAGGGCCATCGTACACAAATGTATGGTACTCGCCATTCTCGGCACAAGGATCTATATTGGAGAGTTTTATTATGTCGTCAATAAACTGGCTATCTATCTCTCTGCCCAACCACGATGCTCGAAGCATATTCTCCCTAACCGAAACGGTTATGGTTTTATACCCTAAATCCACAAATTCTTTCAGGAGCAAGGTGGTATCCTTTCCCCAAAGCGGAAATATCACCAAAATTCCCAAGTCGTTGCAAACTCTTTCAATCCAAACCCGATGCTCTATTAGGTAGATGTCGCCAAATACTCCAGCGGTAGCACCTCTGTCAATTAATTTTTGGGCTGCTTTTTTGAAGTTGAATTCATATCCATTTTCATCAATAACCTCTTGTTCAATGGGTAAATTCATGCAAAGTGCCTGTAGTTCTATCAAGTCTGCAGAAACGCCATGCGAACGCGATTTTGCGCCATCCTCGTTGCACATATTCAGCAACGATACAACTTCATTGTGGGGATCTCTACGAAAGGTGTGCATGGCTAGCATGCAATCTTTTCCGCCACTCCACGAAACAAATGCTTTCATCTATCAATTAATTTCCTTCAAATGAAAAGCGAGTAGAAATATGGTAAGAATACTTCTAAGCCTTTTCCCCGAAGCTTGTTATACAAAAGAAAAAACTTGGCAGGTCTTCTGGCTTGTCCTGATTTTGCAAGGCCTTCCCGCTACATAATAGCAACAGTGGCAGAGTTTGAGTTGCAAAACATAAATGTCATTTAGTTAAGACTTAGTAATCTTAAGTTTGAGATTCCTGCTTTTGCAGGAATGACATTTAGTGAGATGTTCATTATTTGTCATTCCGCACTTGATGCGGAACCGAACATGTGAGTTCGCCGCAGGCAATCTACTTAACTAAAGTACATAAAAGGACTTACAGCTGCGGGTACAGCTCCGGTTTTACACCGGATTCCCATATTAAGGTTTTCTCCAAAAGAGGAGAAAATCCGCCAAACTTCGATGTAAAGGTACAAAACTTTTGTGAGTACAAAACCAAATTCAGTGGGAGGGTAAAAGTTATAATTGTCCTCAAATTGTTTATGCAGAAAACAGAAGAAAGGTTTAGGCTAAGGTTGCTTCTTTACTTAAAATACATTAAATTATGTTGTAAAGCCTGTTTTTTCAAAAGTTTATTTTAAAACTTATTAGTTATTTCGCCGTATTATTTTACATGTTATATAAATAACAATTCATAATTCTTTTTTTGTTTTAATTTTCTTAATCAATAAAATACTATCCCAGTGAGAAGAAAATTGTTAATCAGAGATGTTACCCTCAGAGATGGACAGCAATCGTTGTTTGCTACCAGGATGACCCAGCAGCAGGTAGAGAGGGTTTTACCATATTTTAAGGAGGCTGGCTTTTATGCCATGGAGGTTTGGGGAGGGGCTGTCCCCGATTCCGTTATGCGATACCTGAACGAAGATCCATGGGTACGTTTGGAAAGTATAAAGGCTGCTATTGGCGATTCATCAAAACTTACAGCGCTATCGCGTGGCCGAAACCTGTTTGGTTATAACCCTTATCCAGAAGAGGTAATTGAGGGGTTCAATAGAAATGCTGTAAAATCGGGCATATCGATAATGAGAATCTTCGATGCCCTTAACGATACCGATAATATTCGTAGTACCGTTAAGTATGTTAAGGAAAATGGTGGTCTGGCCGATTGTACCGTTTGCTACACCGTCGATCCTCGTTTTTCGGCAAAGGATCGTATCAAGGCTAAATTTAGCGGCAAATTTTTGCCAAAACGCATTTTCACCGAGAAGTACTATATTCAAAAGGCCAAGGAACTTGAAGGAATGGGGGCCGATATGATTACCCTGAAGGATATGGCTGGTTTGGTTACTCCCGAGGAGGCTGCTAGAATTATATCGGCGTTGAAGAGTGAGGTTAAAGTTCCTATCGATTTCCATACTCACTGTACACCGGGCTATGGACTTGCATCAACATTGGTGGCAATTATTAAAGGTGTAGATATTGTTGATACCGCTATCTGGAATTTTGCTGGGGGCCCTGCTGCACCTGCGTTTGAACTGATTCAGATTTTCTGCGATAAACTGGGAATCGAAACTGGCATAAATCTCAATGCGGTTAATTCAATAAATTTAGAGCTAAAGCAAATTAGGGCTGAGTTAAAGAGCCTCGATACCTATGAGCTACCATCGGAGTTTAGCATTACCAACTTTACGCTGCCTGCTCGTATTGATAATCTATTCGAAAAGGCAATTCTATTTGCGCAGGCCGGAAAGTATAGCGCATTGCTTGAGGCCTGCCAGGAGATAGAGCGGTACTTCAACTTCCCTGCTCCCGATGAGAATGTTAAGCATGCCGAGATCCCTGGTGGTATGTACACCAATATGCTTGCCCAGCTAAAACAGTTAAAACTGGAGCAACTACTACCTAGAGTTCTTGAAATAATCCCATCGGTACGTTTGGATGCAGGTTGTCCTCCGCTGGTAACACCAACAAGTCAGATTGTGGGTGCACAGGCAGTTAACTGCGCAATTGATGAGAGTAAAGGTGCACCATTCTACAGCAATAAATCAATTCAGTACGTGAATTTGGTTAAGGGAGTGTATGGTAAAACACCTCAGCCTGTTGATCCTGAGTTTAGGATGAAAATAGCAGGAGTACGGGAGGAGACCCCATACAATACTGCAAACTATAAACGCCAGCCTAACCCAATGTTTCCAGAGTACGGAGATAATATAAAGTTGGCCGAAACCGAGAAGGAAGAGTTATTACTTGAGTTATTCCCTCAGGTTGCTGAGAAATACCTGCATGATAAGGTTCTTGCAAAGCACGAGGCTAATAGACAAAAACGTATAGAGGCAGAACGTCAGGCTGTTTTGGCAGAAAAGCGTAAGTACGAGTCCATGACCGAACAGGAGAAGCTCCAGCGTTTACTGGATGGACTAGAAAACTATTTTTGCTAGATTATACCATACTTCAGGTTTGTTAAGGGAGGAGGCTTTAGAGCCTCCTTTTTTGTTACCTTTAGGTGCAAAACTATAAAGTAACAAATTTGGGCAGATTCTTATTAGACCGAAATTGTGTCAATAAGAGTTTGAATTTTTTAATTTGGGATTACTATGCTAAGGGTTATATGTTTTAGATTATCGCTATTATTATTCTTGTTTTCATTCAGTAAAGCGTTTTGCGGAAATGAGCGGAAGTATGCATCTTACTATAAAACCATAAACGAGGCGGAGCTCTGTGTGGTAGATCTGAACTTTGAGCAGGCCTACAGGCTTTACTATACCGCCTTTGATCGGTATGAGAAGCACCGCATTGCCGATTTACACAATGCAGCGTTGTGTGCAATACTTACAGGACAATTCAATCAGGCAAAATTGTGGATAGAAGCTCAGGTTATTCAAGGTGTTAGCGTGGAGGACTTTAATGTTAGTACGTATAAACAATTGCCCGATTCTATTTGGTCGGATATTCGAAGTCGGTACGATTCTTTGCGATCGATCTATTTCTCAAGAATGGATGTTGAGTTTAAGTCCATACTTGATACTATGAGTAATGAAGAACAACGGTATGTATATTTGGACAAAAAGCAATACGATAGTCTTGTTTACGAGCATGCGAAAGTACTTCATCGGCTTATATCGGAGAGAGGCATTCCTCAAGTTCCCATGTTTGAGGGACAACTGCTTCCTGCCGATGTAATTCGCCATCATTTTGCGCTAAGGAATCAGCTAAAGTACTGCTCTAAAAGTGGAATTGATATTACTGTTGAGCCATATTGCAGGATGGCGTTTAATAAGTACGATCTAGAGCCGCTTTTGGTTGATGCCGTGTTCTGTGGTAATATTTCACCAAATTTTGTTGCAATGTGCATGGAGCATAGCGAGTTGGATAGCGCTAGGCAATTAGGCTCTTTAGAGGTGTATATCGATTTCAATACTAAGACACTTATTTATAATTACCCCAAATACAGTATTGAAACGGTGGACAAGTATAGGAACTATTTGGGTTTGGAATCGTTGAGAGATGCAGTACGAAAAAATTATGAAATAGCGTTGTACTATAATCAAACGACATATCCTTTTGATGAGCATTTACGCCGTTTCAAGGAGATTGGCTATACCAAAAGCAATTATACTAGATTGAGTAAGGAGGAGCAGAATAAACTTTTCTTTGAATCAATAGACATAACTCAGAAGATAAGGAAGACCTTTTTTGATAAAGGGATAAATATATATCCGAATGGTGATTCTAAGCCCATTTATATTGAGAGCAAGGGGAGGCTACTAAAAGAGTTTAAGATAAGCCAAACAAGTCGCAAAGTTTCACTAAATCCTCCCGAATAACCTAATTCTATGATACTAATAATTAGTGAGGAGTTTGAACGCACCACCGATGAGGTGTTGCAGTGGCTATTGTTTCACGGCATAAGTTTTTTGCGGGTAAACAAGGAGGATTCTCTAAAAATTGTAGAGCTATCGCTCAACTGCGAACGGTTGCTATTTGAATTTAACGGAAAGGTTTTCAATATAAACGATTTCGATACGGTTTGGTATAGACGTGGTAATCTGAATCCTAGTCTTTTTCAACCCGCATTACTTGAACTTTCGTCCAACCCTAGTATGTTGAATCAAGTAGGCCGTTTTTTAGGGAATGAGTGGAGTATCTTACAATTTTATATATTCTATGTTTTAGAGAGTAAGAGCCTTGTATTAGGAAGTTTTCAGAAATCATTGGTCAATAAACTTATTAACTTAAGCATAGCCAAACAGTGTGGTTTGATGATTCCCGACTCAACCATAACTAGCAAAGGGTGTATTGTAAGGAATAGGTTAACTGCTGCAGAACAAATTTCAAAGCCTATTAGTGAATCCGAAACTTTTCAGAATACGGATGGCTCAATCCTAAAAATGTTCACTGAGGTTGTAGTTTTAAGTGAAGTTGATGAAAAAACGGAGTTTTTTCCTTCTCTAATCCAGCAAAATGTTAAGAAGTGGATTGAATTAAGGGTGTTCTTCCTTGGTAAAAAGTTTTACTCAATGGCCATATTCTCTCAGTCGAATACAAAGACTACCACGGATTTTAGAAACTATGATAATGAAAAATCCAACAGAATGGTTCCTTATAAGTTACAAAAGAGTATTGAGAATAAGTTGTTTAAATTCATAGAACGCTTAGGGTTAAACACTGGTTCAATTGATATGATTGTAACGCCCGAAAGGGAGTACGTTTTCCTTGAGGTTAATCCAGTTGGTAATATAGAAATGGTAAGTAAGAATTGTAACTATCCAATTGAACAAGAAATAGCCAACTACTTGATGTATGGAACAATTTAAAATTAACCCTAATTGCAACTCACAATTGCCAATCTGTTTTAAGAATGCAAAATTTATTCAGCGTGGTACTTTGCGACAGATCAAGTCTATTCCCGTAGATTTGTTACAGTCAAATAAGGTTATTGTTGATATGCCCTCGAAGCCAACGTCTCGGATATTTAGTGTAGAACGTATTGAATTGGAGTTAAATGAAGCACTATAAAAAATTTGCAGATTGTTTTCTGGTGAAGGGCTATGTCCAAAATCTCATTTATGATATTTCCCGTAAGGATGCTTTTTCGATAGACTCCAAAACGTTTAATGTGCTCAGTAAGGATGTTATTCAAGAAAAGTTATTACTTACTTTACAGGAGAATATAGTTGAAGAACTATTGGAGAAAGAGGTGATATTTCCATGTCTATTGAGTGAAGCTAAAATGTTTCCAGCCATTAAAGCAACTTGGATTGGCCCATTTCAAATTCAGAGTTGTATTGTTGATATTGACAACCATTCTAGTTTTGAGTTTTATAAAATTATAAGTCAACTTAGCGACTTGGGGTGTAGGGCTCTACAATTACGTTTTGCTTCTTGTGTTCGTAGAAGTAAAGTATTAAATACATTAGGCTTCTTTTCTGGTAGTAATATATTAAGTGTGGAGTTAATCCTGCCTTCCCGAGTTGTCGATATTGAGGAGTTAATCTCCAAATATAAAATGTTAACAACAATTACATTGTATGGTGCAGACAAGTGTTCTTTTGCTCATTTGAACGGATGTGTAGTTTTTATTACAACGGAAAACTATTATGGTATAGAACAGTGTGGAGTTGTAGAAGCAGGCTTCTTTGTTTGTAATAGGGAATTATATTTTGAATCGTTGAATTGTAATAGTTGTCTAAATCGGAAAATATCAATTGAGGTACAAGGCAACATCAAAAACTGTCCATCCTGTACCCAATCGTTCGGAAATATAAAGGATACTACCTTGAAGCAATCCTTGGAGCATCCCGATTTTAAAAAGTTATGGAGTATAACAAAAGACCAAGTTGATGTCTGCAAGGACTGTGAGTTTCGCCATATGTGCACCGATTGCCGTGTATACATAAAAGACCCAGAGAATATCTACTCCCGACCAGCCAAGTGTAATTACAACCCTTACATAGCCAAATGGCAAGGCGAGGAGGGTTACGTTCCTGTGGAGGAGTGTGGAACGTATTCCCGGGAAACAGGTTTTGTTGTAAACCCCGAGCGGGTTGCCGAACTAAACGCTCAAATTTGGGGTGTGTGATATTTAAGTTTTCAGATTAGTTAATATTAGCAGGCAGGATTATAAATCTAATTAAAAGAAACATAGATATGAGAAAACTAACGCTTTGTGTAATTGTCTTGTTTTTAAGTTTATACATATCTGCTCAAGTAAAAGTAACCGATACAAATCTGGTACTATTTGATGGGTATTTGTATGGGAATATAATTGAAAAACCAGAACTAGAGTGTAATAATATCTACAAACGCGAAGGCGTTTTTACATTTAGCTATAGATTTTTTGATAAAAATGGTAAAGAATTATTCTTCTATATTAACAAAGATGGATCTTGGGATTTTATAGATGTAAATCGGGCAAAAGATAATGTTGTTAAAGATTTCCAATTTAAAATTTTGGATGATAATATGAATTATAGCGAACCAAAATACTATCAAACTGGAATTTCGTATATAATAAATAAAAAAAATCTAAACTACGATATGACAGGACTTATTGAGAATGAAAAGAATATCTGGTTACACCCACCGAGAGAATTTTTGTTTCAAATTTTAGAGTTAAATCCTTATCCATACATCAAATATCCTTTAGAAATTGGGCATCGCTGGAGTTGGAAATTACGCATTGGAAGTGCTTGGGGAGATAAACGCTGGAAGCAATGGAAAGGAATTGTTGAATTTAATTACAAATATAGTATTGTTGATAAAAAAACAATTAAGACTAAATTGGGCGATTTGACATGCTTTGTTATTGAAAGTGAAGCTATAAGTGTATTAGGGAAAACAAAACTTACAAGTTATTTTAATAGTAAATATGGTTTTGTTAAACTTGATTATACTAATATAGATAATTCCAAACTTGAAATTGTACTACAAGGAGTAACATTTCCAATGTTTAAGGTTTTTTAAATCATAGAATATTTATTTTCATGAGGTTATTGTGTTTTAAACCACAAACGAGTTGCCGAACTAAACGCCTAAATTTGGGGTGAGTGATATAAATTGTTACTTTAGTTCTTCAAAATTACTAAAATGCTTTCATTTTGTTATCAAATTTATATTAGTCACACGTCACCAGTCACTTGTCACTTTTCTTCCAAAAACAGGTAACAATTATCGCTTCATTCCTATTAAACGCAAAAATTATTATCAAAAAATTTGTGTTTAGTATGAATATTGTTGAATCAAAAAGACTTATCGATTATCTTGATTTTCTTTTACAGCAGGGCAATGCAGGAACTGCACCCGAAATTGCCGATAAACTTGGAGTTAGTGAACGCACCGTGATGTCGTACTTTAAGCAGCTGAGTGAAATCAAGATTCCAGTTGTTTACGATTACAAATGTAAAACTTGGAAGTACTCCCGCCCTGGCAGGTTAGCACTTTGTTTTATTGAGGACGAATCCAATAACCAAAATACTAATACCTCAAACTTTCCTCCTCTATAAGTGTGTTATTAAACATAAAAATACTTACAACCCTGAAAGGTGGTTGCAGGGTAAACACTTTACTTTGTACTAACCAATCCATTAAAATAAACTGCGCTGGATGGAGCGGTGGGCGGTAACCGAAAAGCCTGGGAGAATCCCTAAGAGTAGATAAAAATTTATTTGTTATGGAATCACTTACAAATGAAGAAATGAATTATTTAGTTGGAGGACATTGTCTTCTGAGTTTGGCTGTTGATGATATTAATAATACCAATTCGACTGCAACGTGCGTTTGTTCGTATGAAAATACAAGCGTGATTTCGAATGATAACTCCATTAAGGGGTGCAGGTGTTTGTGTATGTAAAATAATGTACTACATACATCATCATAAAATAATATTAACCTTTAAAAACTTTTTAAAATGAAAATTATAGAATTGAAAGAAGAGGAAATGAATTATTTAGTTGGAGGACATTGTCTTCTAAGTTTGGCTGTTGATGATATTAATAATCATAATCAGGTAGATGGCTGTACATGCACTTATAATAATCATTCTGTAATAAATAATAACAACGATATAGCAGGCTGTCGGTGTAAATGTATTTAATTATTAAAATTAAAATATGAATAAAAAAATTGAATTGAGCAAAGATGAGATGTCTTTGCTTATAGGAGGAGTAGTTAGATTAGAGTTTGCTTCTCAAGATGTTAATAACAATAATTCCATAGAATATTGTGGTTGTATATATCATAATTCATCTGCAATTTCTAATAATAATAATGCAGACAAATGTGCTTGTGTTTGCATGTAATTTTTTATTATAAAATTATTACATATAGACAACCTTACATTAGTAAGGTTGTTTTATTATTAAGATTATTAATCTTTTAATTTATTTTTTATGAAGTTCAGTAGTTATAATTATTTTATAGAATATGACAGTAATTATTTAGGGATAAATATGATATCTGAGGCAATGTTCTGTTTAAATCAAGTTAATTACAATAAGTTGATGGATTGTAATAATGATCCTAATGTTTTAGAATTAAATGAACCAATTTTTTTTTCCCTTTGTAATAAACTCGGATTAATTATTGAGGATGATGTAGATGAATTACTCATTATTAAGGCTAAATACCATCTTAATATATACAATGATAATATTTATAGGCTTACCATTAATCCAACATTAGATTGTAATTTTAATTGTTGGTACTGTTATGAGACACATTTAAATGATAAAATGGAGGTTAAAACAATAGATAATATTATTAAACATGTAAAATATATTGTTGAAAATAAAAGAATAAAAATGTTTCAATTAGATTGGTTTGGAGGAGAACCATTACTTTATTTTGATGAGATAGTCTATCCTATATCATTAGAGGTGTTAAAAATATGTTATGAAAATAATGTTTCGTTTTCAAATACAATTACAACAAATGGATTTCTAATTAATGATTCTATGATTGAGAAATTTGATGCAATAAAATTATTGACATTTCAAATTACATTTGATGGTTCTAAAGAAAATCACGATAGAGTAAGAAAAACTAGAGATGGGAAAGGTTCTTATGATGTTATTGCATTAAATATTAATAGACTTTGTGAAAAACTAAATAATGTCAATATTTGTTTACGAATAAATTATCAAAACTCATATTTGTGCAACCTTAATAAGGTTGTTGATTCATTCCCATTGGAAAATCGTTCTAAAATAGAAATATTTTTACAACAGATTTGGCAAATGGAAAAATGCGAAAAGGCTGAAGACTTAACGGAAATAAGAAATATGTTCGAAACGTCTGGTTTTAAGAGAAAGACTTCTAATCAATATTTTAAGGGTTATCGTTGTTATGCTGATAAATTTAATCAAGCAGTTATTAATACTAATGGTGCTGTTTTTAAATGTACTGCAAGGGATTTTTATAAAGAAAAACCTGATGGAGTTTTGCTAGAAGATGGTCAAATTGATTGGAACTTTAACAAAATAAGTAAACGTTATGGGCAATCTCCATTTGAAGCCATTATGTGTGTTGATTGTAAATTTTTGCCATTGTGCCTTGGTGCGTGTTCTCAAAAAATGGTTGATTACGGATTAGAGGGGCTTACAAAAAAATATTGTCTTGAAGAAGGCATAAAAATAGCTTTAAATGAAAGATTAATTGAGTTCTATTCAAATATTATGAAAGAAATATAGTCCTTTTAGTTTTCTATTCGTTTTACTAAATTTGATATATTCTTTAAAATATGAAAAGAATAGTTTTATTTATCTTTTTACTTAAAGTATTAATTCTGCAAGCTCAGGAGATCGAATGTCTTACTGACTTTGAGTTTCTTGTTAAAAAAATTAAGGATGACTATCCGGGTTATGCTCAAAAAGTATCGAATGAGAATATCACTAAATTACTTGATTTAGAAAAGACAATTAGAAATAGAATTGTTAAATATCCTGATAGTTGTATATATTACCTTAATAATTATACCGATTTTTTTAAAGATAAGCATCTAAGGGTTAAAAAAGTATCTGGAAATGCTATTGTAGAGAAAATGCAAAACTTGTCAGACTATGGAGAAAATTATCTTGTAAATTACGATAGTCTTAAAAAAACAACAATGAATACTAATGGACTTGAAGGAATTTGGGAGGATTTTTCCGACAAAATTGCAATTATAAGGATTTCCGATGGGAATTATGTTGGTATTGCAATTAATGTTTATGGTAGGGTAAAGGGGCAGATAATGTTGAAATTTATTGAAGATAGTGTTAACTGGTTTAAAGTTATTGAATATTCAAATATTAAAGGTCATGGAACATCTGACTATATTGCATCTTTACATTTAGATGGAAAAGTGTTGGAAATTCATGGCTATTCTAAATATGTAAGAGAAACTGAATCTATGGCATACAACCATGCTTTGTTAAGTTCATATATTCCGTTGTATCCTAATGGAATAAATACTTACATTGTGGCACTAAGCCTTAGCGATAGTACTTTTTATATACGTTTACCTAGTTTCAATAACGCTGGAATTGAAACTATTGTAAAAAAATATTGGAAGGAAATCACAATCCGCCCAAATTTAATAATAGATATAAGAAATAATGGGGGCGGCCTCGATAATTATTATCAAGTTATTTTAGATCTTTTGTATACTAAACCTTATGAGAGAAAAGGGGTTGAGTGGTATGCCTCAGTTGGAAATATTAAATTATTTGAAGATGCATTAAGAAAAAAAGAAATTAGAAATGGAGAGGATGGAATTAAATGGACGCAAGAATTATTAACAACTATGAAATCAAGTAAAGGGAAGTTTGTTATTCATCCATTGATGGGTTCTGATAAGACTATTACTAGAGATACCGTTTATCCTTTGCCTTGTAAGGTAGGCGTTATTATAAATGAGAATAATGCTTCGTCTGCCGAGCAGTTTCTACTTTCTGCAAAAAATAGCGATAAGGTTATGCTTTTTGGTAATAAAAATACTGCTGGTGTTCTAGATTACTCAAATGCTGTCCAAGTCTCTTTTCCTTCTAAGAATTACACGTTACTTTATCCTATGACCCGTTCTCGCAGACTCCCTGATTATCCTATAGATAATGTTGGTATTGCTCCAGATGTGATAATTCCCCTAAAAGAAACTGTTCAACTTTATGATAGGATAGATGATTGGGTTTATTTCGTTCAGAATTATCTAGAATTTCTGAAATAAAAAATACGAATAATGCTTAAGATGGTTTAAAAGGGTTAGTTTTGTTTTGAAAATTACTAGAATGCATTCATTCCCCCATTACACCCAGTACGATGCCATGGATTGCGGTCCAACCTGCCTGCGCATGGTGTCCAAGTATTACGGCAAGCACTACAAGTTGGATACGTTGCGCGATAGGAGTTTTATTACCCGCGAGGGTGTTAGCATGCTTGGTATTAGCCGTGCAGCCGAGAGCATTGGATTTCGTACCATGGGTGTTAAAATTGGCTTTGAGCAGCTAAAAACTGAAGCGCCGTTACCGGCCATTGTGCATTGGAATCAGAACCATTTTGTGGTGGTTTATAAGATTACTGGTCGAAAAGGGAACGAGATTATCCATGTAGCAGATCCTGCAGGGGGATTGGTTAAGTACCCTGTAAATGAATTTCTGAATTGCTGGCAGGCTACCTCCGAGGGTGAAGAAAAGCAGGGAGTTGCATTGCTGCTAGAGCCCACACCCGATTTTTATTCATCGGAGGATGAGAAGTTGGATAAGCGTAGCTTGGGTTTCCTTTTCCATTACCTTCGGCCGTACCATCGGTTAATAGTTCAGTTATTTCTTGGACTGTTGCTGGGTAGTTTGCTACAGTTACTTTTGCCATTTCTTACTCAGAGTATTGTCGATCAGGGTATCGGAAATCGGAATATCAGTTTTATATACCTTGTGCTTATTGCTCAGTTAGTGCTTACTGTAAGCCGTGTAACGGTTGAGTTTATTCGCGGTTGGATTCTGCTTCACCTTGGAACTAGGGTGAATGTGGCATTAATATCCGATTTTCTGTCGAAGTTAATGCGGCTGCCCATGCGCTTTTTCGATGCTAAGATGACTGGCGATCTGATGCAGCGCATAGGTGATCATAGCCGTATCCAGAGTTTCCTCACTGGTACATCGCTAAATGTTATCTTTTCGGTTTTTAATGTGGTTATTTTTAGTGTTGTGCTGCTAATGTACAGTTCAACAATATTTGCGGTATTCTTTATTGGTAGTGCTTTATATGCGATATGGGTTGTTCTTTTTCTAAGAAAACGTGCTGAATTGGATAATCGGCGATTTGCCCAGATGTCGGCCAACCAGAGTAACCTTATTCAGCTTATACAGGGAATGCAGGAGATTAAGCTGAATGGCTGCGAGCAGCAGAAACGGTGGGAGTGGGAATCTATTCAGGCTAAAATTTTCAAGGTGAGCGTTAAGGGGTTGGCTTTAAGCCAGTATCAGCAGAGCGGGGCGCTGTTGCTAAACGAAACCAAGAATATTATTATTACCATTCTGGCCGCCAAAAGCGTTGTGGATGGAAATATGACGCTGGGTATGATGACTGCCGTTCAGTATATCATTGGTCAACTGAATAGCCCAATCGAGCAGCTTATTAGTTTCTTCAATGCAATGCAGGATGCCAAGATCAGTTTGGGGCGTTTAAGCGAGATTCACCTTCGCGACGATGAGGAAAAAACGGCAGAAAGCCTTGTCGCAGATATTCCCAATGGAGAAGATTTGGTTATTAATAATCTTTCGTTTCGATATGAGGGTCCCGATAGCGAGTTGGTGCTAAACGAAGTAAGCATTAAAATACCAGAAGGAAAACAAACTGCTATAGTGGGGACATCGGGAAGTGGAAAGACTACGCTTGTAAAACTGTTGCTTGGATTTTATCCTCCCACTGGTGGCGAGATTTTACTTGGTCAGAGTAATATTGATACGTTCAGCTTGCGGCGTTGGCGTGAGGAGTGCGGTGTGGTTATGCAGGATGGCTTTATCTTTTCCGATACCATTGCCCGCAATATTGCTCCAGGAGTGGAGATTATAGATAAACTGCAAATGATAAAAGCTGCAAAGGTTGCCAATATCTACGATTTTATTATTTCGCTACCTTTAGGTTTTAATACTAAAATAGGGGGCGAGGGGCACGGTTTAAGTCAGGGGCAAAAACAGAGGATACTAATTGCTCGTTCGGTTTACAAGAATCCAAAGTATATATTCTTTGATGAGGCAACCAACTCGTTGGATGCAAGTAATGAACGAATGATTATGGAGAATCTTCAGGAGTTCTTTAAGGGAAGAACTGCGGTTGTAGTGGCGCATAGGTTAAGTACAGTGAAAAACGCTGATCAGATTATTGTGTTGGAGAAAGGTAATGTTGTTGAGGTTGGAACGCATAAGGAGCTGAGCGAAAGAAAAGGAGCCTACTATACCTTGGTGAAGAATCAGCTGGAGTTATAGATGGTCACAGGTGACTTGTGACAGGTGACAAGTAAAGACAATTTAAAGTTGTAAGTTATATTTGTCACTAATCACCTGTCACTTGTCACTATTTAATAAATTAAAACCATTTCAAATGAAAACGCATAAGGACTTAGAGGTCTGGCAGCTATCAGTTGAGTTTGTAACCGAATTGTATTTTATTACAGCATCATATCCTAAGGAGGAAATATTTGGTATTGTAAGCCAGATTAGACGATCTGCTGTTTCAGTTCCTTCCAATATTGCTGAAGGGTTTGGTCGAAATACAACTGGTGAATTGAACCAATTTCTTGGAATAGCCAGAGGATCTTTGGCCGAGTTAGAAACATTGATTGAGATTTCCTATAATTTAAAATATATTGATAGTGAAACTAAAGAGAAAATTTTGGTAACTATATCTAAATTGTTTAGAATGATTAGCGGTTTAAAAAAAAGCCTAGGTAAATAAACTTGTCACCAATATGTCACTTGTCACACGTCACTAATATGTCACCCAACAATCAAGAACCTCAAATAAATATTCGTTCCGACGAAATCACCGAAATTCTCGGAACGCCTCCTCGCTGGATAATTCGCTGGGGAATTACGGTTATATTCGCTGTAATTGCTGCAATATTTGTGGGCTGTTTTTTCTTTAAGTATCCTGAGGTTATTACCGCACCTGTTGTTATTACTGCTGAGAATCCTCCTTCGGTTATTGTGGCGCGGGTAGCCGGAAAACCTCAAGTTATCTTTGTGGAAGATGGTGCGCTTACTCGTAAAGGCGATACGCTTGGTGTGATGGAGAATCCAGCAAATTTTGAGCATATTATTCACCTGAGTAAACTTTTGGAGAGATTTAGTATTAATGATTTATCCGAGGCCGTTGATCTGGAACGATTTGGAAATGCTAACTTAATATTGGGCGATGTGCAATCGAATTACTCTGCATTTGTAAATTCGCTTACATCCTATGTTCTATTCCAAAAACAGAAGTATCATAATCAGAAGATTGAGGCGCTGGAGGCCGAACTAAAAACGTATACCGAGCACCTTAAACTTTTGAGCAATCAGTTAAAGTTATCGTTGCGCGATTACGACATATCGGTTAAGCAGTTCAACCGCGATTCGGTGCTTTTCGTAGGTAGGGTTATTGCCCAGGCCGATTTCGAAAAATCGCAATCCACGCTTCTTGCAAAGCAACAATCAATGGAGAGTGCTCGGCTAACAATCTCGAATACAAAAATATCGGTAGAACAGCTGAAGCAATCAATAGCCGAAACTAAACTCGAATACGAGAGCCAAAAGCGAAAGGTTGGCGACGATTTAGTTAACGCGTACAACCAGTTACGGAGTACGCTTGCTGCTTGGGAGAAATCGTATCTGCTTGTTGCCCCAGCATCGGGGAAGTTAACCTATATGGGGGTTTGGAGTAATGTTCAGGAGGTGAAGGCTGGTGAGTCGATGTTTGCAATTACTCCTGATAATATTGGAGAGGTACAGGCGCGAATGGTTATACCGTTCGAGGGTGCTGGTCGGGTTAAACTTAGCCAGCGTGTGAATATCAAACTCGATGGTTATCCGTATATCGAGTTTGGAATGGTTGAGGGCGTTGTTAAGTCAATCTCATCGGGCTATACCGATGATGGTTTTCCGGCGTTGGCAGCATTGCCAAAGGGTGCGGTTACATCGTATGGTACTGCGCTTAGTTTGGAGCGCGAACTTAAAGGTACCGCAGAAATATCGACCGATGAATTAACCGTATTCCAGCGGTTATTCAATCACTTTAAGTATTTGTATAAGGAGAAGGTGAAGTAACCTTTTGTGTTATATTTTTATTCCTATTACCAATATATCATCCGTTTGGTCGTTTAGCCCTTTCCATTGCTCAAGAACATGGTTTAGTTGCTGAGCCTGTTTTTCCATAGGCTGGGCGGAATTTGAAAGTAAAAGATTATGCAAATTGTTCTTTTTGAATTTTATATAGCCATCACCTCCTAGTTGATCCATAAATCCATCGGAGTATAGGTATAGTTTATCATTTTTGTTTATAGCGATAGTTTGCTTTTCAAATGCAACCTCCCTGGGGTGATAGCCAATTGGATTTCGGGTTGGAAGATGTTCTATTAGATTATTATCTCGAGCTATGTAAAGCGGAATATTTGCACCGGAATAATCCATTACCATTTTATCTAAATTGATACTGCATATGGCAATTTCAATACCGTCTTTGGCTTCAAATCTATCGCCCGATTGTTTTAAGGAATGTTTTACTCTAGTTCTAAGTTCTTCTAGGATTAAGTTGGTGGAGATATTCACTTGTTCTGCAACGATATCATTCAAAAGGGTCATCCCAAGCATGCTCATAAATGCACCAGGAACACCATGTCCGGTACAATCGGCCAACGCAAGTATCATGCTATTTTCAAAGCGTTTTATCCAGTAAAAATCGCCACTGACAATATTGCGGGGTTGGTAGAAAATGAACGAATCAGAGAAATACTCACCCAGAAGTTGTTTGCTTGGTAAAACAGCATTCTGAATATGCTTTGCATACTCAATGCTGTCGGTTATAAGATGGTTTTGAAGGGTAATTTGGTCGCGTTGGTTTACCACTTCGTCCCGTTGTGCCTCAATCTCTTCTTTTTGCTGTTGCAGAATTTCATTCTGCGTAAGAATTTCCTCTTTTTGTTGGCTTATAAGTTTATTCTTTTCCTCAAGAATTATATTGTCTCGTTTCTTTCTTCTGTAGTTTACTGTTAATACAAAAAGCAGCACTACAATTAGCGCCAAAAGTCCAGATATTGATATTACCTGGATATTCCTAAGTTTTATTTTTCCCTTTTGGAGTTCAATTTCTTTTTCCTTTTGGGCTGTTTCGTATTTAGTGAGTAAATCGTCGAGGTTCTTCCTGTTTTCACGATTTATTAATGTGTCATTATAGTCCATGAATAGTTCATGGTATTTTAAAGCATTCTCCAGATCATTAACCTTTTTGCTGACCTTATATATCTGGAATGCCAAGGTTGACTTCATGCTAGGATGATCGGTCGAATCAATCTTTTCTAACGATTTTTTATAGTAATAGCTGGCCATTGGGTAGTTTTTTAAACTATCGTAGCATACTCCAATGCTCATTAAGCTAACTCCAATATCCCTTGGAACGTTTACTTTGTTTAATGCTTCTAACGATTTTTTATGGTACTCAATGGACTTGTAATAGTTACCTCTCGAGAACTCTACACCACCCATATTGCCAACGCACTGTGCTGCTTCATAAAAATTACCTAATTCTAAATGAATTTTATGCGCTTTGTTGAAATAATCGATGGCTTGATTGTACTCGTTTTTGTTTTTATAGATAATTCCAATGTTCATCATAGAGGTAGCTACGTAGGATTTCCATCCAATTTTTTCGAAAAGTTCCAGTCCTTTTTTGTAGTAGTTCAATGCCATATCATACTTGTCTAATGACAAGTAGAGATTCCCTAAAACACCATATACTGTAGCGATGCCCTTTATGTTTTTTTTCTTTTCAAATATATCGAGGGCTTTAAGAAAATGATCTATGGCTAAACTAGTTTTCTTTTCGTATAGGTAAGAATTACCGATATTTCCGTAGGATGAACCTATTAAACCTGAGTCTTTTCTATCAATGGCGTACTTTAATACATGTTCAAAATGATTTCGGGCGGCAGAATAGTCTCCCTTGGTATTGTAAATATATCCATAGACTGTTTCAACTCTGATGAGTAGAATTGTATCCTTCTGCTTTGTTGCAATACGAGATGCATCGTTTGTAAATAAAAGGGCTGAATCCGTATTTATGTAGATATATTCATTGGCTAAACCTAAAAGTGCTTTAATCTTGATGGAATCGTTAGTATCACTTTTTATTATTTGTAATAAACTGTCAGCATTTTGCTGGGCAAGTAAATTTGCAGTAAGTGCCATACAAACGAAAAATAATTTCAAACTTTTCATAGCTAGGTATTTGCTATAAATTTAATTTTTTTGTGATAAAAATGTTTGTGTAGATCAAATTTTATTCAATGTTGAAATAAACAAAGGGCTGCCCGGTTTATTCTGGCAGCCCTTGAGTAAATAGTAAAATTCAAAACTATCTTTTTTCGTTGTCAATGTTCATTTGTATAACATCTATATCGTGAGAGTAATCGCCCAGAAGGTGTTTGCAGAAATAATCGCCCATGAGCCAGAAGTAGTACTCTGT
This sequence comes from Tenuifilaceae bacterium CYCD, assembly GCA_036322835.1. Taxonomy (NCBI): domain Bacteria; kingdom Pseudomonadati; phylum Bacteroidota; class Bacteroidia; order Bacteroidales; family Tenuifilaceae; species Tenuifilaceae bacterium CYCD. The sequence goes on along the minus strand of AP027304.1, from coordinate 3,782,596 downwards.
CATATCGCCATATCCATGACGCTGGCCGGGGAACATGAAGAAATCAAAACGTTTATTGGCTCTAATAAGCGCATTCGCCAAACGGATTGTGTTGCCCGGATGAACGTTGTTATCAATTTCGCCAGTGGTTAGCAGCAAGTGACCTTTTAAATTTTTTGCAATTTCGGAGTTCTTTTCAATTTCATACTCAAAGTTAACATTTCCGCTTGTGTCAGCAATTTCTTTAACTCCATGATGAGTTTCGCTCCACCAGCGGTTGTAGATATTATTTTCGTGGTTGCCGGCATTGGAAACACCAACTTTGAAGAAATCGGGGTAGGTGAGGAGTGCCGCAGCGGTCATAAATCCACCGCCCGAGTGTCCGTGAATACCTACACGGTTTATATCTATATAGTTATGCCGGTAAGCCAGTTGTTCGGCAACAGCCTTTTTATCGGCTAAACCGTAGTTGCGTAAATTGCCGTAACCATAGTTGTGGTACCATTTAGAACGAGCCGGATGTCCGCCTCTATTACCCAGTGTAATTACCACAAAACCAAATTGAGCCAATCTATCGATACGATCCATGCGGGTTGAGAACGATTTATTTACTGCTTCGGTTTGAGGCCCTGGGTAAACATACTCAATAAGTGGATATTGTCTTGTGGAGTCAAAATCGAAAGGTTTGTAGATTACACCGTAAATATCGGTAATTCCATCGGCTGCTTTTGCCTTGAAAGGTTCGGGGAATTTGTAGCCTGCTTGGAAAAGTAAACTTAAATCGGCTTTTTCCAAAGGCATTATATCAACTCCATAGTTATCAATTAGTTTAGTCTCTGGAGTGGTATTTACCCTAGAGTAGTTGTCTACAAAGTATTTACAAGCATCATCCATACTGATGGAATGATCGAAATTGCCCTTGTTGAGTAGTTTAAATCCGCTTCCATCAAGGTTAACCCGATATAGATGGTAGTAGTATGGATCCTCATCGGATTCTTTTCCGTTAGTTGTAAAGTATAGTGTTTTTGTGGTTTCGTCAACCCCAACAACATCTTCACAGTGGAATGCTCCTGATGTAATTTGGCGGATTAGTTTTCCATTGTTATCGTAAAGGTAGAAATGACCCCAGCCATCGCGCTCGGACCAATGTATGAGTTCTTTCTCGTTATTTGTTAATGTTATGCCTCCAAAATTGATGTAGGTGTTTAGTCGTTCCTCAATAACAGGAGTAACTTTTCCTGTTGTGGGATCGGCATAGCATACATCAATACGTTTTAAATCGCGCGATGAGCGTATGAAGTAAAGCCTATCATTGTATTTCGATAGCCATTTTGTGGCATTATAGTCGTTATCCCTGTCGCTTGATTTCAATGGAGCGTTCAGTATCATCAAATCCTGATCTTTAAATGCGCTAACATCGGGTTTGATAATTGTATCTTTAGCCAAGTCGAATATTAGTAGTTCATCAATAGGAGCCTCCTTTTCGCCTGGCATGTGGTATTTATAAGTTTCGAGGGTTGGACGTGGACTCGATAAGGTTTTTACCACCCATAAATCCTTTACATTTCGCATATCGGAGCGGGTCATGGCAAAGAACTTTGAGTCGTGCGACCAGGTAATCCAAGCAGGTTTACGTTTATCTGCATTTTTAACTTCAACCACATTATCCTCCTCCTTTTCGCTATGTCCATAGCTGTAATCCTTTTCTCCATCCTTGGTAAGTTGATGCTCTACAATGGTTGAATCGTCTTCGTTCTTAAGAGCCTTTTCGTAGTTGGATTTATCCATCCAGTAAAGGTTGAACTTTTTGCTGAATACAACCATTTCTCCGTTGGGTGATATATTAGCCCATTCAGGATTATCCTTAGGCTTTTTGTAATCCTCCAAAAGGACTAGCTTGCCGGAACCCAAATCGTACTCAAAGTAGTATGTTTTCTTATCGGGCTTACCATTCGATTTCTTGTCCTTTTTTTGCTTCATGTCGTTTTCTTCATCATCTTTCTTATCCTCGTCAACCAAGGTGCTCTTAACTTCAAATTGGATAACAGTTTCATTCTTGATGAATTTTATATTCTGAATGGGAAGATGCTGAGCATCGAAAGGCTCCTTGGTTAAACGTGATAGCTGAGCCGCCATATTCACATTGTCGAAGAGTACATTCTTTGATCGTTTCGGAGGATCGACAATGTAGTAGGTTTTGCCATTTGTAGTTTCGTAACTATACCAGAAACGGGTGCTGTTCTTTAACCAATGGGTTTGCACCGAGGTGCTAAAAACCATCTTCTCCATTTTCTTTGGGGAGAATCGTGCTGGTAGTTCGTAGTTGGCCTTTGTGGCGGGTGTATTCTGTCCAAAAATAAATAAACTGAAAAGAGTAAATGCTAATGTCAGCGAAATAGATTTATTCATTCTTTTTGCGTTTAGAGTTTAAGTGTAAGATTTATTACAGTACGTATAGTTTAAATGATGGTTGTAGAATATCATAAAAAAGGACAAAGAAAAAATCCTTAGCAATTTTCTGGCTAAGGATTCTTTTGTTATACCCTTTTAATTAAAATTTTTCAAAGTCTTTATCATCAATATGCTTATCATCGGATAGGTCGAGTTTAAATGATTTTTTTGTGGGTTCGTGGCTAGTTGCTATCGTTGTTTTTGCAACATTTTGAGGCTTGTTTGTGTGGGGCGATTTTGATGGTTTATGGTGTGCCATTTTCCCGCTATCTTCGGATGTTTTGAAAACAGAAATCATTTCAAATAAAGAATCGGCCTGATCCGAGAGTTGTTTTGCGTTAGCGGCGAGTTCCTCCGATACCGAAGCATTTTGCTGCGTTAAAATATTCAGCTGCTGAATGGCATTGTTAACCTGATTAGATCCGTTGCTTTGCTCCTGGCTGGCCGCAGCTATTTCTTGAACCAAACTCGATGTTTTGGCAATCTCGGGGGTAATGCTATCCATCTTGGAAACCATGTCTTGTGTTGTTTTAACACCCACCGACAGAAGGTTTATAATCTCATCGGCGGCAATTTTGCTATGCTCGGCAAGTTTTCTTACCTCGGAGGCTACAACGGCAAACCCTTTTCCGTGCTCTCCCGCTCTTGCGGCTTCAACGGCTGCATTCAATGCCAATATGTTTGTTTGGAAGGCTATGTCGTTAATTATTGATATCTTATCGGATATCATTTTAATTGATTTTAAATTTTCCTGTGATGCAAAATTAACTTCGCTTATGCCCGACGATGATATGTTGGCAATCTTCTGGGTTTCTACAGCATTTTGGGTATTCTGCTGGATATTGGAGGTGATCTCTTCCATAGTGGATGAAACTTCTTCTACCGACGAGGCCTGCTCATTTGCGCCCTCGGATAGTTGCTGTGAAGAACTGCTCAACTCTTGGCTTGCATTAATAATAATTGAAGCATTTGCTTTTATTTTAGTGATTAATTCGTTTAGCCGGATAACCATTCCTGACATGCTATTTAGCAGGTTACCCACTTCATCCTTGCGGTTGCTGTGCTCTTTCTTCACCTCTACGGTAAGATCACCATTGGCAATCCTATCGAGGAACTGTACAGCAAATTCAACGGGTTTGGTTATGCTATTGGTAATAACAATTCCGGAGAAAATGATGAACAGAATTATTAGAATTGTGATTATGATAGAATTGGCGAGTATTTTGGCACTGGCCGATATGCTCTCGTTGTATGATTTTTCAGCATTATCGAGGCTTATTCCGGTGAATTGATCCATGGCATCTCGCATGGCTTGGAATGCAATTGCGTATTCCCCAAAGTATATATCTTTGGCAAGTTGGTATTCTTTTTGGTTGATATGCTGGGTGATTTTACTTGTTAGGCTTTTTATTTTGTCGTGGTTATCGTGGAATTGCTGGTTGACATTTCTGTTGGTTGCCAAATTAACAACATCCGAAATTGTCTCGAATTTCGAATAGCGCTGCTCTACTTGCGCTATATTCTCATCTACGGCTTTCAATAGTTCGGAGTTATTAGCCTCCGTATTTGCTAAAATTTGGCTTATGGCAATACTCGATTGGTATGCATCTCTATCGGCCTCAATGAGATATTCCATGCTTAACAAGTTAATCTTGTATATTTTATCCAGTTCGTTTTTTATACTTCGCGTTTTAAGCGATGTGTAAAGAAAACCGAATCCTGTCACAAGGATAATTAAGGCGAAAACTAATGCTAGCCTTACTCCAATTTTTAGGTTGTGAATTGATCCCATAGTTTTACCTCCAAGTATTTTTAATTTATTAGTTTTATAATTTAAGAATTGATCTTATTTTTTAGGTTTACAACAATGCTAAAGCAATTTAGTTAAAATTTTGAGAGTAGCAATATCCTCGTTACCTTTATCTAAATTTGATTTTGAGTTATTGATTAGAGGAGTTAAGCTCTGGTATGTTTTTATTGTCCAATTTTACCCTTAATTGATTAGAGGTGAGATTGCCAAGTGAAGGAGATTGCGAAAACACTATGGACAGTGTATGGGAACTTCTTGCAGTTAACAAGCTTTAAAAGAGATAAGTATTAATTGTAAAATTATTTTGTACGGATGAAAACGCTACGTTTAATGATATTGGCAATTGCCTTGCCAATGTTTGCTTTGTCGCAAAATATGCCACTTGCTGTTGCTGAACGTTCAAACTATACTGTTACATCTACTCATTCCGATGTACTTAAATTTATAGATGAGTTAAAGAGTTCAAAGTATATTAAAGTTGAGAAAATTGCAACCACACTAGAGGGGCGCGATATTCCTTTACTGGTTGTTGGCAATCCTCTTCCTCATAACCCCGAAGATATAGGTAATCGGGTAGTTGTTTACATTCAGGCAAACATTCACTCTGGCGAGGTTGAGGGTAAAGAGGCATCGTTAATGTTTGTTCGCGATTTAATTGTAAAAAAGGATAACGAAGTATTCAAAAACGTTGTGCTGCTTGTTTGCCCAAATTTAAATGCCGATGGGAACGATAGAATGAGCAATAAGAACCGCACGAATCAGAATGGGCCAAGCGAAGTGGGGGTGAGGTATAATGCGCTAATGCTCGACCTAAACCGCGATGCCATGAAATTGGAATCCAAAGAAATGCAGGGAGTCATAGAGAATGTCCTTAACCGCTGGGATCCAACGGTCATTATGGATTGCCACACAACTAATGGATCGTACCATCAGGAGCCAGTTACGTTCACCTGGATGATGAATCCCAACGGCGATAGAACCTTGATAAACTTTATGCGCGATAGGATGATGCCCGAAGTATCATCAATTCTGCGGAACAAGTACAGCACCTTAAATTGCTTTTATGGTGAGTTTATCGACCAAAAGAACTACGAGCAGGGTTGGATTTCGTATGCATCGGAACCACGGTACTTTTCCAACTATGTTGGATTACGAAACAGATTCAGTATTCTTAACGAGAATTACGTTTACGCCGATTATAAGTCAAGGGTTTTGGGTTGTTATAACTTGATATCGTCGTTAGTTGACTATTCCTCTGCAAACAAGGATGAATTGAAACGATTAACCGCTGATGTCGATGCAAAAACTTTGCGAATTGGAACTTCATCTGTAGATTCATTTGCAGTTAAGTACACAGGTGTTCCAACTCCCGAGAAAGTTACCATTCTAACCTACGAGGCCGAGCCTTATACCGATGAGAATGGTCGTGAGCGATTCCGTAAAACCGAGAGGAAACGAACCGTAACCGTTCCCTATATTGCCGATTATGTTCCAACCCAAAGTATTGCTTATCCTTATGCATATATTCTTACAATCAACGATCCCGATGTGAATCGAGTTCTAAAAACTCAAGGCGTAAAGGTTGAGTTCTTGAGGGATTCAATAACGTTGGAGGTTGAGCAATTCAACATCGATTCCCTTAAACCTATTACAAGGCTAAACCAAGGTCATTATACCAACAATGTATTTGGAAAGTATGTTAGTACCACGGTCAAGTTCAATAAGGGTGCAATAGTTGTTAAAACATCGCAGCCTTTAGGCCGTTTGGCAGCATATCTTTTGGAACCTCAATCCGATGATGGTTTGCTTTACTGGAACTACTTTGATAAGTACCTTGTTCCGCAATGGGGATCGTATTTCTATTCTGTTCCTGTCTATAGGGTGATGAAGGCGGATGATAGATTGTAACTTTGGAATAGAGCCTTTAGAAAGAAAAAATCAAAATAAATTGAGCCGATGGCGAGAATTGAACTCGCGACCCCTTCCTTACCAAGGAAGTGCTCTACCCCTGAGCTACATTGGCTTAGTTGGTGGGGAGAGCAGGATTCGAACCTACGAAGGCATACGCCAGCAGATTTACAGTCTGCCCCAGTTGGCCGCTTTGGTATCTCCCCAACATTTTTAATTCTTCGAGCCGATGGAGGGATTCGAACCCCCGACCAGCTGATTACAAATCAGCTGCTCTGGCCAACTGAGCTACATCGGCATTGAAGACTAAAAGGAATCAATGAACGCTTACCTCTTAAAATCGGCTTGCAAAAGTATAACAATTACCATTTCTTGCAAGATGCACGATTACTTTTTTGCAAGAATTTTTAGAGCATTTAGCCTAAATTAGTGAGGATGTGGAAGAAAACGTATAATGTTATTCTTCCATTTCTTCCATTTCTTTTTGAAGTTCTGCCATTTTAATTGCAGTTATGGCTGCTTCTACTCCTTTATTGCCATGCTTACCGCCCGCACGTTCTTGTGCTTGTTCCATATCATTGGTGGTTAACACACCATAAATGAAAGGTATATTGTAGTTCATGTTAAGTTCAGTAATACCATGGGTTACGCTTTGGCAAATAAAATCGAAATGACGGGTTTCGCCCTGAATAACGCAGCCTAGACAAATCACCCCGTCCAAATCGGCGTATTCGGCCAAGAATTGAGCACCAAGGGTTAACTCAAACGTCCCAGGAACATGCTTAACAAGGATATTCTCTTCCTTGGCGCCATGTTCTATAAGGGTTTTATAAGCACCATCAAGCAGTGCGTGGGTAACCACATCGTTCCAGTCCGATACCACAATACCAAACTTCATTTTCTTTGCCGAAGGGATTTCCTTTGGGTTATAGGCCGATAGGTTCTTGTTTTTAGTTGCCATAGCAGTTGTTTTATTTCAAATTTATGACCTTAAAGGTACAAATTAATTGATTCCAATAAAAAAGGGTGTCAAAAGACTGACACCCTTATGTTTTTATCTAAATAGATTATTTACCTAGAATTGTGTTGATGCGGGCAATATCCTTTTCGATATCTCTTGCCTCTGCACTCTTCGGATAACTATCTTTAATTTGGTTGTATAGCTTAAGAGCCTTGTCGTTTTGCTTTAACTCTTCGTAAACCATACCTGCTTTTTTAAGGAAAATAGGAGTGGTAAATTCATCCTCGCTATAGTTTGCAGCCTTTTCGTAGTATTTAGCGCCTTCCTTAAGTTGGCTCAATTCAACATAGCAATCACCAATAGCGCCGTAAGCCACAGGAGTTACAAGTAAATCACCGGCATCGAATTTTTTTAGGCATTCAATGGCTTTTTGGTATTCACCAAGCTGGCGATAGCATATGCCGGCGTAGTAGTATGCAAGATTTCCTGTTTTGGTCATGCTATACTTGTCGGCAACTTGAATAAAGCCTAAGTTGTTATCGTTTCCATTAAGAGCAAGCTTAAAGGAATCTTTCTCAAAGTTGAATTGCGCAACAAAAATTTGTGATTGTGCTTCTTTTTCCATTGGAGCAAGGTAAAAACGCTTGTAACCAAAGTAAATACTAACAATTACAAGAATTGCTACAATTATTATTGTTAAACTCTTTTGGTTTTGTTCAATGAATTGTTCCGATTTTGTTAACGCATTATCCAGTGACTCAACTGTGTCTGGCTGTGCTTGTTTCTTATCTTTTGCCATATAATAATTTTTTGTGTTTATAATCAAAGCAGTCGCAAAAGTAATGGTTTTTCGAATATCTGGAAATTTTATTGAAAGAATTTGCTAACAATTTGAGCATGTTGGTGGTTGTATGGCCCGGTTTGTCGAGTAAATAATCTGTCTTTGGTTCCACTATTAGTAAATTCGACCTTAAAAAATTACCTTTGCTCAGTGTTTTATTTTGAACTAGAATTGGATATTGGTTGATGTATTTAAAAAAAATATCGGTTATAAATTTCAAGTCCTTTAAGCAGTTGGAATTGGATTTCGATTCCAAGATTAACTGTTTTGTTGGCGATAATGGTCAGGGTAAAACCAACCTGCTCGATGCAATTTACTACCTATCGATGTGTAAGAGTGCGTTCAATCCTAACGATAATCAGGTGGTAAATCATGGCGAGAGTTTTTTTGTGATCCAAGGGAAGTATGAGCGAAACTTGTCCGATGAGAATATCTACTGTGGGTTTAAGCAATCGGAGGGAAAGGTTTTCCGTCGCAACGGAAAGGACTACGAACGCTTGGCCGATCACATTGGGCTTTTGCCTGTGGTTATGGTGTCACCAGCCGATTCGGCTTTGATTGAAGAGTCGGGCGAGGAGCGCCGCAAGTATATGAATAGCGTAATTTCCCAGTTCGATAAAATCTATTTAGATGAAGTTATGCGTTATAATCGTGTTTTGGCGCAGCGTAATAGTTTCCTGAAAAATTATCGTGGGATGGATTTCAGCTACGATATTCTGGAGGCAATTGACGAGCAGCTGGTGCAGTACGGAAAGATAATTCATGCAAAACGACAGGCGTTTATAGGTCAGTTAATTCCTATATTTCAGGAATATTATTCAAGGGTTTCGGGTGGTGCTGAGGTCGTGTCGTTGAGTTATCGATCCCATTTAAATAGCAATGATTTGCAGGAATTGCTGAAAGCCAATATCGAAAAGGATAGGGCTTTGCAGTACACATCTTCTGGAGTTCATCGGGATGATATTGTGCTAAACATTGATGGTTACCCAATTCGACGTGAGGGATCGCAGGGACAGCAGAAAACTTACTTAATAGCCTTAAAGTTGGCTCAGTTTGATTTTCTGTCGAGAGTATCGGAAATAAAACCCATACTCTTACTCGATGATATTTTTGATAAGTTGGATTTTAAACGGGTAGAGCAGCTGGTGAGGCTTGTAGCTCTCGATGGTTTTGGGCAAATATTTATCACCGATACAAACAAGAATAGAATCGATGAGATTTTAGCAAGAATTAATTCGGGTTACCGTTTATTTCATGTCGATTTGGCTGAGGTAAATTTACTGTTGGAGAGGTAGATTGAGATTTATTTGTAACGTTTAATTAAAAATCAGTGGATATACAATGAGCAACCATAATACAAAATCCCTGGGCGATGCAATTAAGGCATTTATTGCTACCATGAAGTGGGAGGATAAGATAAATGAAGCAACGCTCATTAACGACTGGGAAAAGATTATTGGTACGGAAACAGCCAAGTACACTACCGATGTTAAATTCAAGGATGGTAAACTAACAATATACTTCAAATCCGCAGCCTTGCGTTACGAACTGATGATGAAAAAAAAGCAGTTAATCGATAGGATTAACTGCTACTTTAATACCCCTGTTGTAAAGGATATTGATTTCCGATGATATTAATCTAGTTCTTTCAGAATAAAGTAAACAACATTCTTTATTGCGTCGTCAAAATTTGCGCAACCTCTTCGTGCTTCTGGGTTATACTGTGGTATTAGCATAAAGTTGTCTAGTTGAAAATCGAGAGTTACTTTCTTTCTCGTTCCCTCAATCTCTGGCGATAGTCTATCGTTTACCAATGTCGAGAATTTAATCTTATCTAAATTTTCCTTGACAGAACTGTCATTCCGCCGTACCTCTAAAGCGGTGCAATGGGTCTTAATGAAAGGTTTCTTTGAGTTTTTCTTAACCTTGTAAATAACTAGACCATAAGTTTCGATGGTGGTTGTTGCCATTGGCTTTATGCCAGCACAGGTGGTTTCGTAGTAGTAATCTTTCCCGTCGTAGTTAACGGTTCCTTTGTAAACGTTTGTGTTTTGGGCACTGGCAGAGAATGCCAGAAGCACAAAGGTTAAAATTGCTAAAGTTATCTTTTTCATGGTAGTTGATATTTTATTGAGTACACAAATTTACGTTGCTTTAATCATAAATCATGCCTAAATAAAATTGTTTTTTAGTAGATTTCTCTTTTCGAGAAGAAGAAACTCCATTCCCGTTCGGCATTCTCGTAGCTGTCCGATGCATGAATTGCATTGAACGTTGTGTTAGTTCCATAAAGTTTCCGGATGGTTCCATCGGCTGCTTGAGCAGGATCGGTTTTTCCTATCACCTCGCGGAGCGTTTCAACGGCATTGGCTCTTTCCATCACCATTGCCATTACAGGACCTGAACTTATAAAGGTTGTTAGCCTATCAAAAAACTCTTTCCCATGATGGATGTCGTAAAACTGTTCAGCCTTACCTTTAGTTAGCATCGTGATTTTAATTCCTCGTACTTTAAACCCTGCTTTAAGAAGTTCTAACAAAATATCGCTTACACAATCCTTTTTGAAAGAATCGGGCTTAATCATGCAGAATGTGAATCGTGTATTCATAGTCCAAATTTTTTCTAAATTAGACAATTTATTCATCATGGCAAAGGCTATCTTTGTATCAATTAAATTTAAATAATATCAATGAATTTAGATTTTGATATACAGTTACTTGAAAAAGTAAAGGAATTAATCAGTAATTCGAAACGAATAGTTATAACTACTCACCATAACCCCGATGGCGATGCCATTGGCTCGGTGTTGGGGTTTTACCATGCACTTAAGGCTGTCGGAATCGATTCCATAGCAGTTACGCCTAATGGATTTCCAGATTTTCTTTCGTGGTTACCCGGTCAGAGTGCTGTTATTCGGTATTCTCAGCAAAAGGAGATGGTGGCTGATATTATTTCTAGTGCTGATTTAATTTTTTGCCTCGATTTCAATGGTTTCCGAAGAACCGAAACTATGGAGAAACTACTTGCTGAATCTACTGCAAAAAAGGTTTTGATAGATCACCATCCCGACCCCGAGAGTTTTTTTGATTATTCCTTTTCATTCACCGAGGTAAGTTCTACTGCAGAGTTGGTTTATGAAGTGGTTGAAAAATTATATGGCAATGAACCTATAAACAAGGATGCTGCGGAATGTTTATATGTTGGTATAATGACCGATACCGGTTCGTTCAGCTATGCCTGTTCGCGTAAGCGCACTTTTGAAATTGCCGGGGAGTTAGTGAATAAGGGCGTTAAGGTTGATACAGTTCAAGGGCTTGTTTATAACAATTTCTCGTCGAACAGGATGAAACTCTTGGGTTACTGTTTAGCCGAGAAAATGAAAGTTTTTCCGGAGCATCGTGCTGCCTACATTTGGTTGAGCAGGGAGGAACTTAATCGGTTTTCACATCAGAATGGCGATACCGAGGGTTTTGTTAACTATCCACTTTCAGTTAAGGGCATTGTTTTTTCAGTCCTGTTTATGGAGAATGATGGTTTCATCAAGGTTTCGCTACGTTCAAGGGGAGCATTTCCTGTTAACGAGTTTTCGAAAAAATACTACAATGGAGGAGGTCATACGAATGCAGCCGGAGGAAAGGCCTTTATGCCTATGAATGAGGCAATTCTGCAGTTTGAGGAACTTCTTAAGTTGCATTCAATGGAGTTGAACTTATCAAAATAAATTTAAAATGAGATTTGCATCAATTATAATTGTTATTGTAGTTTGTTTGTGTTCCTGTCAGTCTAAGAAGGAACACTCCAATGTAACACCGAATAATGCCCAAGCTAAAGAGGCGTTGGAACGAATTAATAGGGTCTTAGTGCAGGAGGATCGGGATTTGATCGAGGGTTACATTAAGCGCAATAAACTGGATGGGATGAAAGAGAGCCCTACTGGGCTTTTTTACCTTGTGTGGGGAAACCCTACTGGAGAATCGGTGAAGCAGGGAAATTTGGTTGAGTATAGTTTTAAAGTAACCTTGCTGGATGGAACCCTCTGCTATGCTTCGAAACCCGATTCGCTGGGAACTTTTGTTGTGGGGCATGGCGGTGTTGAGTCTGGTTTAGAGGAGGGCATACTGATGATGCGGCAAGGCCAAAAGGCCAAATTTATTATGCCGCCATATTTAGCGCACGGCTTAATTGGCGATGCTAAAAGAATTCCTGCTCGATCAATAATAATATATGACATAGAATTATTGAATGTGAATCCTTAAATTGAATACTTTGGTTAACTTTACGCCTGTAAAAAAATAGTTAAATGAGATTAACATCGCGTTTAGTAGTAACAACGTTGCTTTTGGCACTTTTGGCTTGTTCCAATCGCTCTAAGTTGTTCGATGGTTTTTCAGTTACCAAAACTGGAATTCATTACATGCTGATTAGTTTAGGAGATGGTGCCGCACCAGCTATACCTACCGACTATGTTACCATAAATATCACCTATAAAACAGTAAAGGACTCTGTGTTTTTTCAGGGATTTCGACAATTTCAATTATCGGAACCTAAGTATGAGGGTTCTATAGATGAGTGTTTTTTGATGTTGTCGCAGGGCGATAGCGCGGCATTTTACATTAAAGCACAGCCATTTTTTGCGCAAACCCTGGAAACAGAGCTTCCAAAATTTTTCAACCCTGATGATTATATGAGGGTTGATGTTCGGATGCTTGATGTTAAATCTGCAGAGAATTTTAAGCGCGAGATGGAAGCCTTTACCTCTTGGATTGATGATTTTGGCGATTACGAAAAGGTGATTATTAAGCAATATCTTGAGGGGCAAAAGTTATCGATTCAACCAACTGAATCAGGATTGTATGTGGTGCCTCAAATTCAAACTGCGAGAACGCCAGTTGAGGTTGGCGATACTGTTACAATACATTACGAAGGCCGATTCTTTAACGGTAAAATATTCGATTCTACCCATAAACGGAATGAGCCATTCCAATTTGTTTACGGACAAAAATGGCAGGTTATTCCTGGAATTGAGGAGGCTGTGGGTAAGATGCATGAGGGTGAAAAAAGCATGCTGATTGTACCATCGCACCTTGCATTTGGGGAGCAGGGCAATTCGAGTGGAATAATTCCTGCATTCACATCGGTTGTTTTTGAGTTGGAAGTTGTTGAAGTTAAAAAAGGGGTTAAGGAATGATACGTTTAAGTTCGATTTATTTTTCTTTTATTCTGATTGTTTTATTGTTTTCAGGTTGCGACAATTCGTTGGAGGATGATATGCGATATGACGAGGAGGAGAACATCGAGAGTTATATTTCCAAAAAGGGGTGGGAGTATACTAAATCAAACGGAGTGTACCATATTGCAATTCAGCCATCGTATGGATACGAGGTGAATAATGGCGATACGGTAGAATTTTGGTACACGGGTTATACTCCTGAATCAACGCCTTTGGTTTTCGATACAAATATAGAATCGGTTGCCGTTAGTGCCAATCTTGATGTTAACGTTCGCACTTTCGAACCGTTGAGAGTAATTGCCGGAGAAACAAATTTGATAGAAGGGCTTAAGAGAGGATTACTCTTAACTCGTCTGAATCAAAAATCAACTATAATCTTTCCTTCCTATTTGGGCTTTAAGGATCAAATAGTTGGCCCACTGGAAGCATGGTCTTCGCTAGCTTACGACATTGAGGTGGTTTACCTGAATGGAAAAGGAATTCAAACCGAAGCTCAGAAATTGTCCCAGATTGATTTATCGGGATATACTCTACATTCTAGCGGGTTATACTATCAAAGTGTAGTCGATACATCATCGCTACATCCTTCGGAAACGTCAACTGTTTATGGTTGGTATAAATGCACCTTCCCCGACGGTTCTTCCGTGGAAGAGTCTAGTACCCCAAATGCCGAAATAGATTTAACTAGCGAGGATATAACGGATGCTCTACGTTTAGGATTTACCTTAACGTCTAAGGGCGGTACATTCAAATTTGTGGCACCATCGCCATTGTGCTATGGTAAGAACGGAAACGATACTGTTGATCCTTATCAGCCTTTACTATATACGGTAAGACTTGATAGTATAAAGAGTTCTAAATAGAATCTTTCAGCAAAGAAAGGCGAATACAGTATTTTTCTTATTAATATCGGGGATTGGAGATTTCTTCCAATCCTTTATTTTTTTTGTCAGAATCAGTTCTTCGGGAGTAGTAAGTTCACAGCCAATTGTAAGTAGTGTTTCATCGGAACACGTTAGGAGCAAATCCTTAAACATTGAGGTGTTTCTATATGGCGCCTCAATGAATAGTTGGGTTTGATTCTCTGTTCTTGAGCGTTGCTCGAGGTGTTTAATGCGTTTCTTGCGTTCTTCGGGTTTTATTGGTAGGTAGCCCACAAATGCAAAATTTTGTCCATTCAAGCCACTGGCCATTAGGGTTAGCAGAATTGAATTAGGTCCAACAAGGGGAATAACTTTAATTCCTTTTCGATGAGCTGCCGCAACAAGCAATGAACCGGGATCGGCAACCGCAGGAACCCCTGCCTCAGATATTAATCCCATATCATTGCCATTTAGCATTGGGCTGAGCATTTTGTCGACCTCAACAGGTGCTGTGTGCTCATTTAATTCATAAAACTCAATACTATCAATTGGGGTGTTTACGCCTATTTTCGACAAGTATCTTCGCGATGTTCTCAGTTCCTCTACCACAAAGAATTTTAAACTCTTTGTAATTTCTAGCACTCTGGAAGGAATAACGCAATCGGTTTCCAAAGTGCCTATTGTTGTTGGAATTAAGTATAGATTTCCGTTCATGGTTTACGCTTATTCAATCAATCTAACTATATTTACTAAAATTTTGCACTAAGGTAATTGGAATGATCAGAATTATAAAGCAAATTCTTCTAAATAGAAATTCTATTCTCGTTTTTGCAGTTCTCGCGGGTGTTATTGTTGGCGAAAAGGCTTCGTTGTTTAAAGGCTTTACGTTTCCAGCATTGGCAATTACCATGACATTTTCGATGACTGGCATGCGGATGAGCCATTTGGGTAATTTTAGTGCTGTTTACAAGCCATTGCTGATGGGCATTCTTTTAAACTACGGTTTATTTGCTATAGTTTTACTCCCTTTGGCATGGTGGCTTATGCCAACCCCTGAACTATTTTATGGATTCGTAGTTATAGCCGCGGCTCCTCCAGGTGTTGCTATAATTCCTTTTTCCTACATTTTGAAGGGTGATGTAATTTATGCGATAATAGGGGTTGTAGGGGCATTCTTAGCTTCAATATTTATTGCACCATTGTTTGTAAAACTCTTTGCCTCATCGGGTGGAATTAGCTCGTGGGAGTTGTTTGTGATGATGGCTCAACTAATCATTATCCCATTAGTTGTTTCGCGGTTCCTACTCTGGAAACCACTGTTTAAGTATGTTGAACCTATACGGGGAAAGGTTGTAGATTGGGGTTTTGCTGTACTAATATTTGTTGCCGTAGGGCTTAATAGCGATGTGTTTTTTTCTGATCCATTATTGCTTGTTAAAGTAACATTGGTTTTACTTTCTGCTACTTTTGTACTAGGCTTTGTATATACAAAATTGGCAGAAAAAATTGGTATTCCCCGTGAAGTTGTCATCACCCAATCGATGTTGGTGGCCATAAAAAGTTCTGGATTTTCTGTTTTCACGGCCATTTCAATTTTTGGGAAGGAGGCCGCAATACCATCGGCAGTAATGGCAGTGGTTGTTTTGTTGTATTTGATTTATTTATCGCTTAAAAGTAAGATAATAGGGTGAAATTAACTTTTCTAGGAACCGGAACTTCACAGGGTGTGCCAGTAATTGCATGCGCATGCCCTGTTTGTCAATCAACCGATGACCGCGATAAACGTTTAAGAACTGCTGCGCTTATCGAGCATCAAGGGATAACCATAGCTATAGATGCAGGTCCCGATTTCCGCCTACAAATGCTTAGGGCGAAGGTTAAGAACCTGAATGCAATTCTTGTAACCCACGAGCATCGTGATCATATCTCGGGATTGGATGATGTTCGGGCATTCAACTGGATAAACAAGCATCCAATGGATATTTGGGGCGAACCAAGAGTTTTGGATGCAATTCGTACCGAATATTCCTATGTATTTGCCGAACATAAATACCCCGGTATTCCTGAGATTTGCTTGCACGAGATTGATGGTCAGCCTTTAGAAATTATGGGGATCAAAGTAATTCCCATCAGGGCTTACCATTACAAAATGCCTATTTACGGTTTTCGCATTGGCGATTTAACTTACATCACCGATGCTAACTTTATTTCCGAGGAGGAGAAAGAAAAGATTGTTGGATCGAAGTATTTAGTTGTGAATGCCCTTAGAATGCAGAAACATTTATCGCACTTTTCATTGCCCGAGGCATTAAAACTTATTTCGGAACTTGGTCCACGTCGTGCATTTATTACACATATTAGCCATCAAATGGGTTTGCATAAGGATGTGTGCGCTCAGTTACCAGAGAATGTTTGCATTGCTTACGATGGGTTAACTATAGAGTGCTAGAATTATTTTCCGAATACATTTAAATTTTTTGTTCGTGGTCATATTTTGGCTGCATGTTGATATATGTTTGTGCTATTACCAAAGCATAAACTATGAAAACAGGTGTTAGTGTTGAGCGCAAAGAATCATCCTTCGATTCCCTTTTTTGGCAAGCGTTCTCTCGATCGGTTGAAATTGATTGGGATATAAATCTCCTTAAACGGTTCGAGCACAATCTTAATTGGGAAATTCTCTCTGAAAATAACTCGTTACCGTGGGGTGAGGAGTTGATTAACACCTTTGCGAAGAGGTGGAATTGGAGTTCAGTTTCGGAGCGTATTTCAGGATTTAGTTCATGGGAAATAGATGAACATTCCGCTGTTCGTATACTACACAATAATAAGAACAGCCTCAATTGGGCTATAATTTCGGGAGGTCACTCTATAAACCAGTATATTGTAAACTCTTTTCCTGCCTGCATTAATTGGGATGTTCTTAGTTCAAATTTCTTTTTTCCGTGGAGTGTCGATTTTTTGATGTGGTATAAGCATCGTATAAACTGGACAAAGTTTTCGCAAATACTGCACCCCGAGATAATTGGTTTGACGGATTGCGAATTTACCGAATTTCTGATGACTTTTAAGGAACAAATTGATTGGACGGTTCTGTCCTCTAATACTTACATCACTTTTGATGATATGCTAATTTGTGTGTTCAAGGATTTGTGGAATTGGAACTTGATATACTATAATACTAACATTAAGAATAGGGAGCAGATTGTTGAGCATTACTGTGATCGAAAAGGATTACTCAACCACTCAATAAGGCATTCGCTAGAGCAATCCAAGGAGATACTCAAAATTATTGATATGCTATAGTTGTACATAAGTTTATAAAATCAGATTGTTAATAATTTTTCTTACAACAGCTTATATTTTGAAGAAATAAAGGAATATATGATATGGGTTTAAAACGCCCACTCATTACTTAAAACTAATTCTTATGACAAAAAAAAATTCCACACAAAACGTCTGTATCTCCTTTTACTACAAAGGTGTTTACCATATAGGTTTTACAAATGGACTAACAGAAAGCTCAGTTGTTGCAGCGGTATCAGAACATGGAAAGTTTTGCTATCTGACCTACGCGGAGGTTAAAAAACCAAGCCGATTATCAATTACTCGGAGAGCTGAATTGGTAAACAAGAAAAATTTCGTACGTGAACACAGCGTTTTAAATATGAAACTATTCGAAAATTGAAAACATTTAAAACCAATCATATGAGCAATTATAAAGACTCTCCCTATCCATTGTGGACACTTTTCTGTGCAGGCGACTTAGTTCATTACCGCACATTCTCATTCAAAACGGATTGCCCCGATGATTTTATATCTAAGGCATTGACAAGTTTACTAGCCGATATTAACAAAATAACAGAATCGCATAAGCAGGGTGCCATAAGCGTAATTGCAGTAAACTTCGATATTCCATACTCAAAGCCAGAGCCAACAGTTATTCAATTAAGTCCATTGATTGAGCCAATCCCCAAACTTTGTAGTCACGATTTTATGTGGGATTTCTCCTTTACCAATTTGGATGTTTATGGCATGAATGTTTTTATTGGAGTAAACAGAATTCCACACTAAAGGAATGACAAGAATAATAATAAAATAAAGTTAACCATATAATTATTGTGAAATTTTAAATACTTTTAAATTATGGCACGAATGTACGAAGTAACTGTAAAGGGATCGGGTCAGTTAAACGGTCCAGTAATAGTAAATAAAACTGTAATTATGGAAGAACAAATGGCTGTAAAGTTCAACGGAGCCAATAGGTATGAGGTAATTGAGGCATTTGTTAAGCAGCATTACCCGGGAATTAGAATCGATAATATTCGGAATTTCGGAGCAAATGTGGTATTGAAAAAGTAACTCTGATTTTCAGAACCGCATTTATAATTTGACTAAATGATAACATTAAAATAGTTCAATCTAAATTAAATTACTGAAATGGCAAAAAATAAATTTTACTTACGAGATCAATTTATTGAATGGATGAGTAACGAAGGATTTTCCTCGGGTAGTTCTTATTCAAGTTATATTTCATCCTTTTTTGAAGAATACAAACTGATGACACTTGAAGAATCTCAATTTGAAGCCCTAATAGACTCAGGGGATATTGAAGAATTGAATGATGTATTTTCTGGTTTCTACACTATAATTAACAGTGAAAAATGTTCTGAGAAACCCAAAATGTCAATAAAAGAGCTTAGAGATTCATCAAGCGCATTAAGAAAGTATCACTATTTTTTAAGTGAATTAATTCAGAATTCCAAATCATCATTGAATCAATTTGTTACAATAGAGGAAGAGATTGAAGAGTTACAAAATGAAGAATTACTTCCTCTTGAAAATGTAAAAGAAGTTTTAATAACAGGAGATGAAATAAAAACTAATTTTACAATTAGGCTTTTGACACAGGATCGATTTTACGGAGATGTATTTTTCCCAATAAGTCTTATTAAAAAGATTTGTTACAAAAATTTAGCTCGCAAAGAGTTTGATTTATGGATTGATAATCAGATAGATAAGATTAAGTTTATTACCAACAAAGACATTGTTTATATTAAAGATATCGAGACATTAAAGATTAATAAAATTGGTGAAGTTCATTTGGTTTGTAAGGACAATTCAAATCACATTTTACATACCAAATATGCTTCGAATTCAAATACAACTCCAATGTATGTTAAGTCATTTAGACAAGTTGTAATAGACCACGAAGTACCTATGAAGGAATTGTTAACTAAGCATAAAGAAAATCTTAATACATTAGAATCATTAACAGTTGAATTAAAGAAAATTCATGGAAAAAAATTCTTAGTTAGAAACGATTTGGTATCAGCAGGCAACCAATTCATCAATTCACACTCCTTTAATGTCAATGAAATCAATCATTTAATAACCGATTTAAATTATATCAATAAATTTATTGTGTTACAAATTATGGAGAGTAAGCAAAATAGTATAAAACGTGCAAAAAATTAGCACTTCAACTATTCCTCTCCATCGCCCCTTTATAAATATTATGCAATTTTTCCCGTAAACTTTGTGGTTCAATAACTTCAATTGACCAACTACGCGACATAAGCTCCATAATCAGATCTAAAGTTATCTGAATATGGAGTTTTACTATTGTCCTATCCTGTTCTCGGGTAAGTTTTTGGCTGTGATGTATTGGCATAGCCTCAATATAATTGCCGTCCCTATGGTCGAAGGATAGCACAACGTCTTCGGCCTTTTCTCCATCGGTAAACATTGCAAACACATCGTGGTATTTGGCGTTCCAGTTAACCTCCTTCTTTTCGAATCTCTCTTCTGTAATTTTTAGATCCTCTATCCGATCCAAACCGAATGATTTTTCAGTAGAATCTTCTTTTTCAAAACCTAAAATATACCACCTTTCTCGGCTTTGCTTTAAAGCATAGGGCTCAACTGTCCTTGTTTCGGATACCTCGGGATAGTATTTTTTGTAGTTAAACGTTACCCTTTTACATTCTTTTATTGCCTTGCTAATTAAAACAAAATACTGGTTCCCTCTTGGCTTTCTATTTTCGGGGATAATATATTCAGGGTACTTTCCTTGGTGTGCCTCTATTGAATTAAGAATTTCGAAATTAGTCATTATCTCATCAATATAAGTCTCTCGGTCTTCGAAGTTGGAAACAATATATCGCCCTTCCTTTCTTGAATACTCTATATCAATTCCAAAGAAACTTTTAATATCGGAAAGGTCTCTCCTTAATGTACGTTTTGAGATTTTTAATTCGCCTATTTGTCTATACTCGCTTTGGTCTCTTAGGTAGTAAATAATCTCAGTTGAATTAGTCTTTTTGAGGTTTCTTATAGCATAAATTATGAGGTAATATCTCAATAAACTTGAACCTTTTGCCATAATTGAAATTTTCTATGTTTACAGCAAAATTATCAAGTTAAACCGTTTTTTCAAATTTTCTTTCTACTTAAGGCTATTATAGATATGCTTGCCAACACAATAAAAATCATCCCAGCAATCACCAATGCATGCATTAAGCTCCATTTATCGGTAAGCCAACCATAAAAAGGTCCCCAAATTGAGAAGATAATTCGTATGGTGAAATTTCGAACGGAGAGAATTGTGGCTCTCATATTTGAGGGCGATATACGATTAATTCCATCCTTTAGTATTGGCGTTGCAATTCCCCGAGCAATGTAGAAAATAACGAAAAAGGTTAAAGCCCACAGGTGAGGTATTATTCCTGCAATTATGAACCCAAGCCCAATTGCGATACTAAATGCGATAATTACTTGTTTTCGACCAAATTTAAGTTCTGTTTTATAGGCGTACATTGCAGCAACACCAACAATCAGGTTCAGTCCTGTCCAAATAATTCCGAACGACTCCACCTTAACATCGGCTCTAATTAACCAGGGTTGTACAAACCAAGCCATGGTCAGTGTAGATGCCCCCACAACCGACGAGTATATTATATTCCAGCGTAATTCAGCATTTTCGATTAACGAGTAGCGAACAATTCCAATAATCTGTTTCCAGTTTAAATCAATCCTATTCTGGTTGATTTTTGGTTCTATTAAAGTAAGCGCAGCAGGAAAGGCGATAAATGCAATTAGGGTTTGTCCGTAGTAGGGGTAACGTAAGCTATATGCAGCAAGTAGTCCTCCAATAATTCCAGCAGTGGCCTCGGCAAAGTTCCCAATCGATGTCATTCTACCTTCAAGTTTTAGGTAGTTGTCCTGTTTGCCATCGTCAAGAAGCGAGTCGTATAGTAGGGCCGAGTCAGCGCCCGAAATCATACTTTGACCAAAGCCAAGAATGATTTCGGCAATCATAAAGCCTATAAAACCTGCTGAAATTGAGTAGATGGAGTAACCAGCAAAGCCTAGAATTGCACCGGCAATTAAGGAGTTTTTTCTTCCTAAAACATCGGCAAAGTATCCCGAAGGAATTTCTAGCAGTACAATTGATAGTGAGTAAATACTCTGAAGAATGAATACTTGCTTTATGCTGAGCCCGTTGCTTTGGTAGAACAAAACCACAATTGGCATTATCAGCATAAACCAATGCGATATCTTGAGTATGTATAATCGGGAAAGGTTATGCTGATAGGTATTTTTCATGGAGCACAAAGATATTAAAATAGCATCTAATACCTATCAACATAACCACTTAAGGAATGGTTTCTTGTATAAATTCGATTACGATTATAGGTTTTTTAACCCTTTTTCTTTTTCTGCATTCTTTTCTTTGTTGAATAGATCATCTAATTTTTTCGAAATTTTTGCTGGGTTTGTAATCGGCATGCCTTTTTCATTGACTTCGTAGCTTAAAAGTTTTGCTTTCTTCATTTTCTCAAAGCTAGGAAGTTTTGTCCTATTAGTAGTTTCAATGTGATTTCCTTTTTTGTCGACAATGATAACTTTTGGAAGGAAAACACCAGAACGGCCAATAAACTTATCCATAATTTCAACTGCATGTCGATATTCTTGTCTCGAGGCACGACCTAATGCCTCGTATTCAAATATTTTTTTATCGTCCCATGTATAGACTGTGGCAGAACTTTCCGATATTTTATCTTCAATGTTTATAGTGGTATTTAAAGTATCATGCCCCGAAGGCATAAGTAAAACTTTTCCTCCACCGCCCTCAATATTAGCGGCGTAGTTTGGACGAACAATCCCAGAAAGCCACCCTTGCAGGTGCTTCATATAAATTTTTCCGACTTGAATTGGTACAATAAAATGTACAATTCCCCTTTCTTTATGGCATTGAAGTAGGTAGTATGGGTGTACACCAACCCAAAGCATTCGTCGGAATGTTTCTGCTAAAGTTTTAAAGTAGTCGTTAACATGATTTAGTAGCACGGTTTGGTTTCGAATGGTAAATCCGTGCTTGCGGATCTTTTTAATGGCAGCAGCAAATTCAGGTGTGATTTCGTGGTAATGGTTTACGTGCGTCATAAAGTACACGTATTTTTCACTGCCTTTATTATATCTATTCACAGAGTTGTTTATAAGTTCCAGAAGTTCATTGGTTATAGCCATGGGAAGAACCACGGGAACCCGTGTTGCAATTCTGATAGCCCGTAAGTGCTCAATTTTGCCAAGTTCCTCAAGGATATACTGTAAGCGTTTTGTGCTAATTCTTAGGGCATCGCCACCAGTTACAAGTACTTCATCGATATTTTTGTTGAAGTTGATGTAAAATAGTCCCTTTTCAATATCCTCGGTATTAACATCGGTTGAGGCATCGAGCGATTTTGCCCTTTGGCAATGCACGCAGTACGATGCGCAGCTGGTATTCTGTGCAACAAATAGTGCAACTCTGTTGGGGTAACGTTGGTATGCTGCGCCGTAACTTCTGGAGCCTTCGCACATGGCGGCTTCTAATCCAGTATTAGGGAAGAGTAGATTTGCAGGGGTCGGGACGCTTTGCCAAAATATTGGATCAAGACGCTTTTCTACCTTTTCGCCAGGTAGCATATTGGGATGAAATGGATCTTCTTCCATTAACGATGCGTAGTAAGGTGTTATTCTGAGCGGATCTTTACCCTCTGCCGATAATTTTTCAACAACTAGTCTAATTTCTAATTCTTGGTAAACCGAAAGTTTGATTACTCTTTTTAGTTCATCCACAGTTCTAATTGAATTTTTCAATTGCCAATTAGGGTCGTTCCACTGAGTTTCGGTTACATCTTTCCAAAGTTCAATATTTTTATAACTTCTTGATTTGTAAAGGAAATCTTCCATCATATTTACTTTTAATTAAAAAACATCTATCGCTAACAATATAATAAAATATGGCAAAAAAGTAAGAAACGGCTCGTTTGTTTTAACCTTTATTAGGAGTGATACGTGTGTTGTTTTATTTGTATAAAATATTATTATACAATTGACAACCAATGATATTTTCTTAAGTCTTATTTAAACTATATTGAATTAATAGCTATTAGCAATAAAAAAGGTTATTAGTGTTGACTAATAACCTCACTTTTTGAAAGTTGTTAAAAAGGTTACTCGTCAATATCGATTTTAGCCATATTCCTTTTGAACAGTTTACCGCTTTTAATTACCCTTCGGGTACTTGCAAAGTTTTTAGGATCTTCTAGTGGATTTTGGTCGTATATAATCAAATCGGCTTTTTTGCCTATTTCGATGCTTCCATAAAGTTTTTCTATACCCAACGTTTTAGCCGCATTTATGGTCGATATTTTAATGATTTCCGATGCTGAAATACCGGCATCGGCTAGGAGCATTTGCTCGGAAACGAAAGCCAATCCCCCATTGTCACTATTTGTACCAATCCTCAATGAAATACCTGAATCATGTAGTTTTTTTACGAAACTGAGTAAATGGTTAAAGTTGTACTCTATTCTATGCTTTAGTTCGTTGGGCAAGTCTATTTTATTTCGGTCTATTTCACTCTTAAAATGTGTAAGGTCACAGTATCCAGCCATTGAATGAAGGTTTGTGGAAATTGATCCAGAATGGGTGTTTATTGAAGATACGATGGTGTCGAGCAATGCCGGGTTATTCTCAACAATATACTTAAACACTTCCAGTGCATATATTGATGGCGGTAATTTTGTTTGTTTTCCGTAAACATTTTCAATCTGTTTTGCAACAACAGTTTTATCTCCACACTTGTTGAAAATGTAAAGAATAGGACTGATAATGTACTCTATGTTTTTAGATTCTTCTAGAGAACAAAGCTGGCAATCTGTTTTTTCGAAAACTATAATATTTTTTTGTTCTGCTTTTTGTTTTAATAATTTCTCCTTTTGGGGCTCTAAGCAATTATCAATGTAGATATATTGAATAGGAGTATCGATTACAGACTGAACCTTGGAAGTAAAATCGTCTGGTTTTAGTTTTGATAACTGACTAGTATTGAGTGATACAAGTAAATCGGCAAACTTAGGATTTGGTTTCCAGTTAATAATTTGGCTGATCCATAGGGAATCTGTTCCCATATCTAGAGCCATTGTTACCCCATAAGGCAAGTAGTTGCGTGAGTAAAGGTTTCTATAAAATGTTGTTAGAGTTTTTGGGTGATTGTTGGCGTTTTTATGGGTGCTGTATATCGATTTTTCGAAACTAGCGTGAGTATCAATTAACCCCGGAATTACAAGTCTTCCATCGGCGTCAACTACCTTTTTTGTTCTAACTGGCTCATTGGAATTTATAATTCCAACAATGATACCATCATTAACCAGAATCGTTTTACCATTTGAAACTTCGCCCGTTTGGGTATCGAAAATAGAAGCATTCTCAACAATTAAATCATAGCGAATGGGACGATTACACGATGCTATTGCAAGGACTAGAA
Source organism: Tenuifilaceae bacterium CYCD (assembly GCA_036322835.1). Taxonomy (NCBI): domain Bacteria; kingdom Pseudomonadati; phylum Bacteroidota; class Bacteroidia; order Bacteroidales; family Tenuifilaceae; species Tenuifilaceae bacterium CYCD. The sequence goes on along the minus strand of AP027304.1, from coordinate 3,757,737 downwards.
CTGCTAGCAAAAGATAATTAAAATGTCTCATGGTAAAGCTGGTTTAAGGTTTAAAATTAACGGATAAAGTTAGGAAATCGCATCAATATTTTATCAATACAAACAAAAAAAGGCTGTAGAGTAATACCTACAGCCCTTGTTGAGTTTATAGTATGTTGAAACTATTTCAACCCTCGTTTCTTGAGTAGTGGCTCCACTGAAGGTTCTTTTCCTCTAAACTTGTTGTACTGAATCATTCCCTCGTCATTGCCACCTTCGGTGAGAATAAACTTACGGAACTTTTTGGCTATTTCTTGGTTGTACAAATCGCCTGTTTCTACAAATGCGTTGAATGCATCGGTATCGAGCACTGCAGCCCAAAGGTAAACATAGTAGCCTGCAGCGTATCCTCCAATGATGTGGTTAAAGTAGGTTGAGCGGTAGCGGGGGTAAATCTCGTCCATCAGGTTAATCTTCTTCATCGAGTTTTTCTCAAATTCAAGAACATCAACTTTTTGAGGTTCGCTGAAGCTGTGCCAATCCAAGTCGAGGATCGATGCTGCAATGTATTCAACGGTTTCGAATCCCTGATTAAATGTCATACTATTTTGTAGACGACTAATCAAATCAGCGGGCATGGGTTCTCCAGTTTTGTAATGCTTAGCGTAAACTTTTAATACTTCGGGTTCGCCTGCCCAGTTTTCCATAACCTGCGATGGTAGCTCAACCATATCGCGGGCAAGGCTACCAGCTATTCTGTCGTATTCTCCATCGGTGAATAATCCATGTAGGGCATGCCCAAATTCGTGGAAGAGAGTGGTAGTTTCGTCCCATGTGAGTAAGGCAGGAGCATCGCTAGTTGGACGGGTAAAGTTTGTTACAATATTTACAATTGGCTCAATTTTCTTTCCATTTTCATAGGATTGTTGACGGAATCGGCCGCACCATGCACCTACTCGTTTGCCAAGTCTTGGATAGTAATCGAGATAAAGTAATCCAATAAATTTACCGTTGTTTTCTTTAACCTCAAAAGTTTCCACCTCAGGATGATAAACAGGAAGATCGGTACGTTTGGTAAATGTTATACCATATAACTTGTTGGCAACGTAGAACATTCCATTGCGAACATTGTCTAATGCAAGGTATGGTTTCAACTCCGATTCATCAAGGTTATATTTTTCCTTTTTGAGTTTCTCGGCGTAATACCACCAATCCCATGGGGCAAGTTTAAAGTTTCCACCTTCTTTGTCAATTATTTGCTGCATTTCATCGCGATCGCGTTTTGCGGCAACCATGGCGGGCTCTAGAACCTTATTCAAGAAATCATAAACAGCCTCGGGCGTTTTGGCCATATTATTGCTGATGGTATAATCCGCGTAACTTTTGTAACCAAGCAGTTTTGCCCTCTCGGCACGAAGGTTGGCAATATCAAGAATGATTTCTTTATTGTCGAATTCGTTATTATTATTTCCGCGCATTAGGTAGCCAGTGTAGAGTTTCTCTCTTAAATCGCGTTTTGTTGAGTATTGTAGGAATGGAATCATGCTGGGTTTTTGGAGGGTGAATACCCATTTTCCGTCTAACCCAAATTGTTTTGCATCGGCAGCTGCTGCATCAATCATCCCTTTTGATAAGCCATCCAAGTCGGTTTCGTTATCAATAACAAGTTTGAAGTTTTTGTTGGTTTCATCAAGTAGATTTTCGCCAAACTTTAAACCTAGTTTCGATAACTTTTGATTGATGTCACGAAGTTTTGCCTTGTCGGCATCGTTCAAATCTGCTCCATTGCGAACAAAATCGTTGTAGTATTTCTCTACTGTTCGTTTTTGTAATGCGGTAAGGTTTGCATTATCCCTATTCAGGTAAACTGCTTTAATACGTTGGAAAAGTTTTTCGTTGAGGCTAATATTGTCGCGATGCTCGGTTACCAGCGGGGAGATTTCTCTGGCAATTTTTTGCAGTTCGGGGGTTGTGTTTGCTCCGTTTAAAGAGTAGAACACGGTGCTAACTTTAGTGAGCAAGTTCCCTGATTTATCGAATGCTAGGATTGTGTTCTCGAAATTTGCAGGTTTGTCATTATTAACAATTGCCTCAATTTCCTTTTTTTGTTCTTCAATACCTTGCTTGAATGCAGGTATATAGTGCTCGTAGTCGATTAAATCGAAAGGAGGAACCTTAAACGGAGTTGTATATTCCGAAAGGAAAGGGTTTGGCCTTTTCGGTTCCTGGGAATTAGCAAGTCCTGCTGATACCATGGTTGCAAGAATTAATAAACTTATTCGTCTCATAGAATTTATTATAGGTTAATGGATTTACAAACATCAAACATTTTGATGCAATTTAGCAGTTTAGGTTTAATTTGCGAAAGTTCTAGTATTGTTTTGTAACCATAATGTAGTGCCTTGCCTTAACTGCAATTGTTTATAACCTGTAGCGTTAAATTTACTTTTTGATGTATTCCTTAAAAATTCTTTCGAATTTTTCAATTTTAGGATTTATTACCATTTGGCAGTAAGGTTGCTTTGTATTGTTTGCATAGTAATCCTGATGGTAGTTTTCGGCTTTGAAAAATACAATGAAAGACTCCACCTGAGTAACTATCGGATCATTCCAGATACCCGCACCATTTAGTTTTCGAATAACATCTTCGGCAATCAATCGCTGTTCCTCTGAATGGTATAATATAATTGATCTGTATTGTGTTCCGATGTCGGCACCCTGTCTATTAAGAGTTGTGGGATCGTGGGTTTTAAAAAATATTTCCAAGAGTTGTGCAAAGGAAATTTTTGTAGGGTTGAATGTAATTTGAATTACCTCTGCGTGACCTGTATTACCTGTGCAAACATCCCTATATGTTGGATTTTTGACCATTCCCCCGGAGTATCCCGACTCAACGTTAATTACTCCATCTATTCTCTTAAATATTGCCTCAACACACCAGAAGCAACCGGCTCCTAGAGTGGTTACTTCAATCTGTTTGTTCGACATATGTTTAACATTGTTTACTTGTGCAGTTGCTATTTTAGCTGTTACCAGTATTGTTGAAACAATAACTATACGGATCATATCTATTTTTTTATCTAAACGTAGTTGATGAAAAATATGTTCAGATTGGTATAAAAAAAGAGGAGTTGTGGTTTACTCCTCCTTGGCTAACCTTTAATCTACTTTTAGTTGAATCTGTAAGATAATTTTACAAGAAATATATTATGTGGGTGTGTATTGTAGATATTGCTAATATCCGAATTAAGCGATGTGCTATATGTTGATTCTGAGGTTTGTTTGCCTAATGTCCAAACAAAGAATACGGTTGAACCTGGCCTGTACTCCCATCTAACTATGAAGTTGGATTGAAAGTCAAGAAAGTTAAAGTTGGGATTTGAGAATGAAAAATCGGAATTCCCATCGGAATTTTCATCAACCAAGTATTCTTCGTTGTTGGAATCATAAATAATTTGAGTTGTGAGATAGTTGATAAATCTGTCGTTGTAGTTATTCGCTTTTGGATTGGTGATGTATTTATAGTTGCTGTACTTTCCGCTTGTTAAATATGGGCGTCCATAGTATTGGATCGATAATTCTGGGTTTATGCTATACTCCAGCCTTAGAGAAAGCACATAGGTTTTTTGATCCAACGTTCCTCGCAAATACTTGGTTGTTCCATCACTCATATCAATATTATCAACAACCTGAAGGTTGTTATTGTGGATGGTATAGCTTGGGTTAAGTTTTATAAGAAAGTTTTTGGTTGGGTGGAAGGAAAAGGTCGCATAAAAATTGTGATAACTAGCATAGTTGTTATCGCAAATTTCGGAGTATCCGCCTGCTTGAGCAATGAAATTTTTGCGTTGATCGGAGGAGATGTTGTACCAAGTGCTCCAGCTACCAGGAAGTTTTATCATTGGGCCTCCCCAAAGCGCTGTAGAACTAAGCCTATTGCCTTCCCGATTTATACCTGCACCTATAGACCAGTAATTTGTAAATTGAGTGTAGAAGTTAACATTCCCTCCCTTGTAGGTCGATTGTCCACCAAAGTTCCATCCGGTCCATTGGTTAAAGTTGATGTTGATTGAGCGGAATATCGATACGGGCTCCCAATACCTTAGCCCTACCCACAACACTTGGAAAATATCGTCAACGCTTTGTGTGTATCCTATATCGTTGATTTCCAGTTGTGGCGATTTCCATGATATCATTCCCATGTAACGTACATGACCTTCTCCTATTTTACCTACTTGAAACATTCCACCAGTTCCAGTAAGCGAGGTTCTACTGGAGTCGAGTTGTGTGTAGTTGTTATCTGGCCTTTGAAAATACCGAGCAGGAGAACTCTGCGTTTCTACAATCGCCTCTTTAGTACCATTAACATGACTAAAGTAGAATTTTGCGCCCCAAAGATATTTCTTGTTAGCCCACATCTTTTGGAAATCAATACCTCCAGTATAGGCATTTCTGTGGAGGTAGTCCTCTGTATCTTCGGTTAATTGTCTATTGGTAGATGTTAGCATTCCCGATATTATCGTATTCCCTTTGTTTAGTTCCTGCCTTAAACTTCCCACAGAATAATTGGTAAGCGGCTCTACTATTTGAATGTCTCTTTTTCCAATACTATCAAATCTTGCAAAGGAATTAGCCGTGATAGTTTCTAAAATTCCAACCGACATGCCGTTGTTTGTTCTACCTGTTATTTTTGCTGCTCCTAGAATGGCAGTGTTCGAAGGCATTTTCAAGTACTCGTTATCCTCCGTATCGGGGTAAATTTGAGGTGAACGACCAATTCTTCTTGAGTAGAATAGATTTTGGGTGGCTAAATCACCATCACCGAACATCAATCCAAAGTTTAGCATGTTGCTACCCTCAATGAAAAATGGTCTTTTTTCCTCAAAGTATGTTTCAAAGGCTGTTAGGTTAACTTCGGAAGGATCCGCCTCCACTTGCCCAAAATCTGGATTTACCGTTAAATCTAGAGTGAAGTTATTGGATAAGCCAATTTTTGCATCAATTCCAGCATTTATTCCATTTCGTTTTCCCGTCATAAATGGATTGCCTGCTTCGGACTTAAACATCTCTGTTTTGGCCACAACATAGGGTGCTACTTCAATTTGCCTTTTTGGGGTGAGGCCTTTGAGCCCTTTTAGTTCTCCAAACATGTGAACTAATCCCGATGCATCCTTGGGTAAATGTTGCCACATCGATTTTTCTTGATTTCTATAGATATATCGCATAACCTGCATTCCCCAGGTTAGTTCACCAACATTGGCAAACCTAAGTTGGTTTAGGGGAATCTTCATTTCGGCAGACCAACCATTCGATGTTCGCATAGTTTTTACCCACCAAATAGGATCCCAGTTACTGTCCTCCTTGTCGCCATTCTCCATTATGATTAGATCATTTTTTACACCTGATGTGCTAACTATAAAAACAAAGGCTGTTCTTTGATCGGAATACGAGTCGAGGCACAGACCAACCCAATCACCGTCAATATCATCGCGCCGTGTAACTCGCGAAACAATTTTTTCGGGTTCATTGTCTAACACGTTAAAAGCAGCATAAATAAAATCGTTGTCGTAGAATATTTTAAATTCTGTTGGTTGTGAGGGTGAAGCCCCATTGTGAGGTTCAAACTGTGTGAATCCTCCTTCCCATTCCCCTTTCTGCCAAATTCCATCGTTGAGATTTCCATCTATTATAGGAGGTGTCGGATTTATTGGATTTGCTACGCAAATTTTCTTAACCTCTACTGCTGGTTGCCCATTTATTTTGGAAGTGATTAAAATTAGGGCCAAAATAAAAACGGTAAATATTTTCATCGGTTTTAGATTGAGGGAGTTTCTACCTAAACAGACGAAAATTGATTTGCTGTCGCTGCACTAATTCATTATGGATCTGTTAATTATTGTTAACGGGGAGTCGTGTTATTTTGATGCAAAAAAGGTTTCTATCCCGGGGTAGCTTAATTCTTTGATGGCTTTTTCCTGTGAGTATGTAAAGTATTTAATGGACGCTTCGCTGCAGAGATTGCCATCTCCATCGTAAAGTTCGGTTTGAATAGTTGCAATTCTCTTTTCGGCCTTTGCAATTTTTCCCACCACTCTAATTTTCCCTTTCGAAATGTTAACCGGTTTTTTGAAGGTTATATCAATATTTGCAGTAACTCCAGCAGTTTGAAGTAGTACATAAATACACCAACTCGCCACTTCATCCATTATAGTTGATTGAATTCCACCGTGCAGAACATCAGGGTATCCCTGATAAAATTCATTAGGAAGCCAAACTGTTTCAACCGTTTTGTTTTCGTCATCGTACCAAAACATCAGGTTTAGCCCTATAGGGTTGCTGTTTGAGCAGCAAAAACACTTGTGCTCACTACGTTTTGCATATGGATTGTTTAGCCGTTGATTCATATAATATCCTATATTAATTAGGTTACAATTTGTGCCTTTTATTTTAATTTTGCAATTTTAAAAACTATTAAACAAAAGAGTTGCTAAAACGTATGTTTATTTGAACTCATTTTATAACTTTGAAAAAAATTAAGTTATGGACTCCAAACAAGTAAATACAACCCGTTTGAAGTTAATGGAAACTGCTCGTGAACTATTCATCGCTAAGGGAGTTGATAGGGTAGGTGTACGCGAAATTGCTACTAAAGCAGGCGTTAATCTTTCCTTGATGAACTACTATTTTCAAAGCAAGGAGAACCTGCTGGAGCAGATTTTCGAGATTTCTATAAAGGATTATGGCCATCGATTAAGGCAAATTCTTAATTCAGATAAGTCCTTAGAGCAAAAAATTCATGAATATGTTTGCGTCTATATTGATTTGTTATGCGAAGATCCATTAATTGTCCCCTTTGTCCTTTCAATTATTCACAGGAATGCGGAGCAAGCCCCCCGTTTAAAAGCAGTTAATACTTTATACAATACCGATGCTTTTTCTAAACAGTTGAGAAGAGAGGCTGAAAAAGGAAACATTAAGCCAATCGATCCCGAACAGTTTTTTGTTAGCATGATATCATTAATACTATTTCCTTTTGCAATAAAGTCCTTGGTTAAGTATAGGCTAGGGTACACTGATGAAGAGATAGCTAAAATCTTAAAATCACGAAAGGAACATGTTTACGATATGCTAATTTCTAGTTTAAAAGTTTAATGCAGAGGAGCCGAAAGGCTCCTTTTTATTCAAAATTGATCTGATTTTAAGTTGGTTTGGATTGATTTTTTCTGATTTCCTGAATGATTTTGATGTTATTGGATGGAAGACAAACTTATAGTGATAAAAACAAGAAAGGCTAATCTTATTAGGATTAGCCTTTTCTGGTGACTCCGGCAGGATTCAAACCTGCAACCTTCTGATCCGTAGTCAGATGCACTATTCAGTTATGCTACGGAGCCGTCTGAATTGCGAGTGCAAAGATAGATAATATTTTTTTATCTACAAGTATAAAATAAAAAAATCCCCAAATTTTTGGGGATTTAGTTTATTCTTGTGTGTCAAGTCTTCTTTTCTTCTCTTTAATACGAGCCTTCTTGCCAGTTAGGTCGCGTAGATAGAAGATACGGGCTCTACGAACTTTACCTTCTTTTACAACCTCAATTTGATCGATGAATGGAGAGTGTAAAGGGAAAATCCTTTCTACACCAACACCGCTAGAAATCTTTCTAACTGTAAAGGTTTCGGTTGTACCTGTCCCTTTTCTCTGAATAACTACACCTCGGTAGTTTTGAACACGCTCTTTGTTCCCCTCAATAATCTTATAGTGAACAACTACAGTATCACCGCTCTTAAAGTCTGGATGCTCTTTTTTTACAGCAAACGACTCTTCAGCTACCTTAATAAGATTCATTTTAGTATGTTTTTAATGTTTTGTTCATAAATGCGCAATATTACAGGCTCCTATGTCCTTGCAAGAGATTACGCACCAAATAGGCCGCAAAAATATGAAAATTTGACAATTAAACCAACTTTTCGAAAAATATTTAGCAGATAAATTAGTTTATTATTTCAATAATGTTGATTTATCATAGATACATAACATTAAAAAAGGGGATTACCCCCCTTTTTTAATGTTTACTTTCGGTTGTTGGTTCTAATAACTTATCACCGGTGGATTCTATCAAATTTTTCTTCCACCAATTTGGATATTCTGGGTTTTTAACTGGCGCAGGACAGGAGTTGTACTTATTGTACTTGAGGTTTCCATTTTCTTCCTGTTTTACATTGCCATCCATGTATTTAAGTAGTAGATGTTGGAAAAGTTTTTCCCAACGGTTAACCACATAGTTGCCAGTGTTTACTGTATAATCTGTCAGGAATTTTATGGCTTCTTTGGGATCGTTCGTATAAAGTTCCTTTGCTGTTGCGTCAACAATTGGAGTATTATTGATAAAGCGAGTTTCAAGTTCGCTTTGAACTTTCTTAATATCCTGACTCATTAAATCGTAACGTAGGTAAGCAAAGTTTGATACCTTGTTGAATGTCCAGAAAGCACAGTTGTCGCAGTAGGTTAGCATATCGCCTTTCCCTTCAGCATATGCTTCTGGAACTGATGTTACTCCGCAATAGACAGGGAAATATACGGTTGAAGCAGCATCATCAACGCTAAACCAGAAAATTCCACCTATAGGATTGGGTAACCAGTTGCGGGCTTGGGCAACAAATGAGAACCCTGTTTGTTGAGTAGCCGTTGCGCGTTCGTTAAAGTAAGTTTTACCTTCGTATTCCCAAGTTAAAGGTCTCCAGCGGTAAGGTAACGCATGAGGGCCAGCACCAGCATCTTTGCTCATATCAAGTTCAGTTCCCTCTAGGTGATCGCGCATGAATCCCATCATGTCACTAACCGATAATTTTCTTTCAGGTTTGATATACAAAGGCATGCGTTTGGATAGGTTGTGACCTTTTGCATAATCAAAATAATCCCACATCGATTTGTTAACCTCTTTAAAAAATGACCAAACCCTTATTTCGCAAAAACGAGCACCTTCAAAATCGAGTGGGGCATAAGTGTCGGAGAAACTAAAGTCTTCATCTTTACCATCGAATAGTTTATGTTTACGAGCATAATCAACCACATCGTAAGCGTAAACAACTTCAATATTGGGGTCAAATATTTTATCAAGATTTTTAGAACTAATTGATGTAGTCATATTTTCTTTTTGGAAAGTGGTGATACGCGCATGATTTGCATGTCCTGAAACATAGCCATCGGGTATGCGAATTGCAACCCAAAGAGCACCTCTGTTGGCATTGTAGGTTTTCTTAGTTTTCTTATCAACTTTAAGGTCAACACCTTTACCAATCATTTCAAATATCCATACCTCGTTTGGATCTGCAACCGAAAATGATTCTCCTTCGCTATAGTAGCCATATTGGTCAACCAATTCGGCCATTACCTTTATTGCTTCGCGAGCTGTTTTAGAGCGCTGGAGTGCAATGTACATTAATGATCCATAATCGATTAAGGCTGTACTATCGGCCAATTCTTCGCGTCCGCCATAGGTTGTTTCACCTAATGATACTTGATATTCATTCATATTACCAACTACGGAATAGGTGTGGTTTACCTGGGGGATTTCGCCCAAATATTTTCCAGTGTCCCATTCGTAAATCTTCATTAATGTTCCGGAAGGGTAGTCGGCTGCTGGTTTAAAGTACAGTTCACCGAAAAGATAATGTGAATCGGCAGCATAGGTAATCATTGTGGAACCATCAACCGATGCGCCTTTGGTTACTAAATAATTGGTGCAAGCATTGGATGGTTTTGCCCAAAGTCCTATTGCAACAAAAACAAGCAATTTAGCTGTGAGTTTTCTCATAGTTTTGAAGTTTTTAAAATTATCGGAATGACAAACCTAAATATTTTTTTGATAAATTTTGATTTAAAGAGTTTAATTCGGATTGATAAAATGAATTCATTAATAGTATAAGCAGCCACCAATTGAATCTGTTTTCGCCCCGGTTACACTGGCTAGCGCGCCATTCAGTTTTTCTTTATATAGAACACCTAAAAAGGCGAATACTAATGCTTCCTTAAAATCAATCGTAAGAGCATCGGGAATGATTACCTTTTTTGTTGATTTATTGATAATTAAATCTATCAAAAAACTATTTTTAGCTCCGCCACCCGTGATAAGTAGCGTATTTCCTTTTACCTTATTGGTTACGTTGGTGATTTGTGCTGCAATGTGTTCGTATGATGTCCTGAGTTTGCTTTCGGTAGAGCATTTGCTCGCATTTATCAATTTTAGGATATTACCCTCGAACCATTCTCTACCAAGCGATTTTGGATTTTCTAAACTATAGTAATCTAGCAAATTCATTTTGGTTAGGAGATCAGAATCAATGTCCCCTAATTTCCCAATCTCCCCATCCTTATCGAATTCTTTTCCTACCATACCTGCTAAACAATTGAGAAGCATGTTGCATGGGCTGATATCGTAAGCAATTCTTTGATTCTGATTGTTGTCGTAACTTAAGTTGGCTATTCCGCCTAGGTTTAAGCAGATATCGTACTCCGAAAAAAGCAATTTGTCTCCTATTGGAACTAAAGGAGCACCCTGACCTCCTTTGCAAACATCTGACGATCTGAAGTCGGATATGCAGGGAATAGTTGTTTGTGCAGCAATGGCAGATCCTTTACCAATTTGTAGAGTATACCCGTGTTGTGGATTGTGAAAAATTGTGTGTCCGTGCGAGGCAATGAATTGCGGCCTCTCTTTTGCATTCTGAAGAAAGGCACTTACCGTTTTGCCTATCCAATGTCCGTATTGGTAATCGAGGTGTGTGAGTTGTTCACCGTTTAGATTTGGTGCATTTTCAAGTTGCTCTTTAATTTGTGTTGGATAGGGACGTGTGTCTGCTTTTACAATCGAATACTTCCAGTTATGGTTGGTTTCGCAAATGAACTTGCAAAGACAAATATCTAGCCCATCCAGCGAGGTACCCGACATTACTCCTACACAAATATAGGATGTTTGCATTTGATCCTCTGAAAAGGCCATTATTTATTAGAGTATACGCTGATGATGAGTTTTTTTGAAGCCTTTTCGATGAGGTTATAGAGCGTTATCTGATCGGGATTAACCGTATTGTTGATAATACCATCAAAGAAGTTTTTATCTAAAGTTATAACATCCTCTGCTAGTACTTCGCCAGAGCAGTTTGCAACGGGGATTATTCCCTTATCGGAATATATAGTAAGGTATATAGTTAACTTGGGCTTTATTTCATCATCTTTTAAATGAATGATTTGATTGACTGAGTCGGGATGCGATTTTGTGATGTATTTTGCAGAGATCTCGGGGCCCAATTCGATATCAATTTTTAGGTAATACTTTGATTGTCCTTTATTTATTGCTTTGGCTATACCCATATCAGGGAAACCGTAATCGTCGTAAGTGAATTTTTTGCCATAGGCATCCAGCGGAAGTATAACCATACCAACTTCGTTCCTTAGTTTTTCACCGATTATATCCCATGCTGTGTATATAATTTGATTATCAACCCTGTTGGCTTTTTTGTTATTAGGTTCGTTAAAGTAACTGCTATAAGACTCAATCTTACTACGATAATCACTATTGATATTCAACTTGAATGAAATCAATGAGACTTCTTTTTTACGGTACTTTTGAGCGAAAGATGTTTCATTAAGCAGTAATCCTATTGTAAGAATGAGGGTAATTGTAGCAATCTTTTTCATTTTAATAGGGTTTATTGAATTAATCTTAAATTCTTATTCATCAAATATAGAACCATTTTCTTAAATAAGAAAAGTATTTTAAGATAGATGCTTTTCGATTGGCCTTTTATGTTTCCAACGCCTATGGGTCCAAAGCCAACTTTCAGGATTTCTACGGATTACCGTTTCAAGTTTTTCCATGTAAATTTGAGTTAACTCTCCTTCTTGTAAATCAGCCGGATTATTGGTTAAAGTTGTAAGTTCTATTTCGTAAAATCCTCTTTTTGCTCTTTGAATATCGATAAATATTACAGGGTAGTTGTAAATTCTAGCGTATTTCTCTGGGCCATGAATACAGGCTGTTTCCTGATTAAAAAAATTAATCCAGTAAGCTTTCGAAGATCTTGAGGGGCTTTGGTCTGCGACCAATATAAATATACATTTTTCGTTTTCGTATTTTTGAAATGTTTCATAGGTGCTGGCGGTTGGGGCTAAAAGCGTACCTCGTACCGATCTATTCCATTTCATAAACCAGTCTATGAGTTTATTGCTCATTGGCTTGTAAATAGCTATGGGGTAGTGCTTTAGCTGAAGTCCGGCCGAAATCGCACCCCATTCCCAGTTGTTGAAATGACCTGCAACACCAATGATACTTTGCCCTTTTGAATAATATTGTTCCAGCAATTCTGGATTTAGTATTTTATGTCTTCTAATTACTTGCTTATTAAGCATGGTAAAACCTTTAAGGGCTTCAACAGAAATGTCGGCTAAATTCTGGTATATCTTATCCTCAAGTTCTTTTATTTCGGTTTCGGTTTTATTGGGAAATGCCAATTTTAGGTTATTACGGGTAACCTTAATCCGGTACTTTAGGATGTGCTGTAGCATGTAGGCCATGGCATTGCTATATCTATACAGTAATCCCCAAGGCTGAATCGCAATCAGCAGTATTGATATAAGAAATAGTATGAAATAGAATAGGGTTAGCAAACGGTATTGTTTTCGACAAAAATAGTAATTACCAAAAAAATTCGCAGGAATATTTTGCTTTATTGTTTAGTTTATCAGTAACCTCGAGCATTAGTTTGTGCCATGTTCCTTGGGCTATTCGCTGTTTATCAATTGTATGGGTTAGCAGGTTCGATTTTGGATCCCATTCAAATAGAACCCAATTCCCATCTACATAACCGTTATAGGTACTTATACCAGAATCATCGGAAAGTTTAAATTTTATTATGTTCTCGGGCGATAATTTTGATTTTTCCGATAAATTCAAGGGAATTATTCTCGGATAAAGCGTATCTACTACAACTGTATAGTTGCCAAACTTGCTGCAAGTTGCTTCGATGCCTTCATCAGTAATTTTGCTTTCGCAAAACTCTATTCCCTTACCATTTATATAACCAATATAGGTTTTGGCAAGGAGATTTTTTGAAACATTAGGGCGTTTAACTACCAGTGTGTACTTTTTGTGTATGGGGACTTTAGGTGTGTTGATTTTGTAGATGCAATAGTGGTTGGAGGATAACGAATCTATGCTGTGACTAAATGTTATATCATGATATAGTGCATTTTTGGGAATAAAAATCTCATATTTTTCTGTTGAAATCTTATGCTCTTTGGTGTAATCTAATATTTCTGCATTTTTGAGTCTTGTGCTAATCGATTTGTTTTCTTTATATGATCTTCCTTTAATAGTTCCTTTTGCAATGGTTTTGTTCCCTGCAAAATCCTCGATTTCGATTACGAAGTTATAGATTTTTCCATCTTCAATACTGATGAATCCTTTTGATTTGTTGTATTTCAGACCGCTAAACTTATTATTATCATCAACCCATAGTTTTACAATTTCTTCATTTCTAGTGATTTTTGTGTAATAATCAATTATGCTATTGGCGTATTTGGTTTCAGCAAACGCAAAGGAATCTATATTCAGGCTGTAAATATTTTGTTCGTTAATAAAAAGGGATACTCTTTCAAAACCACATCTATTGCTTTGCTCGTTAACATAATCATACGATTCAATGCCAAGCCCAATTAGTCCGAATGCCGAAATGGTGTCAGTAATGCTGCAGAAACTTCTATTCTTGTTGAAATTTAGACTTTGCCTGCTAAGGCTATCTGTCATGTATCCAATGCTATCTATTTGGTATAGATATATTTTGTTTATTGTTGGTGCCGAATTATCTGCATTCGTCCAGTTGTCAAAGTAATTCAATGGAGATATTGGAATTTGCGAAGATGTGTGTCTGATTTCATAGTGAAGGTGTGGGCCTCCCGAACTTCCTGAATTTCCTGAAAAAGCGATAACTTCACCTTTCTTAATTTCAATCTCATCTCTACTGGGGAACAGCTCCACTTCAAATGAATTTTTTTGGTATTGCTCTTTTTCAACAATTCTTGCAATTTTATCTGAGAATCTACCGAGATGGGCATAAACAGTAGTAAGTCCATTTGGATGTTCAATGTATATGGTTTTGCCAAATCCAACTGAACTTACTTTAATTCGTGATATAAATCCATCTTCCGACGCATAAACTTTATAGTCAGTTTTTCCGTTAGTCCGAAAGTCTACTCCAGAGTGGAAATGATCTGTTCGGATTTCTCCAAACGAACCTGATATAGCCGGCGAAAGCCCTAATGGGGAGAATAGTTTTACCGATTGACCATTCAAAAGACTACCAGAAAGAGCTAAAATCAATGCTACTATAGCCGTATTGCGAAAAAAGTTAATCATTGCTCGAAATTTAACGCCTCAAATATATACAATCTCCAAGTATTGTGTAGTCCCAATTCTTGTGTGAGTAGGGAAGTGTTTTTATTAAGTGATTGATTGTTAATTGAATAATTCGTCATAATCTCGCAGCTTTAATTATTTGCAAGTTTTTGTCATATTTAAAACTAATATTGATGGATTTTAATAATGGGCAAATAATTTGTTTTTTGACGAATCAATGATTAATTTTGTAGAACTTTATATGGGATATGAACGTTGATTTAAGTGAAATAAATAGCAAAATTAAACAAAAAGTTCAGGTACTTGTTTTTGCCTATGAGAGGATGAAACAGGAAAATGAATCATTGAAAACTCAGAAGGCTGATTTAGAAAATAAACTTAAAGCCAAAGAGTTGGCATTTGAAGAGCTTGAAGAACGTTATTCTCGATTAAAGTTGGCTAAGGCGGTTGAGGCATCCGATGCCGAAGTGCACGAGGCTAAAATTAAGGTTAACCGTATGGTGCGGGAAATTGACAAATGTATTGCTTTATTAAACAGATAGACCTAGAATTGCTTAGATGGAGGACAAGTTTTCAATTAAAGTAAATGTTGCTGACAGATACTATCCTTTAAAGATAGATAGATCCGATGAGGAAAAGATCCGTAAAGCAGCAAAGTTGATTAACGATAAGGTTCTTCAGTATAAGCAACGCTACACCGATAAGGATGTTCAGGATTTTTTGGCGATGGCTGCCTTGCAATTTGTGATTAAACTTATTGAGTGTGAAGGAAAATTCGATAATGCACCTGTAATTGACGAGTTGTCGGAATTGGATGAATGGCTAGGCTCTTATATTGAAAAGCATAACTTAAGTTCTTTTAAATAGTATTGCCCGCATTATTGCCTTAATATTTTTGCGAAACTCAACACTACTAAACTTGGAGTAGGACTTTGTCTGTCAAAGACAGGCCTTTTTACCGCTAGTTCGGGATTCCTGTTGGGACGTTGGAAGTCTGACACAGATGGCCTCTCCACCCATGTTGAATTGGGGTTTCTACATAAAATTAAGGTGTAATGCGGGTTTTTTATATATATTAACTATAAACTAAATTAATTATGGGATTCACAATTATAATAGCAGCCTCAACCTTTATACTGGGTGGGTTTTTATCGTATTTGCTTTGGAGCAAGCTGCTTGAGAGCAAAAAAACTAAGATTATTCAGGAGGCAGAAACCGAAGCTGAGGTAATCAGAAAAGAAAAGATTTTACAGGCAAAAGAAAAGTTTTTGCAATTAAAAACCGAACACGAAAAGGTTATCACAGAGAAAAATTCGAGAATAGCCCAAGCCGAAAATAAGATTAAGCAGCGTGAGGTTGTAATTACTCAGAAAATTGAAGAATTACAACGTAAACATAAGGAAGTTGATGTTATCCGCGAAAATCTAAATGCTCAGATGGAGTTAATAGATAAACGGTCTGAGGAGTTAGATAAGATGCATAAGACACAGGTTGAAAAGTTAGAATCTATATCTGGACTTTCGGCAGAGGATGCCAAGACACAACTTATTGAATCACTCAAGGCTGAAGCTAAAACTTCGGCAATGTCTTATATCAACGAAATTGTTGATGAGGCTAAAATGACTGCTGCTAAGGAGTCAAAAAGAATTGTTGTTCAGACTATTCAAAGAGTAGCCACAGAAGCTGCTATTGAAAATTCGGTTACCGTATTTAATATTGATTCCGATGAGATTAAGGGACGAATAATTGGACGTGAGGGTAGAAACATTCGTGCTTTGGAAGCTGCAACTGGTGTTGAAATTATTGTTGACGATACTCCTGAAGCGATTATTCTTTCTGCATTCGATCCAGTACGTCGTGAAATTGCCCGTTTGGCTTTGCATCAACTTGTTACCGATGGTAGAATTCACCCTGCTCGTATCGAGGAAGTAGTTCAAAAAGTACAAAAGCAAGTTGAAGACGAAATTGTAGAGGTTGGTAAACGTACAACAATAGATTTGGGTATTCATGGTTTGCATCCTGAACTAATTCGTTTGGTGGGTAAAATGAAGTACCGCTCCTCTTACGGACAAAATCTACTGCAGCACTCCCGTGAGGTGGCAAATCTTTGCGCTATCATGGCATCGGAGTTGGGCTTGAATCCTAAAGTGGCGAAACGTGCAGGGTTGTTACACGATATAGGTAAGGTTCCCGATGATGAGCCAGAATTGCCACACGCAGTTTTGGGGATGAAATTGGCCGAAAAGTATAAAGAGAAGCCTGAGATTTGCAATGCCATTGGTTCTCACCACGACGAGGTAGAGATGACAACCCTATTTGCTCCAATTGTTCAGGTTTGCGATGCCATCTCGGGTGCACGTCCAGGAGCACGTCGCGAAGTTGTAGAGTCCTATATAAAACGCTTAAAGGAAATGGAGGATATGGCGTTGTCTTATCCTGGAGTCCTTAAAACATTTGCAATTCAAGCCGGTAGAGAATTGCGCGTAATTGTTGGAAGTGAAAAAATTTCTGATGAGGAGGCAAATAAACTTTCATTTGAGATAGCCAAAAAGATTCAGGATGAAATGACGTACCCGGGACAGGTCAAGATTACGGTCATACGGGAAACTCGAGCCATAAGTTATGCTAAGTAAACAAGCTTGAGCCTGCGAATGCAGGCTTTTTGCTTTCATTTTTATTGATATGGAAAACAATAATATTCAGATGTGTGACCTTAAAGGTCAATATCTCAAGATAAAACCTGAGATCGATTCTGCTATTCAACAGGTTATTGATTCAACAGCCTTTATAAAAGGAAAAGATGTTGGCTTATTCCAAGATAACCTAGCAAAGTACCTAGGTGTAAAGCATGTTATTGGTTGTGCAAATGGCACCGATGCTCTGCAAATTGCGCTGATGGCTTTAGGGTTAAAACCTGGAGATGAGGTTATTACTCCGGATTTTACATTTATTGCAACCGTTGAGGTTGTTGCCCTTCTGGGAATGGTTCCTGTTTTAGTTGATGTTGATACATTAAGTTTTACAATTGACACAAAAAAATTGGAAGAGGCCATCACGCCTAAAACAAAAGCCATAATACCCGTTCATCTTTTTGGACAGTGCGCTAACATGGATGAGATAATGAAAATTGCCAAAAAGCATGGTATATATGTAGTTGAGGATACTGCGCAAGCTTTAGGTGCTGATTATTATTTGAATGATGGATCAAAGGCAAAGGCGGGAACTGTTGGTGATATTGGAACAACATCGTTTTTCCCTTCAAAGAATTTAGGTTGCTATGGCGATGGCGGTGCATTATTTACCAATAATGACGATTTGGCTAATGAGATTCGCTCCATTACAAATCATGGAATGAAGGTACGCTACCATCACGATAGAATCGGCGTAAATTCGCGATTGGATACCATTCAGGCTGCAATTCTGAATGTGAAACTCAAGTATCTTGAGCAGTATAATTCAGCAAGAATCAAGGCGGCAGATTACTACGATTCAAAATTGAAATCGTGCTCACGCTTGGTAGTTCCCAATCGCGTAAAATGGAGCAATCATATTTTCCATCAGTATACACTTAAAGTTATAGATACGAATAGAGATGAATTGATTAAGCATCTCGCATCGTTTGGAATTCCTTCAATGGTTTACTACCCAGTTCCGTTACATAAACAGAAAGCGTTTGAACCCTATAAATCGGTTAATGGAAATTTCGACTATCCAGTTTCGGATTTTCTTGCCAATACGGTTATTTCATTACCAATGCATACCGAGATGGATGAGGCAACTCTTAATTTTATTTGCGATAAGGTGCTTTCGTTTTTCAAATAGACTATATTTGATAAATTTTTGATACATGAATAACAATTTCTTTGCTCACGAAACTGCGGTGATAGATGATGGTTCTATTATTGGTAAAGGAACTAAAGTTTGGCATTTCAGCCATATTATGACAGGATGCGCTATTGGCGAGAACTGTAATATTGGCCAAAATGTTGTGGTTTCGCCTGGCGTGACTTTAGGAAAAAATGTCAAGGTACAAAACAATGTATCTATATATACCGGCGTTATTTGTGAGGATGATGTTTTTCTTGGTCCTTCAATGGTATTTACCAATGTAATTAATCCTCGGAGTGCGGTTAATCGAAAAAGCGAGTACATGAAAACACTCGTTAAGAGATCTGCTACAATTGGTGCAAATGCTACGATTGTATGTGGCGTGACTTTGGGCGAATTTAGTTTTGTTGGTGCAGGAACTGTAGTTACTAAAGATGTAAAGCCATATGCTTTAGTTGTTGGAAATCCAAGTCGACAAATTGGCTGGATGAGCGAGTATGGCCATCGGTTAGAATTTGATGAGAAAAATATAGCTGTTTGCCCTGAAAGTGGACAAAAATATAAACTAGAAGGCGATAATGTTTTTAGATTTGAATAGAATATGAAGAATTTTGCATTAATTGGTGCTGCCGGGTTTATTGCGCCTCGTCATTTAAAGGCTATTAAAGAAACAAACAATAATTTACTAGCTGCCCTCGATAAGCATGATTGCGTAGGGATAATGGATAGTTTTTTTCCACAGGCCGATTTCTTCGTTGAGTACGAGCGTTTCGATAGGCATATTGATAAACTTAAACGTCAAGGCATTAAGGCTGATTATGTAAGTATTTGTACTCCCAACTACTTGCACGATTCTCATATCCGTTTTGCATTGCGTCAGGGTGCTGATGCTATTTGTGAGAAGCCAATCGTGTTGAATCCTTGGAATATTGATGCATTACAGGAAATTGAGAAGGAAACAGGACGAAAAGTGAATACAATACTTCAGCTACGCTTGCATCCTGCAATTATAAATCTTAAGAAGAAAATTGAAGAAGGCCCAAAGGATAAAATTTACGATATAGACTTAACCTATATCACTAGTAGAGGACGTTGGTATTTCATTTCGTGGAAAGGTGATATGCAGAAATCTGGGGGCGTTGCTACCAACATTGGTGTTCACTTCTTCGATATGTTAACGTGGATATTTGGAGATGTTAAAGATAGCAAGGTACATATATCGAATCCAGATAAAGCTGCAGGTTATTTAGAACTAGAAAAAGCAAGAGTGCGCTGGTTTTTGAGCGTTGATTATAATGATATCCCTCAAAATATAAAGGAAAAGGGACAACGAACCTTCAGATCGATTTCTATTGAAAACGAAGAGTTGGAGTTTAGCGAAGGATTTACCGATTTGCATACGCATAGTTATCGAGGAATTCTTGATGGGAATGGTTTCGGTTTAGCGGATGCAAAACAATCGATACAAACTGTTTATAATATTAGAAATTCAAATCAACTAGGATTGATTGGCGATTATCATCCATTCTGTAAAAATATTATTTAAATCTGCTGATTATGTATAATGAACTGTTAGCAAAAAAAGAAAAATTAGCCGTTATAGGATTAGGTTATGTTGGGCTTCCCATCGCATTGGAATTTGCTCGTAAAATTTCTGTGATCGGTTTTGATATAAAACCAGAGAGGGTAGATCTTATGAAAAAGGGTATCGATCCAAGCCGAGAACTAGATTCTGGTGCATTTAAGGGGTGTGATATTGAGTACACCTCAAATATTGAAGATTTAAGAAAGGCTAAATTTTATGTTGTAGCAGTTCCTACACCTATAGATGATCATAATTTGCCGGACTTAAAGCCATTGCTAGCCGCAACACGCACAGTTGGTCAAGTTTTGAAAAAGGGTGATTATGTGGTTTATGAATCAACCGTATATCCAGGATGTACAGAGGAAGATTGCGTACCATTGCTGGAAGAACTTTCAGGTCTAAAATATATAACCGATTTCAAAGTAGGATTTTCTCCGGAGCGTATTAACCCTGGAGATAAAGAGCATACGTTAACAACGATTAAGAAAATTACATCGGGTTGTGACCCTGAATCATCCGAAGAGATTGCTAAAACTTATGAGTTAATCATTAAGGCTGGTATTCATCGTGCTAGTAACATAAAAGTTGCTGAAGCTGCAAAAATTATTGAGAATACTCAGCGTGATATCAATATTGCGTTTATGAATGAACTCTCAATAATGTTTAACCGCATGGGAATAAATACCTTTGAGGTTCTTGAGGCTGCTGGTACAAAGTGGAACTTCCTTAAGTTTTTTCCTGGACTTGTTGGCGGACATTGTATTGGAGTTGACCCATACTATCTTGTTTATAAGGCAAAGGAACTTGGCTATCATCCACAAATAATTAGTGCCGGACGTTTTATAAACGATTCAATGGGGGGGTATGTGGCTAAACAAACTGTAAAGAAGATAATCTCTGCTGATAAAAATCCCAAAGATGCTAGGGTTTTGATTATGGGAGTCACCTTTAAGGAAAATGTGAGCGATATTCGTAATTCAAAGGTTGTTGATATTTACAATGAGCTTAAGTCTTTCGGTGTAAGTAAAATTGATGTTGTGGATGCTTTTGCAGATGCCCATGAAGTTAAGGAGGAATATGGTTTTGGTATGGCAAAAGAACAATCAGGAAAATACGATGCCATTATTGTTGCAGTAAGTCATAATCAATATTTAAATAAGCCAGAATCCTGGTTTAAGCAGTATGCCGCAGAGCGTTGCGTATTTGTAGATGTTAAGGGAGTTTATCGCAACAGAATAAATGAACTTACATACTGGAGTTTGTAAAAAAAACTTTACTAATCAGATAATTAAGCCCTTTACGGGCTTTTTTATTTGATAGCAGTTTTGTGCTAAACATATAAAATGTTATCTTCGTTGGCTACTTAGTCCTTTAGGTTGCATTAATGTAACTGACAGGACGAAGTTGTATTTACACATATTCAAATTGAAAATCTTAAATCTACTTTGAACCTGAAACTTTGAATCTCTAAATTTTCATATTTTATGACTCACATAAAAAACATTTGCTGTATAGGAGCAGGTTATGTTGGTGGTCCAACAATGGCTGTAATAGCACTTAAAAATCCTCAGATTAAGGTTAATGTGGTTGATATTAATCCTGATCGTATTACTGCGTGGAATACAGATGAGTTGCCTGTGTATGAGCCAGGTTTGTTAGAGGTTGTTAAGCAAGCAAGAGGGAAAAATCTATTTTTTACAACTGATATTGATACTGGCATCAAAGAGGCTGATATGGTCTTTATCAGTGTAAATACACCAACTAAGACATTTGGAGTAGGTAAGGGGCGTGCAGCCGATTTACGCTTTGTGGAACTATGTGCAAGGCAAATTGCCAAACTTTCCACTACAGACAAGATTGTGGTTGAAAAATCAACTTTACCTGTTAGAACAGCCCAGGCAGTTAAAACAATTCTTGCAGAAACAGGAAATGGCATTAAGTTTCAGGTGCTTTCGAATCCTGAATTTCTTGCAGAGGGTACTGCTATTCAGGATTTAATGGCTCCAGATAGGGTTTTAATTGGTGGCGATCAAACGCCTGAAGGGTTGGAGGCAATTGAAGCGTTAACTTCAGTTTATGCTAGTTGGGTGCCAAGAGAAAGGATTATTCAAACTCGCCTATGGTCCTCGGAATTATCTAAATTAACTGCGAATGCCTTCTTGGCTCAACGAATATCTTCAATTAATAGCATATCAGCACTTTGTGAGGTTACTGGTGCAGATGTTGATGAGGTAGCTTATGCTATTGGTTCTGATAGTAGAATTGGATCTAAATTCTTGAAATCATCAGTAGGCTTTGGTGGATCATGTTTTCAGAAGGACATTCTTAATCTAGTATATCTGTGCGAGTATTTTGGTTTGCCCGAGGCTGCTGCATATTGGGAGCAGGTGATTATTCTTAACGATTACCAGAAGCGTAGGTTTGCAATGAATATTATTCAAACACTATTCAATACGGTTTCTGGGAAAAAGATAGCAATGCTTGGCTGGGCATTTAAAAAGGATACTAATGATACGCGAGAGAGTGCTGCTATATATGTTACGGATCACTTACTTAATGATATGGCCAACGTATGGGTATATGATCCCAAAGTGCCCGAGAAGGCAATGTATGCCGATTTAGATTATTTGGAGAGCAGATCGAAGGAGGAAAACCGTAGATTGTTAAAAGTGGTGAATGATCCTTATGAGGACTGTAAAGATGCCCATGCTATTGCTGTAATCACAGAATGGGATGAGTTTAAAACATACGATTGGAAAAGAATTTATGATGGCATGATGAAACCTGCCTTTATATTTGACGGTCGAAATATTCTTGATCATAAAAAATTAATGGAAATAGGATTTAAAGTTAAAGCAATAGGAAAGAGTTATTAATTTCTCATTTATGATAGTTTAAATATTCCTGAAATTTTAAAATATATGTCAAAAGTACTAATAACAGGAACTGCCGGTTTTATTGGATTTCACCTTGCTCAAAGGTTAATTGCAAGGGGCGATGAAGTTGTTGGCTTGGATTGCATAAACGATTATTATGACATAAATTTGAAGTCTGCAAGACTAGAGATTACAGGAATTGATAAGAATAAAATTGAATATGGAAAATTTGTTCAAAGTTCTAAATTCAATAATTATAGATTTATACAGTTAAAGCTCGAAGATAGAGAGGCTATTCTGAAACTTTTTTCAGATGAAAAATTTGATAAAGTATGCAATCTTGCAGCTCAAGCAGGAGTTAGATATAGCATTCAGAATCCTTATACATACATTAACAGTAATATTGTTGGATTTATCAATATTCTTGAAGGCTGTAGACATAATGAAGTTCAGCATTTGGCTTATGCAAGTAGTTCGAGTGTTTATGGCTTGAACGAAGAGATGCCATTCTCAACCAGCCATAATGTTGATCACCCTATAAGCCTTTACGCTGCAAGTAAAAAGAGTAACGAGTTGATGGCACATACATACAGTTATTTGTATGGTATACCCACAACTGGTTTGCGATTCTTTACAGTTTATGGCCCATGGGGACGTCCAGATATGGCGCTATTCCTTTTTACGAAAGCAATTCTTGAAGGAAAACCTATTGATGTTTTCAATAATGGTAATATGCAACGCGATTTTACTTATATCGATGATATTGTTGAAGGAATCATTAGAGTATTAGATAATCCCTCAAAAAGTAATTCATCATGGACCGGAAAAGATCCCGATCCTGGTTCCTCGGTAGCTCCGTATAAGGTTTATAATATTGGGAACAGTTCTCCTGTGAAACTATTAGACTTTATTGAATCTATTGAGAATGCGCTGGGCAAAAAAGCAATTAAAAACTTTTTACCGCTTCAGGCAGGTGATGTTCCTGCTACTTGGGCAGATGTTAATGATTTAATTGAGAATTTTAATTATAGACCTAATACTCCCATTCAAAAAGGGGTTAATGAGTTTATAAATTGGTATAAAGGATTTTATTTATAATTTAAGATGTCTAATATGAAGGGTATTGTACTTGCCGGTGGTGCAGGAACTCGTTTGTATCCAATCACTAAGGGTGTTTCTAAGCAGATGCTTCCCATTTATGATAAACCAATGATTTATTATCCAATATCGGTTTTAATGTTAGCTGATATTAGAGATATTTTAATAATTTCTACCCCTGAAGATTTACCCCATTTTAAACGCTTACTTGGCGATGGTTCTGATTTTGGTGTTTGTTTTTCTTATGCAGAACAACCAAAACCAGAGGGTTTGGCACAAGCATTTATTATTGGAGAAAGATTTATTGGAAATGATAATGTTTGCTTAGTTTTAGGTGACAATATCTTTTATGGGCATGGACTAGTTAATTTGTTAGAAGAAGCGAGAAGTAACGTTGAAAATAATAATACTGCAACAGTATTTGGTTATTATGTTAACGATCCAGAGCGATATGGCGTTGCTGAGTTTGATGATAATGGAAAAGTGCTTTCTATTGAGGAGAAACCAACACAAGCAAAATCAAATTATGCGGTTGTTGGTTTATATTTTTATACTAACGATGTAGTTCGGGTTGCTCAAAATATAAAACCATCAGCAAGGGGAGAGTTAGAAATCACAACCGTTAATCAGGAGTATTTAAAGCAAAACAGACTTGGAGTTGAATTAATGGGACGTGGTTTTGCTTGGTTAGATACAGGTACGCACGACTCCTTAACTGAGGCTAGCAACTTTGTTGAAACAATAGAGCATAGACAAGGATTAAAGGTTGCATGTTTAGAGGAGATCGGCTTTTCAAAAGGCTGGATAAGCAAGGAAAAACTTAAGGAAGTTGCTCTGCCTATGATAAAAAACCAGTACGGACAGTATTTATTAAAATTAGTAGAAAGCAGATAATGTATATAGTAGAAACAGAAATTCCTGAAGTAAAAATTATCGAACCAAAGATATTTGCAGATTCTCGAGGATATTTTTTTGAATCCTTTTCCCAGTCACTTTTTGAACAGAAAATTTGTAGAACAACATTTGTTCAGGATAACGAATCTAGATCAACTTTTGGTGTTTTAAGAGGACTTCACTTTCAATTACCCCCATTCTCCCAATCAAAATTAGTTAGAGTCGTTTCTGGCGAAGTATTAGATATTGCTGTAGACATTAGAAAGGGATCACCTTATTTTGGTAAATATGTTGCTGTAAGGTTATCTTGTGAAAATAAAAAACAATTTTTTATTCCGCGAGGATTTGCACATGGATTTGTAGTATTAAGTGATGAGGCAATTTTTCAGTATAAATGTGATAACTATTATGCTCCAGATTACGAGGGTTCTATTCGATGGAATGATCCAGAACTAAATATCGATTGGCAAGTTAGTGTTGATAGCGTAATTCTCTCGGAAAAAGATAAAAATGCACCATTACTAAACGATTCAAAATTATTTAATTATTTAGAAAGCCTTTATTGATAATTTAAAATACTAGAAATGAAAAGAAATATATTAATAACTGGGGGAGCAGGATTCATTGGTTCTCATGTCGTTCGATTATTTGTAAATAAGTATCCTGAATATAATATTATCAATTATGATAAGCTAACCTATGCTGGAAACTTAGAAAATATTAAGGATATTGAGAATGCTTCAAACTATAAATTTATTAAGGGAGATATCTGTGATTATAATAAACTCCTAGATATTTTTAGGGATTATAGTATTGATGGGGTAATTCATTTGGCGGCAGAATCCCATGTTGATCGTTCAATTACTGATCCTTTTGCTTTTGCCCAAACCAATGTGATGGGAACTCTTTCTCTTTTACAGGCTGCAAAGGAATCATGGAAAGGAGATATGAATGGAAAGTTATTTTACCACGTATCTACCGATGAGGTTTATGGCGCTTTAGATAATGAAGGTTTTTTCTATGAAACAACTCCTTACGATCCCCAATCACCATATTCAGCATCAAAGGCAAGTAGCGATCATTTTGTAAGAGCTTATGGGAATACCTTTAAACTTCCATTTGTAATTACAAATTGTTCAAATAATTATGGCCCTAATCAATTTCCAGAAAAATTAATACCTCTCTTTATAAATAACATAAGGAATAATAAGCCCCTTCCTGTTTATGGTAAAGGCGAAAATGTGCGTGATTGGCTTTATGTGGTTGACCATGCCCGAGCAATTGATGTGGTTTTTCATAAAGGGAAGGTTGGCGAAACATACAACATAGGAGGCTTCAATGAGTGGAAAAATATCGATTTGATCAAGGTTATTTGTCGTGTAATGGATAAAAAGTTAAGTCGTAATGAGGGGGATTCCGAAAAGTTAATTACCTATGTTACAGACCGTGCAGGACACGATTTGCGATATGCTATTGATGCTTCAAAGATTATGAACGAATTAGGTTGGAAACCTTCCTTACAATTTGAGGAAGGCATTGAATTAACAATCGAATGGTATCTTAACAATCAATCTTGGTTGGATAATGTAACATGTGGTGGGTATCAGAAATATTATGAGGAGATGTATGAACATGGAGGATTTCCAAGCAAACAAAATAAGCATATTTGAAATGCAATAGAAAAGATTGTTTTTTGAAAAAGCACACTAATCAATCCTAATGGATTATTCAAATATCTTATAAGAATTGTTCTATATCGTTGGATTATTTTAAAATTTACTCAAATAAAAATTGTATTAAATTATATTATATTACCGTGAATGTTCATTTTTGTTGGATTAGGAAGTGTGGAAATCCATAAAATATTGAAATTACCATTTAAATTTGATTTAAATGCCAAATATTAAGGAGAAGATTATCAGGCATAAGACATTATTTCAAAACCTTACTTATCTTTCTGTATTGCAATTATTCAATGTTCTATTGCCAATATTTACTTATCCATACCTAATTAGGACGCTAGGTAAAGAAATTTATGGTTTGGTAATTTATGCCCAAGCGGTTGTAAGTTATTTGGTTTTAATGGTTGGTTTTGGATTTAATATTTCTGCTACAAAGGAAATAAGTATTCACAGAGATAATAAGTTAAAATTAAGTGAAATAGTAAGTAGTGTATTAATAATTAAAGGGGTATTGTTTTTAGTCGCAATGATTATTATTACTTTAATTGTAATTATAGCACCAGACATAAAACAACATGGTTTATTGTTCTACCTAACAATGTGGTTATGCATTTATGAATTCATTTTTCCTGTTTTTTATTTTCAAGGAATTGAAAAGATGAAGTATATTACTTATTTAACTTTGGTAAGCAGACTTTTATTCTTAACTCTAATTTTTGTATTTGTTCATTCAAAGCAAGATTACTTAAAAGTTCCAATTCTAAGCGGGGTTGGAGCAATAATCGCAGGATTACTTTCACAATATATTTTATATAAAGATGGCATTTATATTAAATTACAATCAATTAGTACATTAAAATATTATATTAAAAATTCTTATGTGATGGCATTGGCCTATGCTTCAAATGCATTTAAATATAATTTCAACCTTATTTTAGTGAAATTATTTTTTTCATATTCAGAGGTAGCATATTTCGATCTTGCACTGAAAATATCTAATATCGGTAATACTTTTCTTGATTTAATTAGTCAATCGATATTCCCAAAAATGAGTAGAGAAAAAGATTCAAAATTTCTAGTTAAGGTTATTAAAATTTCATTATTAATATCTTTTGTATTTATTTTATTTATACAGTTTTTTTCAAATCAAATTGTAATTTTATTAGGGGGGGCAGACATGCTTTCTGCGGTAAATATTTTAAGAGTGATTGTGTTTTTTATTCCAATATATATACTTGGAGCTCTCTTAGGAAGAAATTGTCTAATAGTTCATGGATTTGATAAGAATGTTCTTTTAAGTATGTTTTATTCAAGTTTACTATATGTTTTAATACTTTCCTTCTTCTATTATTTTAAGATTAACATATCCCTTGTGACATTAACAATCATTTTTATTTTTTCTTATATTTTTGAATCGTTATATCGTTTTTATTTATGTAAAAAATTCAAAATACTATAAACACAATGAACCGAATTTATATTAAATTGAGAAAACCGTTAATATATGTATATACTTGGATGGTGATTATATATAAAACACTTATTAATATAATTTTAAGTTTGTACTGTTATAAAACAATTAAGATTTTTTTGTGTAATCACCTTACTATTGGAATATGGAAACTTTATAAAAAAAGAGTTAAATTTCCACATCCTGTAGGAATGGTAATAGGGTTAAATGTAACTATTGGTTATGATTGCATAATTTATCAGAATGTTACAATTGGAACTAAAGATACTGCAAATTACAAAAAAGGAAAGTACCCGAAAATTGGTAATAATGTTATTATTTATCCGAACTCTGTAATAATTGGAGATATTGAGGTTGGCGATAACGCAGTTATTGGTGCAGGTTCTATTGTCCTTAAAAACGTACCGTCAGGAAAAATTGTATTTGGAAACCCTGCTAGATTAAAATTATAGTAACTATTGAATTCTATCAAAATGAATAATGAGGGTAATTTGATCTCTGTTATTATGAGTGTTTTTAATGAACCTGAAGTATGGCTGAGAGAGTCAATTGAATCAATATTAAATCAAACTTTTAATAATTTTGAATTTATAATAATTAATGATAATCCTGATAGCGAGACGAATAAATTAATACTTAATGAGTATAAGGAGAAAGACAATCGTATTGCAATAATTAATAATGAAAAAAACATTGGACTAACCAAATCATTAAATAAAGGGATTGATTTTGCAAAGGGTGAATATATTGTCAGAATGGATGCTGATGATTACTCATTTCCTTATAGATTAGAGTTTCAATATGAGTTTATGCAGAATAATCTTAACTGCGTTCTATGTGGAAGTGCTGCAGAATTTTACTATGAGAACAAAAAGAATAAGAAAAGGAAGATTTATTTCTTGACAGACTATCAAAATATTAAGTGGGCAATGGTATTTAAGAATCCGATACTTCATCCTACCGTAATTATGAGAATGTCTGTGGTTAAGCAATATAACATTAAGTACAATACTGAAATTAAATATTCACAAGACTACGATTTGTGGTGTAAACTAATAAATTATGGTGAACTCAGAAACCTAGATAGAATATTGATCCGTTATCGAATTTCAAATCTGCAGATATCAACATCAAAAAGAGCTGAGCAGGATTTCTATGCTAATGCTATAAGAAGAAACTATTTAATGTCCCTAACGGGCTTTAGTAATATTAACGATTTGACAATTGGAAATATAAAACAATCTAAGTTTGGGAAAATTGCTTATCGATATTTAATTTCCTCTTTTTACCTTGAGAAAATAAATATGTTTTATTTTCTTTTGCTTATTATACGCGGTGATTTTTTTATAATTAAAAGGGATATTTCTTTTATTTTGAAGACCTTTAAAAAGAAACTTTTTATCTAAATGTAAACTAACAAGAATTTAATTTCATGTTTTATTACAATGTTAACAAGAGGTTTCTAATTTTTGTCTTTTTATTTGTTTTTCTTTTTTTGTTTTCAGCGTTTAGAGATTCTCTTGGCACTGATTATAGTTTTTATGAATTCAACTATGAGCATCCTAAAAGTATGTTTAAAATTGAGTTTTTATTTGAATTATTGTTTGTTCAATTTCTAAGAATCTTTTCTTTTGATGCAATTTTGTTTTTCATAGTTACTTCATTTCTAATAAATTTCTTAATAATAAAAAAGATATACTATGATAATTACTTGCCATATGTTTCTTTAATTATTTATGTAAGTTATTTCTATCTTTCTTCGTTTAATGTTATTAGGCAGTTTATTGTTATAGCATTTTTTTATGCGTATTTAGTTGATTTACTCGAACATAAAGATAAAAAATTTTTGATATGGGGATTGTTATTAACATTTATTCATTTGTCTTTTCTTGCTATAATTCCACTTTATTTTTTTAACAATAGAGTTATTAAAAGAAATTTTTTATTATCTATTTGGGGCGTATCCGTTCTTATTTTATTGCTACAAGTTTACAAGTTTTATTCAATTGTTGATCTTGCTGAGTATATAAGAAATTTCTCTTGGATTTCAGTTAAGTTTGAGTTATGGGCAAACGCCATAAAAGCTTTGTATCGGGATGTTCAATCCAATATTCAATTATATCTAAAGAATCTTTTATTTCTAATTTTATTCTTTCGTCTAACAAAAAAGAATATCCATGAAAGTTATAATTATTTAATTCTTTTTCTATTCGGTTTGATATTTCAGAATTTATTTAGTTCTATAGAATTTATTGGGGTTAGAATTGGGTATTATGGTGATTTTGCATTGATATTCCTTGTTCCCATGTATATTAAATCATTAAATGTTAAAATTAATAGGCAAATTGCAGCATTTTGTTTTTTGTTATATTTTGTAGGTCTTGGTTTTTATCGTTTTTATATTAAAGGAGAATCACAAGCATTGCCAAAGTGGAAACCAAATAAAGAATTACTACTAAAGCAGAGAAGTATTCTTGAGAAACGTGATTCCAGTTAATTTAGGTTTAATAAATTTGTTTTGATTAAATATTATGAAAATATTATTGATAAATAATCATCATCATTTAGATGGAGGTGCTCATCGTGTTTATTTTAATACTGGGCAATTATTGGAAAAACATGGGCATCAGGTAGCCTATTATAGTACCAGGGATGAAAATTCTGAACCTACACAGTATTTGGACTATTTTTTGCCAAGAAGAAATTTTAAAACTAAATCATTAATTACTAAGTTAATAAATTCGACAGTATATATTTATAACAGGCAAGCTTATAAGTCAATAATACGACTTATAAATGACTTTAAACCTGATGTAGCACATATCCATTTATTTTATGGAGGTTTAACCGTTTCAGTTTTAAAGGCTTTGCGGGATAAAAATATTCCTATAGTTCATACAGTGCACGATTACAGGCTTATTTGTCCTGTAAATACTTTATTAGATTCTAAAGGACAAATTTGTGAACTTTGTGTTGATAGAAAGTACTACCATTGTGTTCAAAAAAGATGTTCAAAAGGAAATTTGTTCAATAGCATAATGCTTATGTGTGAAGCTTATTGGTGGCGTTTTTTCAATAAACCAATAGAACTGATTGATCGTTTTATTTTTGTTAGTAAGTTTATTAGAGACAAACATATTGAATTTAACAGCCGTTTTAACGAAAAGCAAATTCAACTATATAATTTTCATGATATCAAACATGAAGGGAAAACAAGTAGGATGGGTGATTATTTATTCTTTTACGGTCGTTTATCCCCAGAAAAAGGGTTGGAATTACTCCTAGAATTAATTTCTCAAACAGGAATAAAACTTAAGATTGCGGGAGGAGGGCCATTAGAGGATCTAACATTAAAGTATTCAACAGATTTTGAAAATATTGAATTTTTGGGTTTTAAAAATGGCGAGGAATTGTTCGATTTGATAAGAGAGTGTAGGTATGTAGTAGTGCCATCTGAGTGGTATGAAAATAATCCAATGACAATTGTTGAGGCTTTTTCTTTAGGTAAACCGGTCATTGGTGCTAATATTGGTGGAATACCTGAATTAGTAATTAACGGAAAGACAGGTTTTCTTTTTCAATCAAAGAGCAAGGAGGACTTAAATGAAAAAATATTGACTGCTCTGAATGTTTCTGAAAAGGAATACAATGAATTATCTGAAAATGCACTAAATTTCGCACATAATAATTTTAATTCAATGAATTCATATCAGGAATTAATGAAAATATATAACCAAGTGATTGAAGAGAATGAAAAAAATCATTAATAGATTAATACAGAGTCTAGGTCGAAATAATTATTCGCTTGATCAAGGTATAAGTAATTTAGATTTGTTTATTATTACATCCCATAAATTAAGACAAGTTATAAGGGGTTTTTGGTATAAATTATTATTTCATTCCTCTAAAGGACTATTATTTGTAGGTAAACGTACAACTATAAAGCATTCGAATAAGATAAGAGTCGGCAAATCATTAAATATAGGTGATAATGTTTATATAAATGCCTTATCAAAAAATGGAATATCAATTGGGAATAATGTATCAATACTCAATAATAGTACAATTGAATGTACGGGTGTTCTACGTAATCTTGGAGAAGAGTTGGTAATTGGTAATAATGTAGGAATTGCTCAGAACTGTTTTATTCAAGTTCGAGGTAAGGTAATAATTGAAGATAATGTAATTTTTGGACCCAATGTATCTATTTTTTCAGAAAACCATAGATTTGATAATGTAGATTTGCCAGTTAATAAGCAAGGAGTTACCAGAAAGGGTGTGAAAATCGAATCAGGAGTATGGATAGGCACTAGAGCTGTTATTTTAGATGGAGTTACTATTGGGAGAAATAGTGTTGTTGCAGCGGGGAGTATTGTAAATAAAGATGTTCCACCTTTTTCCATCGTTGGAGGAGTGCCTGCTAAAGTTATAAAAATTAGAGAACAATCAAATAATTAACTACATGAAAAAGAAAATTTACATAGCTGGATGTGGTGGGATGCTTGGTGAAGCATTTTACCTACAATTTAAAGATGAATATGAATTAAAGTGTACTGATAAAGATGTAAATGAATCTTGGTTATCATTTCTTGACTTTAGAGACTTTGAAGCATATAAAAGAGATGTTGAATCTTTTAAACCAGATTATTTATTCCATTTAGGAGCATATACTGATTTGGAATTTTGCGAAAATAATGCTGATGATACTTATAATACTAATACTCTCGCTGTTGAAAATGCAGTGTATTTATCGAATAAGTTAAACATACCATTGTTATATATTAGTACTGCTGGAATTTTTGATGGCAATAAGGAATTTTATGATGATTGGGATATGCCAAACCCACTTGGGGTTTATGCAAGATCGAAGTATATGGGTGAACGATTTGTTGTTGAGAATGCAAATAGATTTCTTGTTTGCAGAGCTGGTTGGATGATGGGTTCAGGACCCCAAAAAGATAAAAAATTCATTCAAAAACTAATGAAACAACTAAAGGATGGGAAAAAAGAATTATTTATTGTTGATGACAAGGATGGTACTCCAACCTATACACACGATTTTGCAAAAAATGTAAAGTTATTGCTGCAAAAGGAGTATTGGGGTTTGTATAATATGGTTTGTGGGGGACAAACCAGCAGATTTGAAGTAGCACAAGAACTGGTTAAAATACTAAATCTTGAGAATCAGATAAAATTAGTACCAGTTAAGTCTGATTATTTCAAGGATATCTATTTTGCTCAACGACCAGCAAATGAACGTCTGATAAATAGAAAACTTAATATCAGAAATTTGAATATAATGCAGGATTGGAGAGTTGCTTTAAATATTTATATTAATAATTATTATAAGGATTATTTGAAATAGAATGGATACAAAACTTAAGAAAGTTGCAATAATTGGAACTAATGGTATTCCTGCACGTTATGGAGGATATGAAACGCTTGCTGATTATTTAACAAAATATTTAAACGGAAAAGTGGATTTTACTGTTTATTGTAGCAGTATCTATAGTAAAAATGAAAGAAGGAAGAAATATAATGATTCTAAATTGATCTATATTCCGATAAAAGCAAATGGGATACAAAGTATTTTTTATGATATAATATCTACTTTTCACGCCTGGTTTACTTCGGATGTATTACTTATATTGGGTCCTGCAGCTGGTTTTATTTTACCCTTAAATTTTATTTTTAGGAAAAAAATAATTATTAATCATGGAGGTCTGGATGAATGGAAGAGAGAAAAATACTCAAAATTTGAAAAGTTAATTCTTAAAATTAACCGTTATATTTCAGGTAAATTTGCTAGTGTTCATATATCCGATAATGAATTATTGAGGAATAGTTTAAAAGAAACATTTAATATAAATGCAGTTGTTATTGAATATGGAGGTGATCATGTTTGTAAAAAAAATATTAATAGTAATATACTAAGTAAGTATCCATTCCTATCGGGAGAATATTACTTAAATGTATCAAGAGCACAGATCGATAATAATATTCATGTTGTATTAGATGCATTTAAGGAAATGCCTGAAAGAAAAATTGTAGTGCTTTCTAATTGGAATATTTCTGAATACGGTAAAAGTTTAAAATCGAGATTTGGTAATTATTCAAACATATTTTTAGTTGATGCAGTATATGATAAAGATGAATTGGATACAATTAGGTCTAATACAAAACTTTATATCCATAGCCATTCTCGATGTGGAACTGCGCCTTCATTAGTTGAAGCAATGAGTTATGAAATTCCTATAATATGCTTTGATGTACCAGTCAATCGACTTACCACTATGAATAAATCTTATTACTTTTCAGATAGTTTAACATTAATAGAAGTCATCAAAAATCTTAATTCTAAATCGTTTGATGATTTGAAAAATGAGATGTATCTTATTGCATCTTCAAGTTATACTTGGGATGTTATTTCGAATAAGTATTTATCATTATTTATCAAATAATAAATATTTTATCGAAAATTTTAGTACAAGGCTACTATGACAAACACTAGTTTAACATATAGATTTTTAAAATCAATCGGACTTGATTTCTCTGAAGGTGAGTATGGCAATATTTCATTTTTTAAGGCATTATCAAAAGGTCTTAAGGGGCTTTTAAATGCTATTATTCTTAAGTATTGCATGTACTCAGTACTTCTAACACCATTGAATTACCGACTTATTCGCCCTAGGCTATGGAAATTAATGGGTTGCAAGGTTGGCAAAAATGTTTTTATTGGGTATGAGGTTTGGATGGATTTTAATAATGCTAAGTTGATAGAAATCGAAGATAAAGTTCATATTGCCAATAGGTGTCTCTTGTTATGTCATCAAAGAGACCTCAGTAAATATTATATTAATGGTGACTATTCAAAACTACCCTATAATAGAGAGAAAATCCATTTGAAGAAAGGATGTCTTCTTGGTATGGATACTTTAGTTTTGCCAGGAGTTACAATTGGAGAAGGCGCAATTGTTGGTGCAGGATCAATAGTAACTAAGGATATACCCGATTGGGTTATAGCAACAGGAAGGCCAGCAAAAGTGATAAAAAGAATTTTATCTAATAATGAAGATATTATCATTTGATATTGAAGAATGGTTTCATGTTTTTGAAAGCCATAATAATTCTTCTGTAGAGAGGTGGTCTAGTATTACACCTAGATTTCCGTATACAATTGAAAAACTGCTTGATACATTAATTGAGCACAATGTCAAGGCAAACTTTTTTTGTATAGGTTGGATTACTCGGCAATATCCTAGTTTGATAAAAAAGATTTCTAATTTAGGATTTGAGATTGGGTCCCATTCTGATATTCATAAAATAGCTCACAACCAATCATATTATGAATATAAAGAAGATTTAAAAAGGTCTTTATTTTCGATAGAAGACCTGATTGGTAAAAAAGTTATTAGTTATAGAGCACCCGGATTTTCAATTAATTCTACGAATATTTGGGCTTTTGAACTATTGGTGCAATCGGGAATTCAATTCGACTGCTCAGTATATCCAAATGACGGTCGATTTGGGGGGTTACCAGATTTTCCTAAAAATACTCCATTTATAATTAAAACTAAAAGTGGAATTATAAAGGAATTTCCTATTAGTTCTTATTCATTTTTTGGACAACAGATAATTTATTCTGGAGGAGGTTTTTTTCGATTGTTGCCTTATTCCGTAATTCAAAAGCTTTTTAAAGAGTCCAACTACGTAATGACCTATTTTCATTTAAGGGATTTTGATCCAGATCAACCCTTTAATGAATTAGGTTTATTAAGAAGAATGAAGAGTGAAATTGGCGTAAAAACATCATTTGAGAAGTTTCAAAAAATATTGAATGAATTTTATTTTTCAGATTTACACGATGCAGATCAAAATTTTAGTTGGGCAACAGGCCCGGTCGTAAATTTATAATGAGAATGATATTACTTACAGGAGCAAATAGTTTTATAGGCCAACATATCATTAATGAGTTAAAGGAATATCAATTTGAAGAGGTTTCTTTAGTAGATAAACACCCTTCATCTATTGATTTTTCTAAATATAATTGTGTTATTCACCTTGCAGCAATCGTACATCAAAAAAAAACAATTTCCAAGGATTTATATTTTAGAATAAATAGTGATTTGGCCTATGAAACTGCTTTAGCAGCAAAGAAAGCGGGGATACAACATTTCATTTTTTTTAGTACTATAAAAGTATATGGCAATGGGGGCTATCAAAATATTATCTATAGTGAGTTGTCCAAATGTAACCCCGTTGATGATTATGCTAAAAGTAAGTTAGAGGCTGAAAAAAGATTATTTGAGTTAGCTGATGATGATTTTGTTGTGTCAATTATTAGACCATCTATGGTTTATGGTAAAGGAGTAAAAGCTAATATGCAAAGTTTGATAAATCTCATAAAACTGCTTCCAATAATTCCTTTAGGTAATATAAATAATTCTCGTTCAATGGTATCAATAAGTAATTTAATGACTACATTGAAAGCCATTATTAGGATGCCTAATACAGATATTTATCTTGCATGCGATAAAAACCAAATTTCAACTACTCAATTGGTAGAGATTATAGTTTCTCTAACTAATAAAAATAAACGTATAGTAAAATTACCAAAAAAAATGCAAATCGTACTAAGAAATATTTTTCCAAAAATTATGATACGGTTAATTGGATCATTTCATGTTGATGCAACTTTAACTCATCAAAAACTTGATATTGTTGAAAATATTATTGAAACAAAAACAGCATTAAAAGAAATATTTTCAGATTAATTTTAATAAATTTTTCAATTCTTTAAGGAAAAATACCTATACCTTCTGTATCAATAAAGTCTATTTGATTAATATTTCTAGTTATATCATATATTTGTACATCTGTAATATATATTTCAGAATAATCCTTTAAGGAATGTAATAAACAGACTAAGTTTTTGTGATTATAGAGAAAGGTATAATGAACTTCTGCATTATACCAGTTCTCTTCTATAGGGTCTGTATGTATTTTTAATGAAATAGCATTAAGGTATTCATTTTCATTTTTACGTATCCACCAACCTATATAAAATGGGATATTGGTTCCTTTAATAACTTTATATTTAAACTTAATTTGGTATGTGTGATCTTTGTGGTAAATTATTGGTCTTCCATAATATCTGAGCGACCATGAACTTCCATTTCCATTTGCTCGGGTAATTTTTATCCCCTTGCCGTATGGTGTATCAACTAATTCCTGCGTTGTTGAATCCGAATCGTAACCCCAAAATAACAATTCATGCTTAAAATCTCCATTATAAATCAGATTATTCGGAGTGTGAGGTTTAATAACTTCAAAAATACCTTTTTCTTCAAATAAATTTTTATCAATAGGCTTTGTATAGGTAGAGAAAAATATGGTTAAAGCAAGTAACGGGACAAAGAAAAGTGCTATAGATATTTTTAGGGATAGTTTCTGCTTGAAAATTACAAATAAAAGGTAGTATAAGCCCAAAATAAATATTGTTAAAATTATGCTGTATAGAATGTTTTTTGCAGTGGGTATTCTCTTAATACTAATCTCTTTGAGATAATCGAATACATTAATACTATTAATTATTAAGGGAGCATTTGATATTTTACTGCTATCAACCCATTCAAATTTTTCTTTTTTTGGATTAAATTCTCGATTACTAACCTTCAGGAAATAGTTGAAATCATTTTTTTTAATACTCACAGTGTGATTATTCCCTGTAAATTCTATTTTTTCGATTGTATAATCATTGCGATTCTCAAGGGTCAACTGTATACTTTGGACATAGGCATAATCAGGTATGGTATAACTTATCGAATTTTTATAGGCTTTAAAGATATATAAAGGTGTGTTTTTTGTGTAGCTATTACTAAAATAAACTTTTATGCTTTCTAAATTTTTTCCCTTTATGGTTAATTGCATATTGCCTTTTTCAAATCCTAACTGTAACGTTTGGAAAAAGGCAAAAGATAACGTGAAGGTAATTGCTACAATAAGAAAATATGGTTTTAACTGCTTGAAATTCATATCTAGTCTGATTTTGGGTAAAGATATTAATATAAAATTCAAATTTCAATTGTTGATTTTTAATTTATAACGTTTTTAAACTAAATTTTTTGTTTCTTTGATATAGAAATCAGTAGATTCAACTAAAAATCAAATAAAATGTATTTTTATCTAACTTTAATTATTATTTCATTTATTGGTGTATGGATTTACCTCAAGTTTGCTATTCGTGCCAAAATAATGGATATTCCTAATGCACGTAGTTCTCATACAATACCTACTCCTCGTGGTGGAGGAATTGCTGTTGCGGGAGCATGGTTTGCAGCTATTGGTTATATGTTTTTCATTGGCGATTCAATCTCTTCATCACTATTTTATGCCTTATTGAGTGGTGCCATTCTTGTTATTGCTGGAATTATAGACGATGTTTGGAATATTTCTCCCAAGATTCGTCTTGTTGCACAGTTAATCTCAGCAGGATTAGCCCTTTTCTTTTTAGGGGGAATGAAAAGAATCGATTTAGGATTCTATACTTTTGAAAATATTTGGATTTTAACTCCTTTAGCGTTTATAACTATTATTTGGTTTATTAATCTCTTTAATTTTCTTGATGGTATTGATGGTTATCTTAGTTGTGAGGTTATATTTATTACCATTGTAACTGGTTTCATCTTTAAGAGTGGTTATGCATTGGCTCTGTCATCAGCAACATTGGGTTTTTTGTTTCTTAACTGGCCTAAGGCCAAAATATTTATGGGTGATGTAGGAAGCACATTACTAGGTTTTAATATCGCAATATTTGCAATCTATTCTCAGGATACTAATATATGTTCAATGCTGGTATGGGTTATGCTTTCTTCACTTTTCTGGTTTGATGCTACGTTAACCCTTTTCCGTCGTTTCCGAAATAAGGAGCAATTGATGGTTGCGCATCGAAAACATGCCTATCAGCGTATTGTTCAGGCTGGATTTAGTCATCAGAAAACATTGTTTTATTCAATTGGAATAAATATAGTGATATTGTTATTGGTTTTGCTATCGTTAAAGCATAAACAACTATTAGGACCGATGCTAGTGGTGAATATTCTTTTTCTTTATGCTATAGATAAACTTATTGGCCAACGAAAGCCTTTCCTTAAAGGATGATTAGCAGCCAGAAGTAAGATAATTAATGGAGAAAATGAAATTATTTTTTTAATAAAGCTTTATCTTAATTGGAGTATCCGTGATAAACTATAAATTGTTCTTAAGTTTTGATTCCAATACCCTTCGGCAATATTTGATTACTTTCTTTTTTTCGATTTTAGGGGCTCTAGTAAATTTTTACTTTTTCCGACGGGTTTATCTAAATATCGGAGAAGAATCGTTCTACTATTATTCTTTTGCCCGTCGGGTTATATCCTTTTTATCTCCGGTGCTACTCCTTGGAATTGGTATATCATTACCTCGCGCTATTGGTCATTATAGTAATGATGAGAAAAAAATTGGTCATTTTTTTATGATTTCGTTGTTTGTTTTGACTCTTGCTGCACTTATATGGTTATTACTCAATATAATTTGTAATCAATGGTTCACGCAGTTGATCTGGGGCGAAAACACTGTAATTACCAAGCATCTAAATATTGCGCTTTCGATTTACTTGATAAGTATAAATGTCGCGGCTTGTATCCATTCTTATTATCGAGGAAAGATTAATGCAACGATGGCTGGTTTTATTGATGTTTTAGTTCAATCCGTTTTACCATTAAGTGCTTTTTTATTGTTCAATAACCTCATTTCAATTTTTTATATGATAAGCATCCTGGTGGGCATTCTGAATATTGTGTTGATTATTGTTATAGTTAAAAGTCACAAATTATATTGGGATAGATGGCCTTCACTAGTTAATGAAATTAAGGAGTTCTTGGGTTATGGTTTACGTCGTGTACCTGGTGATATATTCTATGCCATGCTTATTTTTCTTCCAGCATACTTTGCAGGCAAATATTACAACATGAAACTTGCTGGTTTATATAGTTTTGGGTTGTCATTATTATTCCTCTTTAACCTACCTGCAACGGCAGTATCATTTGTAACGCTCTCGCGGTCGGCCTCGTTGCTTATCAAGTCAAAATCAACGCTAAGGCGAGAAATGCGCTACTTGCTAATTTTGGGGTTGGGCTATTCTATTTTAGCATTGTTACTATTATACCTTTTCCTTGACGATTTTCTATCCATTTTCTTTGATCAGGAATTTATGAAATATACTCAAATACTTTTTCAGATGTTTTGGGCTTTACCTGGTTTAGTTATATTTACGATACTTCGAAGTCTTATAGATTCTGCATATATAAGGCCTTACAATGTCTATTTTATTTTTATTGCATTAATTATTATGCTCGTTTTTGCTATTTTTGGAGTTCAAATGGCTAACCCAATAATGCTCATTTTAGGAAATATTACAGCATATATAGTACTAGCAGCATTGAGTTTGTTTTTATCATTTAAAATATTAAAGATATGATATATCTCGTTTTAATTATATATTTTTTCGTTTTATATAATGCCATTGGATACTCTATACGGATGGAGAATTCGGTAAAAGTGATATTTCTTTTCGCATTATTTGCTACTGTTTATTATATTGGTATCCCTATCGAGATGTTAATAAGAGGTTCTTCCCTAGGCGCATATGGATTGGTAATAAATGAAAGAACACAGTTAATTATCTTTTCAATGGGAATTCTTTCAATTGTGGGATTCTCTATAGGCTATCTTCTATCGGGTTTCAGGGTTAATGAAATATATCCTGAAATGGGTAGTGCATTTAATAAATTTAAATTATCAATATTAATAGTGGGTTTAATCTTTATAATTCTACTTTTTGGGTTATTTCATGAATCATTATTAACCTCGGCTAGTTCATATGCTGGCAATGCTTTGGAGACTTATATCAATCCATTATATGCTTACCTTAAAGAAATGCTTTTTTACTGTTTAGCCTTTTTTATCTCAATTTATGGGATTGGTAATATGAAAAGGAAATTAGTAGCATTTATACTAACTTTTATACTTATCTTTTTTGGATTTCTTACAAGTGATAAAGATCCTCTTTTAATTGCTGTATTGGGGTGGGGTATCCCTTTCTTTTATGGACTAACTAGACTAAAACTCCAAAAAGTTAGAGTATATTTTCTTGTTTTTTTTCTTGCGACATTTTTAATTCCATTATCTACCCTTTTCTTTTCTGTTTACCGTGCCGATCATCCAAGTGCATTTTTGAATCGGTTAAAAATGAATGGACTTTATATTTATTCTGATGCTGCAGGTCCGATGGAATCTCTTGTCGAGGCAATTGATGATCCCAATATCGAGTTGAAGTTGGGGTCTACCTACTATTGGGGGTTTATCGGATGGATACCTAAGTCGATCTGGCCAAATCGTCCGTTGGATCTATCCGAGAAATTTGCAAAGGAGAAAATCAAAAATTGTCAACCAGGACAAGGTTTAGGGTTTAGTTTGTTGACAGAAGCATATATAAATTTTGGCGTTGCAGGTGCTTTAATTCAATATTTTGTTATTGGCTTACTTATTGGTTTAATGGGAAAATTATTCCAATGGATATTTCGAGAGCCGATATCCTCTTTTGTTTTTTTTATATGGATGTCGTATAGTATTGCAATAATGCATAGGGGGCCGTTTAATCTTCCTTCGACCTATTTGAGGTTTGTTTTGCCAATTTTGTCTTGTTACTATTTATCTTACTTTTCAATTATTATTTGGGAAAAATGGAAAGCAAAAAAGATAGTATAACTAGGGTTGCTTGGGTTCACAATTACGATAGAAGTTTAAATTCAGCTTCTGGTGTTTTTATGTATCAGTTGTATGCTGCATATCAAAACTCTAATAGTGATATTGCGATTGACTTGATTAACATAGGCTCTATAACTAAACCTTTTTTATTTATTGCCAAAATATTTAAGTATAGAAAATTATTGAGAGGTTATGATATAATTCATGCTCAGTATGGTTCTGGAACAGGCTTTTTTGTATCCTTATTTGGCAAAACAAGAATTTTAAGCTTGAGAGGATCTGATTGGTATAAGTCTCCTGCCAATAGTTTAATTGGAAAGTTTCATATTTGGTTAGGCTGTAAACTTTCAAGGTGGAGTTTGACAAAGTTTGATCAAATCATCGTTATGTCAGAGAGGATGAAGGCCGATGTACTAAGTTTTGCTTCTAATAGTAAGATTACAGTAATTCCTGATGGTATAGATTTAAATAGGTTTTATCCACAAGAACATGTTGTTAGTGATAAATTTAGAGTATTGTTTTCAACAGTAGATAAAACAAATCCAGTAAAACGATATGACCTTGCTGTATCGGCATTTAGTTTATTTCATTGTAAGTATCCCAATTCAGAATTGGTTTTGATGACAGGGGTGGATCATGATAGGGTAAACGAATTTATCAATAGCGTTGATGTTATACTGTTAACATCAACACACGAAGGGTGGCCAAATATAATAAAGGAGGGACTTGCCTGTAATGTACCTTTTGTAAGTACGGATGTTAGCGATTTATGCCAGATTGCAAATTCTTCAGATACATGTTTTGTGTGTGAGGATTTCCCTGAATCTTTATTTGTTGGTCTTGAGAAGGTCTATTGTAATAGAACGAGACCGAAGGAACTTCGGCATTTTGTTGAATTCATGGATTTAGATTCAATAAGCGATGAGTTAATTGCTATATATAGAGATTTTGAGATTTAATTCATTGATATAGTTTATTATAATTCACAAATGACAGATTTAGTATCAGTTGTTATTCCATGTTTTAACGAAGAACTATATATTGAGGGATGTATATACTCATTGAATGATGGAGAGTATAAAAATATTGAAATAATTATTGTTGACGGTGGTAGTTTTGATGGAACATTAAATATAATTAATGATCTAAATAGTAGGTTTTCAAATATTCGAATTTTATCAAATCCTAAAAAAGTTACACCTATATCGTTAAATATTGGAATTAAGGCTGCAAAAGGAAATTTTATTATGATTGCAGGAGCCCATTCGAAATTTCCACCCAATTATATATCTGAGTTGTTGAATTATCAGCATTTATACAATTGCAATGTGGTTGGGGGGGCGCTCGAAACAAAGGTCAAAAATTCAAATCCCAAATCTAATTCGATTATAGCAGTTTTAAGTAATAAGTTTGGAGTAGGTAATTCCTCGTTTAGAACAGAAAAAGAGGCGATATTAGAAGTTGATACCGTTCCTTTTGGAATATATCGAAAAGAAGTTTTTAATAATATCGGTGGTTATAATGAGGCTTTAATTCGTAATCATGATATTGAATTATCGAAACGAATTGCTAAGGAAAGATTTAAAATAATTTTGGTTTCTCACGTTCGATGTGTTTACTATGCTAGAGAAGTTTTTTCTGAGTTAGCAAAAAATAATTATGGTAACGGGTATTGGAATGTTTTAACGGTTTATATTACAAAGGATTTTAAATCACTTTCTATTCGACACTACGTACCTTTAGCTTTTATCTTATCATTAACTCTACCTGTAGTTGTATCATTATTTTTTTATGGGCCAATGATTTTATTATCAATTGTATTTTTGATTATCTACCTAGTTTTTATAACGATGATATCTTTCAAAATGTTAAAAAAGGATAATAGCTTTTGGTATTTGTTTGGTGCATTTATGACGCTGCATTTCTCTTACGGTTTGGGTTCATTATTTGGATTATTTAGATTTGACAAATTGAGATTTTAGTTTTTATGACTGAATGTAGTTTGAATATATTTTCTTCGTATTTGAAAGATAAGGAAGAGCACTTTGATATTTTTAATCAAAATATATAGGTTATTATGAATGACAAAAAACTATATGAGAAAGAAATATCAAAGTTTATTCCTTTAGGTAATCGCTCAATTTTCTTTTATTGGAAGGGTCGGGTTGCTCTATATGCTTTGCTTAAGGCAATAGGAGTGAAAGAGAATGATGAGGTTGTTTTACCCGGGTTAACCTGCGTTGTGGTTCCAAATGCTATTCGTTACCTTAATGCAACACCTATTTATGTAGATGTTTCCCTAAAAACATGTAATGCTAGCTTTGAATCAATAGTAAGTTCTGTAACTGAAAATACTAAAGTTATTATCGTGCAGAATACTTTTGGTTTATCTTCAGATGTTGATAGAATATCAAGTTGGGCTAAAGGTAGAGGAATTATTACTATAGAGGATTGTACTCATGGGTTTGGTGGAACTTATAATGGAAAACCAAATGGTACATATTGTGATGCAGCAATTTACTCTACTCAATGGAATAAGCCATTCTCTACCGGCATTGGGGGATTCTGTATCGTATCGAATAATGATTTAGCGACTAAGCTGGAAAAGGTTAATGAAGGGTTAGTTAGTCCAACATTTATTGAGAATATTGAACTTCGAATACTACAATTACTTTATAAATATTTGTTGACTGATAGAACTTACTGGGTTCTTCTTTATCTATATAGATGGTTAAGTAAATTAGGTGTAGTAATTGGATCATCAAGTGGCCAAGAAATTATTGGAACCTCAATGCCTAAGGGGTATTTTAAATCTTCATCAAATGTTCAAATTAGAGAAGGAGTTAGAAGTCTTAAGAGATTAAAATCAAACATTGAAATTAGAAAAAACAATGCATTGAAATATACAGAATTATTAGGTTCTTGTGGAAAGTTTCATGTTGATAATTCGTTGCACAATAACCATTCTTTTTTAAAGTATCCTGTTCTGGTAAAAGATAGAGACGAATTTTTGAAGAAAGCAGAGAAAAGGCATATAAAATTGGGCGATTGGTTTGTTTCTCCCTTGCACCCTGCTGTTGCTCCATTTGATTCTTGGATGCTTGATGAGAAGAGTATTCCCAACGCTGTATTTTTGGCAAATCATTTGTTGAATCTTCCAACTGACATTGAAGACATTGAGCGAGTAATTGATTTTATCAAGAATAATATTGATGATTT
Source organism: Tenuifilaceae bacterium CYCD (assembly GCA_036322835.1). Lineage (NCBI taxonomy): Bacteria > Pseudomonadati > Bacteroidota > Bacteroidia > Bacteroidales > Tenuifilaceae > Tenuifilaceae bacterium CYCD. The sequence goes on along the minus strand of AP027304.1, from coordinate 3,712,885 downwards.
TATTGATAATGAGTGATATATATGATAAACTAAGAAGCGGTTTTTTCTTTGAGTGGATTTTGGTTATTGTTGTTTTTTGTTTTCCGCTTTATCCAAAAATATTAAACTATGCTATTGGTAGTGCTGTTTTTTTCTTCTTTTTGAAGGAAGATTTGCTGAGTAGAATTATTACAGCATCTAAGAGTAAAATATTCATTTTAGTTTTAGTCTTCTACTCGCTGCATGTCTTAAGTTTATTTCTTAGTAATGATAAAGAATACGTTATTAGTGATTTACAAACAAAATTATCTTTAATTATCTTTCCATTACTCTTCATTGGGAGTGGAGGTTTTTCGTATACTAAAAGCGTATGGTTTGAGAAAAGTTTTCTTTTGGGCCTTTTTGTCAGCATTGCGTTGTGTGTATATTACGCAATAGTACAGTCTTTTAATAACCCTTATTCTGGAGGTAATTTCAATATATCCATTTGGGCGGACATGTTAGATAGGGAATGGTGGTGGTTGATATTGTCAGGTAACAGTTATTTTAATTATAGCCTTTTCTCTCATTTTATTCATCCGAGTTATTACGCTTTATATTTAACATTTGCAGCTTTTTTAATTGTTCATAAGGATCGGTTGAATGGTTATTCTATTTCGAATAAAGTAGTCAGAAATATATTGATATCAATTTTGCTGTTTGTTGTCTTTTTGTTGCAATCAAGAGCCGGATTGCTAGGATTACTTATTTATGCCGTGTGGTCTCTCATTATTGGATCGCGTAGAACAAAGATAACAATTATGTATGTAGCGCTTATTCTGGTAGTTAGTTTTGTAATACTTTTGACTGGGAGATTTGAGAGAGTAGCATCAAGTTTTTCGAATTTTAGTTGGAATAATTTGAAAAAAACAGAAATACGTTTTGCCATATGGGATGAAACTCTACACTTAGTTCGTTCCAAGCCTATTTTGGGTTACGGTATAGGTGATGCAAAGCCCGAATTGGTAAAACAGTACAATAGAGATAATATTAGTATTGCTAAGGATAATGAGTATAATACTCATAATGAATTTCTTGAAGTTTTGCTTCAGTTCGGTTTGGTAGGACTAGCAATATTATTAGCCATATTGTTTTATCCAATATATGCTTCGAAAGTTGATATGCAGTTATACCTATTCTTTATAACATTGGTAAGTTTGCATTTTATTTTTGAGTCGATGCTCGAACGAATCGCAGGAGTAAGTTTTATTATGTACTTTTACAGTTATATTAATACAATAAAATTGAAGTATGATACCATTTTCACCGCCAAGAATTGACGATAAGATTATTAATGAGGTTATCAATACATTAAAATCGGGATGGATAACAACTGGACCGAAGACTAAACTTTTTGAGAGAAAGATTCAAGAATTTTGTGGATGCCAAAAGGCATTATGTTTAAGTTCCGCAACTGCTGGGCTTGAACTAGTTCTTAGGTGGTTTGGGGTTGGTGAGGGCGACGAGGTTATTGTGCCAGTTTATACTTATTGTGCTACGGCCAATGTGGTTGTCCACACGGGAGCAAAGCCTGTTTTTGTCGATGTTAATCCCGATGATCTCACTATTTCAATTAAAGAAATAGAGAAAGCCATAACTTCCAAAACAAAAGTCATTATACCTGTTGATATTGCTGGAATGCCTTGCGATTATAATGGCATTAACGATTTAGTTACAAGGGAGGATGTGAATAATCTTTTCTCTCCCAGGAATGACGCACAGGAGAAGTTAGGAAGGATACTCATCTTATCAGATGCGGCTCATTCGATGGGGGCTGTATACTATAATAAAAAAGCCGGGAGTTTAACGGATGTTACTGTGTTTTCATTTCATGCTGTGAAAAATTTAACGACGGGCGAAGGTGGTGCGATTGCTTTCAATTTGCCGAAACCATTTAATAATGATGAACTCTATGATGAGTTTAATGTAATGGCATTACATGGACAAACTAAGGATGCCTTAGCTAAAACCCAAGGAGGGAAGTGGAAGTATGATGTTATTTCTGCGGGCTATAAGGCTAATATGACAGATGTTCTGGCTTCTATTGGTTTGATTGAAATTGACCGCTATGAGAATGATACACTTAAGAAGTATAAATTAATATTCGATAGGTATAATGAAGCTTTTCTGAACTGTAATTGGGCAGAGTTACCCACCTTCCAAAAGCATAAAAGGATAAGTGCATTTCATATTTATATGTTAAGAATCAAACGAATAACTGAGGAGCAACGCGATTCCATAATTCAAAAAATATTCGACAAAGGGGTTTCTGTGAACGTTCATTTTATTCCATTACCTATGCTATCGGTATATAAAAATATGGGATATGATATCTCTGGATTTCCTGTTGCTTATGATAGTTATTCGCGAGAAATAACTCTACCAGCATACTATGATTTAACTGATGCTCAAATTGAAATAGTTATAAGAGCTGTTATAGATTCTGTAAAAGAAGTTTTAGGTAAATGATTCGATTTTTTGATTTGTTTATTTCGGTTGTAGGATTAATATTACTATTGCCAATATTTATAGTTGTTTATATTCTCATTGTAACAACATCAAAGGGTGGTGCTTTTTTTGTTCAGGAGAGAGTTGGAAAGAATGGTAAACCATTCAATTTGATTAAATTTAGATCGATGAGAATTAATCAGAACAATCTGAGTCTTTTAACAGTCGGAAAAGATCCTCGAATTACTTCTGTTGGAATGATCATTCGTAAGTATAAAGTAGATGAATTTCCTCAGTTAATCAATGTGATGAGAGGAGAGATGAGTATCGTTGGCCCTCGCCCTGAGGTGAAAAAATATGTAGAATTATATTCTGAAAGTCAAAAAAAAATACTTTCAATAAGGCCAGGAATTACAGATTATGCATCAATTAAATTTATCAATGAGAATGAAATTCTTTCTCATTCAAATAATCCAGAAGAAACCTATTTAAGCAAAATTTTACCTATAAAAATTGCTTTGAGCATGGATTATGTTTATAATCAAAATTTGAAGGACTATTTTAAGATAATATTTTTAACAATTCTAAGAATATTAAAGAATAATGAATAATTTGATAATCAGTTATTATTAAGACTATAAAATTTTTTATTTTGTACTTGATATGGAATTCAGTGAACTAAATTTTGGATTTCTGTGTTACCTTCGGAGAGTTTGCTAACTTGTTCCTTAGTAATGATATGAAATGATACCATTTATATGAACTTTTGCAGATAATTTAATACAAAAAGGAGGGGAGCAAAACTCCCCTCCTTTTATCTTTTATTCTGTTAAAGCCGAATGTATTTTTTTACCATATAACCAGAAGAACATTGTAATTATTCCTAATATAAATCCAGCAATACCATATTTAAACATATAAGAGAATAATGTGTTTTCAACTTTTGAAAGAGGGGTGAAGTCTTGAATGACGGTAATAGGATCTTTTTTAACAGTAATTTTTGTTTCTAAGTCATTACGTTGGCTATATAAATCAAAAATATCCTTATGGTATAATCTCCTATCTTTCTCTGTGAATAGAATGGTTTGATTTGCTCCGACTTGTGGAATTATTCTATTTTGGTTAAAGTATTCGAATTTTTCTAGACTGTCGAGTTTTTTTATTTCAGCATTTATGTATCCAATCATATCTGTTTGCTGCTTAAGCCTTGTTTCGTTCATTTCTAAAACATAAGGATTATTTATAATGTAATTATAAACACCCGTCTTAAGTTTTGTAAAAATATATTCATCGGTAACCACTGCTTTTAAGTAGAATCTGTCCCATAGTCTTCTCTGGATTGTGTCAGTAGCCCTAATATCGTAAGTACCACTATAGTCGATGTAATCTGCTAGTCCATCTCTATTCCTATCGAAACCCCAATATGCTCTTATGCTTTTAATCTTTGAGGCTGTCGTTTGGTCAACCTTTAAATAATTTCCTAATTCTAAATAGTTTTTTGACTTACAAAGTTCATCAAGATTATTAATATAGCTAATCATTTCATCGTTTCGAAGTGAGTTGCTAGAGGCCACCATGTCCGATGAATACTGTTTATCGGTTAAAAAGAAAAAGAGTGCCCCTGCAATAAATCCAATTATTGTAAAAATAACAATCTGAATGGCATTTTTATATAAAAATTTAACTACAAAGAATATTGCTTCAAAAAAGTATTTAAAAATGTTAACGAAAAAATTTTTAATACTATTACCCATTCTATTAAACAATTCTATCAAATCAATTTCGTCAGAGTTTGATTTTTGTTTGTTTAGTTCTTCGCTACTCATTTTATTAGTGATTTTTAAGTGTTATTCAAGTGAATTATTTTCTCAACAAATATATTACTTTTGTTTGAAAAAAGAGAGATGTGTAAAATTCTTGTTACAGGCGGTGCTGGTTATATTGGTTCTCATACCGTTGTAGAGTTGATGAACTCGGGGTATGAGGTTATTATAGTTGATAATTTTTCAAATTCTACGCCAAGTTCGATTGATGGTATTGAGCGTATCGTTGGTAGTAGACCCGTATTGGTTGAGGCTGATTGTTCCGATCATTCGCAGATGCTTGAGTTATTCCAAAAGCATAGTAATATAGATGGTATTATTCATTTTGCAGCACTAAAGGCTGTTGGTGAAAGTGTTGAGAAACCATTGGAATATTACAGAAACAATATTCTTTCCATTATAAACCTGTTGTCATTATTGAAAGATTTTGGTGGTAAGCATTTCGTGTTTTCAAGTTCTTGCACAGTGTACGGACAACCCGATGTTTTGCCTGTTACAGAGCAAACTCCTCAAAAACCAGCGATGTCGCCTTATGGAAATACTAAGAAGGTGGGAGAAGATATTATTAGAGATACAGTTTTGGCAAATACTAATATTTCAGCAATCGCTTTGCGGTATTTTAATCCAATTGGTGCGCATCCTTCGGCAGAGATTGGTGAGTTACCCTTAGGTAAACCCGATAATTTAGTGCCATTTATTACTCAAACAGCGGCAGGAATTCGTTCTAAATTACAGATTTTTGGCGACGATTATAATTCGTATGATGGCACAGCCATTCGCGATTATTTCCATGTCGTAGATTTGGCCAAAGCGCACGTTTTAGCGTTGGATAGGCTTTTTAATGGTATAAATAAATCAAACTTTGAGGTTTTCAATGTTGGTGCAGGATGTGGGGTGACAGTATTAGAGATTGTTAAGGCGTTTGAGAAAGTTTCGGGTGTGAAATTAAATTACGAGATTGTTGGCCGTAGAGCAGGTGATATTGAGAAGGTTTGGGCTGACACTTCTCTAGCAGAGAAAGAGTTGGGATGGAAAGTGAAAAGTACCTTGGAGGATGCATTGTTAACGGCATGGAACTGGGAGAAGAAGGTGCGAAAATTGTAACTGCCGACAATGCAAACTAAATATTTACTATCAACATTTAACAAACAACCAAAAGGAGCGAAAGCTCCTTTTGTGTTATGTTTATCAGCATCAAATTAAATCCTATGAATTGATATAAATGGGGTAATTTTGACAGTTCAATCTTGGGCAAATTTGTTTAATAACTTAAATCATTTAAAATGAACAAAAAGTATTTTGTTAGTGAGAAGTTTGGCTATTTCAGAAAATGGTCGAACAAGAGTTACAGCGTTTTTAATAGTATCAATAGGGTGGTTTTGATTGGCGTTTTGCCTTTAACCTACAACCTTTTGGCTATGCCAATGGCTACATTTGGGCAGAGTGACACCGTGTCGATAAGTAAAAATGTTGATATCAACGAGGTCGTTATAAATGCTAATCGCAAAGCGTCCACCTATTCGGAGCTTACTCGGGTAGTAAGAGTTGTATCGCGCGATGAGTTGGGGGCGCAGCAAGCCACATCGTTGCAGGAGATACTGGAACGTGTGGCATCGGTTGACATCAGGCAGCGCGGTGGCCAGGGTGTACAGGCCGATATCAATTTCCGTGGAGGTACTTTCGATCAAACATTGGTTCTTTTAAATGGGGTAAACATTAGTGATCCGCAAACAGGGCATCACAGTATGAATATTCCAATCAGCATTGAGTCAATTCAACGAATTGAAATTCTACAAGGACCAGGTGCTCGCGAATTCGGGCAGGGAGCGTTTGCCGGGGCAATTAACATCATCACCGAGCCCGAAAATCAGAATAAAATTCAACTATCTACGTTTGCCGGAGAGTATGGCCTGCTAAAATCATCGTTGAGCGGGAATGTTGGGATCAAAAAATTTAGAAATTTTATTGCCGTATCGCACGATAGAGCTGATGGCTATGTAGATAATACAGATTTCAAAAACACAAATCTTTACTTCCATTCCGCTTTAGAATCAAGGGTTGGATCTTTTTCGTTATTCTCGGGCTATCAGGCTAAGGGTTTTGGTGCCAATAGTTTTTATACCGCAACCTACCCGAATCAATATGAAGCAACTAAATCCGTTCTTGGTGGCTTAAAATATCAAAAGGATATTGAGCAAGTTAGATTGGGAGTCGACCTTTATTATCGGGTACATTTCGATAGGTTTGAACTTTTTAGGGATAATCCGGCTGCATGGTATACTGGCCACAACTACCATAAAACCGATGTTTATGGTGTGAAGCCTACTTTTCAGCATGTTAGCAAGTTTAACAAATCAGTTATTGGGTTAGAGTTGCGGAGAGAGGAAATTCTTAGCAACAAACTTGGCGATTCTCTTGTAAACCCAATTAAGGTGAGAGGTGAAGAGGAGGCCTACTACTATAAGGGTGATAGTAGAAATATGCTCAACCTATTTGCTTCAGAAACCTTTTATTTGGGTGATTTTATTTTTGCAGGAGGCTTGCAATATTCCTACAACAGCAAGTTTAATGATATCTGGACTTGGGGTGGGGATGTCTCATACCTTTTGAATTCGAACCTTAGATTCTTTTCGTCAGTAAACAGATCATTTAGAATTCCAACGTATACCGATTTGTACTATGAAGGGGCAACTAACATAGGCAACCCCGATTTAAAACCAGAGTTTGCCACAACCTATGAACTGGGATCAAAATATAATGACAAGTTTATTGCTGCTCAGTTGGCTGGCTTTTACCGTAAAGGTGAAGATATTATTGATTGGGTGAAGGGCGCAACGGATACCAAGTGGCGAACCGTTAACTATACTAAACTTAATACATATGGGGTTGATTTTTCAATAAGAGTAAGTCTTGGAGAGTTAACTCCATTTATTAAAAGTGTTACAGTAAATTACTCATACGTTAATTCCGATACTGTGAGCGGAGGTTTAGATTCCTACTATGTATTGGATTATCTCAAGCATAATTTTTCAATGTCGGTTAATCATAGGTTGACTAGTCAACTTAGTTTGAGTTGGACGGCTAGGTATCAGGATAGAAATGGTCAGTATAAGGATGTTGCAAGCAATATGGTAGATTACCCTGAGTTTTGGCTATTTGATGCTAGGTTGACTTATGCAAGGAAGATGATAACCGTTTTTGTTGATGCATCGAATGTTTTTGATAAAAAGTATGTTGATATTTCAAATGTTCAGCAACCTGGAAGATGGTTAGGTGCTGGACTTGTTTTTAAGTTCGATATGTAGAGTTTGGTATAAATCAGTTTTGAGAAAAGAATTTGATTTATTTTCTTTGTACAAAATTGTATAACCCTAAAACAAAAGTAATGAAAAAGTTTAGTGTATTGATGATGAGCATCATGTTAGTTGGTGCTGTTGCGTTTACATCATGTGGCTCTAAAGAAACAAAAGCTACAGACGAAACTACCAAAGAGTGCTGTGAAAAGAAAGATAGCACCGCGTGCTGTGAGAAAAAAGATAGTACATGCTGCGAGAAAAAGGACTCTTGTGCAAAACATTGTGCAAAAGCAGACAGCGCTGCTTGCAATAAACCTTGCGAAGGAAACAAGTAAGAAAAACAGTGCAATGTAATAGAAGCTAACCAATTCGGTTAGCTTCTTTCGTTATATATAGATTGTTTTAATGTAAAATGCTCATGATAAAACCTGTAACAACCTTTCCCGTTTCGTAGTTTAGTTCAGAGCCTCTTAGGCTATGAGGAATTGAAAAGATTACAATCGTAATAATTGATGCCATTACAGTAGCCCACGCTCTGTCCTTTTTCCAGTTCATGGCAACCGCGAGAATCCATGCAGTAAATGCGATAAGTGTTTTGTTATCAGTGAGATCTTGGCCAAATGGAAAGCCAGTCCAAGCTTGCCCAAAGGCAAAGTGTTGAACGATTGGTCCAAAAATGAAACCTCCTAAAAACATCAAGGCAATTGTAACCAAGCCATGCATTTTGAAAGATTTCACACCGAAAGTTGCTGTTAAGCCAGCAATATTTGAGAATAGCATTGCAAAGAACATTATGAAAATATGAGGGATTAGAGCCCAGTTGGGAACTGGGTCCTTAAACCGAATGATGATTGGGTCTTCCTTAAAGGGAGCAAAGTTCTGATTATGAGCATTAACCTCGATGTAGTACTCTAATTTTCCGGCTGCTGGCATTTTTGGTAAAAATGCAGAGTATTTTCCATCGTTGGATTTTATGAATAGAACTTGTTTGAAACCATCGGAAGATGGATATTTCCGATAGTTAAGTATTGCTGAAGTACTATCCGGCAGGATAAGCGATACCTCACAATCGCTAGAACTTTCGCCGCTGCGTGGTAGTTTTATTTTATATGTAGAGTCATTTATTGTATAGGCAACCCTTTTCGGGTTAGTGGGTCCCGTTAGCCGTTGAAAAACTGCAGCAGATAATGTTATTGCTATGGCTAATATCCAAAGAAATATTTTTTTGATCATGGGAGTTGGGCTAAATGGCACATTTAGAGATTAATGGTTAATGTGATTTTTTCGTTGTTCCTTAAAACATCAACAATTGCAGTTGTTCCTGCACTTAATTCTGATAATCGATCCATATAATCGTTGATATTTGTTACAGGTTTGCCATTGATCGATATAATAATATCGCCATTCTTCATGCCTGCTTTATCGGCGGGTCTTCCTTCGGTTACTCCAATTGCTTTGAGCCCATTGTTGGTCGATCCGCTTACATCGGGGATTATGCCAAGGGTTACTTTGAACTTTTTATTGCCTTGGCTAGGCATCATTCTACTGCCAGATTTAGTGAACTTTAGGCAACTATCCATGTTCGATAACTTGTAGGCAAGTCTGTATGTATATTCTGATACTTTTTGCATTCCATTAGCATTAATTTTATCCACATCATCCATGGGTGTATGATAATCTAGATGAATACCTGTGGTGATGAAGAATACCGGAATGTTTTTTGCATAGAATGATGCGTGATCCGATGGTCCAAAACCTCCTGGCGAAAGGGCTAAGCTAAAGGTGTTATCGATATTTAGGTTTTTGAGGATGTCCTCGGATTGCGTTGAAGTTTTTGTTCCGCTTATCTCAAGTTTATTATCGGTTAGTCTACCTACCATATCGAGGTTTATCATCGCTTTAATGTTTGTTACTGGTATGATTCCCGATTCAACAAACTTTTGAGATCCAACAAGCCCCATTTCCTCGGCTCCAAATGCAATAAAAACAATGCTACGTTTTATATTCATACTTTCAGATGCCATTTTTTGTGCAATTTCTAGCATTGCCGATACACCCGAGGCATTATCGTCGGCACCGTTATGCACAGCCATGGTATCGGGCATTCTGCTAGTGGAATTTTTTCCACCCAAACCTAAATGATCGTAATGCGCTCCAATTACTATGTACTCGTTCTGTAGGTTGGGATCCGAGCCTTTTAGCAATGCTATAACATTTTGTGTGTTGATTTCTTCGAACGATTTTCCAACTTTACCACAGATTGTGGTTGGCAGGTTCTGGGAAAGGCTCATTCCACTTTGTAAATGCTTTTTTATGGAATCAATATCCCCGATATGGCTAATGAATTTTTTTGAGGCTTCATCATTCAATATAAAAATGGGCATTCCGTAATCTTTTGAATTGCTTTCTAAAGAAATGGAGGCATTGTTGTCATCATCAAGAATTATAATACCAGCGGCGCTTTGCTCCTTGGCGATATCTATTTTCTCAAGATTCATTAATTGCATATCATTTTTCTGATCAGAGCTATCTGTTTTGGTGCCGTTTCTGAAAAATACAGCCCATTTCCGCTTAACCGTCACGTTATTGTAATCAACTTTATTGCCTAATCCAACGAATACCGCATTTGCACAAAGAGAATCGCTACCCTTAGAGGGTAAAGTTGTATAGTCTATTCCATACATTAATCGTTTGCCATCAATCATAAGATGGGTGTTCTCAAAACGTTTGGGTGAGGGTTTTTCGATAGAAAAGAATTGGTATCCTTTGCTATCAAGTAGGGTTAGACCATAGGAGTTAAGCCGATCTTTAATGTACTTTGCTGATATTTTATCGTGTGTTGTGCCAGGGTAACGCCCCTGTAAACTGTCGGATGCTAAAATGTTTACGTGGTACATTAGTTCTTGAGAAGTAATCTCCCTTTGAGGTTGAAGGACTTGAGAATGACAAGAGATTGAGAAAATTATTGATAGCAGTAATAGCGCAAATTTATTCATAATCATTGTTTTTGGTCAACTTTAAACAATTAAACATCAAATATAGGTATTTAGCGCAAGCTTTTTTTTTATATACTTGCTAACAATTTTAATACCCTTTTTGATTGTTTTCCATTGAATAGTTTAAAAATGGCTGAAAGAAAGTTTTCGGAACGTAAGTTAATCCTTTTTACTGTAGGTCTTCTAATTTTTGCAGGAATTGTAAGGTTGATAAGCTATAGGATTGGAGTCGTATTTTTTTATTTGGCATTTGGGCCATTCCTTTACCACAGGATAAAATTTTACTATCGGAATAGAGTTAACCTTACGCAAGTTGATAAGTACCGAAAGATAACCCTGATTGTAATGCTTGTTACAATTTGTTTAAATATTATAGGCCTGCAGGATATAGAGTTTTTTCTTCTTTTCATACTAGCAATCGATTACCTTATTATTGTTAATGCAAAAAAAACATCGCAGATAGATGAAAAGTAGCTCAACCTATACATTATCTCCAATTTGGCAAAAGGCTGTTGTAGCAGGAACATTCTGGGGTGCTTTGGAGATAATACTGGGAAGTGTCCTCCATAATCTTATGCTTCCTTTAATTGCAGGGACTCTACTTTCGTTTGCTGGTATTATGATCATGACTGCAATATCCATTGGTCAGCCGCAACGAGGGTTATACTGGCGTGCTGCATTGGTTTGCGCAATGCTTAAGTCGGTATCTCCTAGTGCTGTAATACTTACACCGATGATTGGTATCATGCTAGAGGGGGTGCTTATGGAAGTGGGCGTTTTGCTCCTCGGAAGAAATTTGTGGGGTTTGATGGTTGGTGGTGGACTAGCAGTGCTTTCGGTTCCTTTCTTTAAAATAGGTCGACTTTTTATGATGTATGGCTCAAGCATCTACGATTTGTATGTTTCAGTCTTTAATTTTAGCACAGGTAATGTAGCCCAGCAATCACCCAATTATTGGCCTATTATTGGGGTTTCTATTGCGTATTTTCTATTCGGTTTTTTTGCAGTGATTTTGGGATATTCTATTGGTAAAAACTTCAAAGGAAATCAATGGACTATTCAGATTGGGGATACTGTTGATGGTGATCAATCGTTGCGCCAAAAATCTTTCTTACCGTTGTTTTACTCAATCTTGCATTTATCGTTCTTGATATTTTTTCTTAGCATTACGTCTAAAATTCCAAATTACCTTTCGCTTATAATTGCTACTTCATATATTGTTTTCACGCTACTTTTCTATCCACGGGCTCGGTTTCCATTTATGAAGATGAGTTTACTTATACCTGTTGTCTTATTTTCGTTTGTTGTTCCATTAATAAGCGTATCGTCAATTACAAATTTTGATTGGGTTTTTGGTGGAAGTAAAATTATGATGCGAGCCTTTATGGTTGTTGTTTCGTTTGCTGCGATAGGTACAGAATTAGGAAAACCATGCATTAAAGGGTATTTTGCTGGAGGAATTTTTCAGCCTGCCTATATGGCTACATCGCTTGCTTTTAATGCATTGCCCGAGTATATGGGGCGAATCAAAAGGTTTGAACTACGAGGAAGGAATCCAATTAGCCAGATCCGAAATTTAGTTAGCGATACTCTTGCTCCATCGATCCCAAACAATATTGAATACCCATTTATACTGATAGTGGGTGATAGGGGTGAGGGGAAAACAACCTTTGTGCAAAACTTGATTGAGGTCTTAAGTTCTAAGGGTATAAAGTATACCGGGTTCTATGCGTTGGGTGAAGGAAGTTGTGATTTACGAACAGGGTACAGCTTGGTTCTTCTCCCAGAGAAAACATTGATGCCTCTTTCAAAGAGGATTGCCCAGTGTGGAACTCCCCAAAAATCATTTGAGTTTTATGCGGATGCATTGAAGGCTGGTAGTGCATTACTTGCCAGTTCAGCAAGGGGAGATGTTGTAATTATTGATGAGATTGGTAAAATGGAACTGGCCGGTGAAGCTTGGGCCAATGCTTTTACTAATTTAGTTCGGCGCAGAAGCAACCCAATAATCGTAACGGTTCGCGATATAAACCTTGAGAGTTTGATTCAGCATTGGAACATCCATAATCCAGTTGTTGTTAACATTAAGAATTGTGATTATGAAACAGTGTTGTGTGCATTAAGTTTAACCCATTAGATACTTGCTTCAAATTTCTGGTGTTGTGTATCTGTTGATAAATTGTTAACCATATTTTTGAAAAAGGTGATTTCAAAATTTTGGAGGTAAACTAAAATCCAATAATTTTGTACAAACCTAAAGCAATGATTTACCTATTACTTTGTATTCTTTCTTCATCTGCGGTTTTGGTCACATTTAAGTTTGCCGAACGCTTAAAGGTAAATACATTTAGTGCAATACTTGTCAATTATATCGCTGCCTGCTTTGCAGGTTTTTTTTTGGCCGATGGTAATCTAAAACCACTATTAAGCCTCAATTTTGGAACAATTATTTTCATGCTAGCTCTTGGAGCCTTATTCATAGTAATGTTCCGTTTGTTGGGCATGAGCACTCAGCGTGCAGGCGTTGCTGTAACTTCGGTTGCTGCTAAAATGTCAGTAATCCTTCCTATACTTCTTTCGGTATGGATTGATGCTAACGATAAATTAAATACTATAAAAATTGTTGGGATATTTCTTGCCTTGACATCAGTATTGCTAACCACTTACAAAAAGGATCGACTAGTTAAGGGTGGGGCTGGAATCTATCTCCCTTTGTTAATATTTTTAGGAATTGGAGTGATAGATGCTTCAACTAAATACGCACAAGCCACCTTTGTGACAAATGAGATGAATCCCATTTTTAATGCTGTGATTTTTGGAATAGCCGGGTTAATTGGTTTTTTATCGTTACCTTTAAATAAAGTCGCTGCAACTGATCTGAAATATTATAAAACATGGATTTTGGGGGCAGTATTGGGATTGGTAAATTTTGGATCGATGTACTTTATGATTGCGGCGCTAAATCATATCGATATTACTACAGGATTACAGATGCAGGGCTCAATTATTTTTGGAATTAATAATATTGGGGTTGTACTATTCAGTGTACTCTTTGGTTTGATACTATTTAAGGAACGTCCAACACGAACCAACTGGGTTGGTATTGCTCTTTCAGTTATTTCAATTATTGTTTTATCGAATAGTTAATGCAGGCAGAGGATACTTATCGGACAATTGAAGGAACCATTACTGGTCTCTATAAGGAGAAGGGCAGTAAGTTTATTGCAATTGCCATGCCTGTTTACTCCGAGGATGCCATTAAGACAATTCTAGACGATATACACAAGGAGTATCATGATGCGCGGCATCACTGCTATGCTTATATTATTGGGTCAAAGGGCGAGAAATGGCGTATAAACGATGATGGAGAACCTTCGGGAACTGCTGGTAAGCCCATTCATGGGCAGTTACTGAGTTTTAACCTTACCAATATTTTAGTTGTGGTTGTGCGCTATTTTGGAGGAACCAAGCTAGGTGTATCGGGGTTAATAAATGCGTATAAAAGTGCGGCACAAGATGCTTTGCAGAATGCTAAAATTGTTATAAAAACAGTGGATGATGTTTACAGCATATCATTTGGATACCTTGTGATGAATGATATTATGAAGATTATAAAGGATTTGAATATTGATATTAATGAGCAGCAGTTCGATAATAGTTGCAACATTAAGGTTACTGTTCGAAAGAGTTTATGTGAAGAGTTTTTGTCGAGAGTTGAAAAGATTGAATCAGTTAACGTAGAATATTTGTCAACAGTATAGTAGCCCCGGGTGTCGGGGTTTTTTTTTGATAATAACCCAACATAAATTATACAAAATGAAAAACAGAAGTTTGGTTTCAATTAACGACTTGAGCAAGGAGGAAATCTTCAAGGTGCTCGACTTGGCCGAGGGGTTTGAAAAGAATCCTAACCAAAGAATTTTAGAAGGAAAGCTTGTGGCAACTCTATTTTTTGAGCCATCAACCCGAACTCGTCTAAGTTTTGAAAGCGCAGTAAATAGGCTGGGCGGTCGAGTAATAGGCTTTTCCGAGGCTTCGTCGTCAAGTGTTGCTAAGGGCGAAAGTTTGAAGGATACAATTCTAACCGTAGCCAACTACTCCGATCTGATTGTAATACGTCACCCCGTTGAGGGAAGTGCTCGATTTGCAAGCGAAGTGTCTCCTGTACCTATTATCAACGCTGGCGATGGAGCAAACCAACACCCTACGCAAACCATGCTCGATCTGTACTCAATTCGTAAAACTCAGGGTACCCTTAACAATTTGAAAATTGTTATGGTTGGCGATCTAAAGTATGGCCGCACTGTTCACTCGTTACTTATGGCAATGTCACAGTTCAACGCTTCGTTCGTGTTTATTGCACCCAAGGAGCTTCAAATGCCTCAGGAGTATAAGTTATTCCTCAAGGAAAAGGGACTAAAATTCGAAGAGCATACCGATTTGGCTGAAAATATTAAGGATGCCGATATCGTTTATATGACCCGTGTACAGAAAGAGCGCTTTTCCGACCCGATGGATTACGAGAAAGTGAAGAATGCTTACATTCTTCGCAATCATATGCTAGAGGGAACTAAAGAAAATATGCGTGTTTTGCACCCACTGCCACGTGTAAATGAGATTAATATAGATGTTGATGACAATAACAAGGCGTACTACTTTACCCAGGCGCTTAATGGCGTTTACACCCGTATGGCGATTATGGCAACAATCCTTGGTTTAAAGTAAAATATTAAAAGATAATAGCTATGAACGATAAAAAACAATTAAGCGTTAGTGCCATTCAGAATGGAACTGTAATTGATCATATTCCTGCTCAGAATCTTTTTAAGGTTATATCCATACTTGGTTTAGATAAAATTCCAAACCAAATAACTTTTGGTACGAACTTGGAGAGTCATCGGTTAGGGAAAAAAGCGATAGTTAAGATTGCCGATAAATTTTTTGAACGTGACGAGATCAACAGGATTGCAATAGTTGCTCCACATGCAAAGTTAAATATCATTAAGGATTACGTGGTAGTTGAAAAGATGCTTGTTGAGGTTCCTGACGAGATTGTTGGCATTGTGAAATGTGTTAACCCAAAGTGTATTACAAACTTTGAAAATGTTACACCTAAATTTCATGTATCCGACAAAAAGAGCGTTTCATTAAAGTGCCATTACTGTGAGAAAATCACGGATCAGGAGCATATGGAGTATAGGTAATTAAAAGTTAAAGACACTCGATATATTTAAAACCTTTAACGTATTTCATGATAAAAGCCCAGTTTAACTGGGCTTTTATCATGAAATTGAGATTTGCTTTACTGGCTTAACCCTGGCCTCATCTTTTTTTGGGATGCAGATACTCAAAATTCCATTCTCGTACGACGCTTTTATTTTATCGGTATCAGCAGAGTCTGGAAGCGTGAAGGTTCGTTTGAATGATGAGTAATGGAATTCGCGGCGCATAACTTTCTCATCCTTAATTTCTTCCTTAGTTTCCTTTTCGCTGGAGATTTCAAGAACATTGTTGTTTAGGTCAACCTTGAAATCCTTTTTGTCGAATCCAGGTGCGGCAACTTCTATCGAGTAGTCTTCTGTTCCTTCTTTTATATTAACAGAAGGAACAGTTACATTCTCGTTTTCGCTGAAGAATCGGTTGAATAAATCATCACCCAAGAACTCGTCAACGAAATTTGGCAGAGTGTTTCTGCGTCTTAGCATTGGTATCATAACTTTTTCCTCCATAATTTAGTTAGACATTCATTTTATTGTTGTACTATCATATTTTCAATACGCATGCCATTCTTATTTTTCTGCAAAAATGGCATTTGTTATGTAGAATTATCACGACAAAATGGCGTGTAAAATCTAAGATTTTTCATCTTGTACACTAAGATTACACTTTTAAAGCACTGTATTGGGTCGATTTTCTTCATTAATTCAATTCTTTACCGTTTTAGACTCAACTTATCGACATTTTTTATAACTTTTGCCATCATTTTGAACCCTCAAACCGCAATACTTTGATAGATCGGGGCGATACAAACATAGATTTAAATAAACTGAAATCTGAAAATGAACTTTTTAGGAGTTTGCTATTTCAGAACGAAAGCAGCATATATGTAGTTCAAAGCCATCGGGTAGTTTTTTGTAATCCCAGTTTTTCGATTTTAACTGGGTATAGCGATTTGGAGGTAAAGGAGATCCTATTTCTAGATATCGTTCATCCAAAGGATCGAAAACTGATAAAGTTACTGTTCCAGAACGATTTTAGTGAGATAAAACAGCGTAAGTCGAACAGTTTTACCCTGCGGATTCTTACCAAGTTAAATGAGTTGCGTTGGATTAAATCTAATGTTTCTATCATAGAATGGGAGGGGAGACCTGCTCTACTTTGTTCAAGTTACGATATAACCCAGCAAAAGGAATCGGAAAATAATTTAGTTGAGGAGGAGCAAAATTTTAGGCTTATTGTAAATGCTTTTGGTGATTTTGTCTTTTTTATAAATCACAATGGAAACATTGTTCAGGTTAACCAAGCCGTTATTAATCGATTAGGCTACAAAGAACATGAACTACTTTTGGAATCGTTTGTGAAATTTCATACAGAGAACCAAGACGTAATATCGGAAACCCTAAATACTGTTTTTAATGGAGTAAGAGGTGCGTACACTTCTAATCTGAAAGCTCATAATGGGAGTTTGGTTCCCGTAGAGGTAAGGATGGTTAAGGGACTCTGGAGTAAGCGCGATGTGATTTTTGCAATTGCTCAGGATATTAGTCCTAGACTTGAAGCCGAACGGGTTATTAAGGCATCGGAAGAGAAATTCTCGAAAGCTTTCAATACGGTATCTGTTATGATGACCATAAGTACGCTAGAAGAGGGTCGGTATCTTGATGTAAACGAAGCCTTTATCCAGAAAACAGGATTGCTGAAAAATGAGGTTATAGGAAAAACTTCCAGAGACTTGAATATTTTTAATGATATAGAAAAGCGGGGTGAACTCATCGATTTTTTGAGTAAAAGCGGTAGGGTAAGTAACCTTGAGTTAAAAATTCATAGCAAGAGGAATGAAGAACTTACAGTTCTTTTATCTGCCGAAATCATTCATATTCAAGGGAAACAATGTTTGCTTTCCGCAATGAGCGATATCTCATTAAGGAAGAAGCAGGAGCAGGAGTTAATTGTAGCCAAAGAGTTAGCCGAGGAGGCTAGCCGGACTAAAGAACGTTTTTTATCCACAATGAGTCACGAGATTCGGACTCCTATGAATGCAGTTATTGGCATGACCAATCTACTCCTTCAGGAGAATCCTTTGCCAGCCCAAGTATCAAATTTAAACGCCTTAAAGTACTCGGCTGAGAACTTGTTGGCATTGCTAAACGATATTCTCGACTTCAGCAAGATTGAAGCAGGTAAGCTGGATTTGATTAAATCGGAGATAAATCTTCATCAACTACATGCTGGTCTTATAAGTTCGTATACTCAGATGGCCAATGAGAAGTCTATTAGCCTAAATGGGGAGATAGATGTTAGTATTCCAAACAATCTACTAGGCGATAGGGTTCGTATTAATCAGGTGTTAACAAATCTTATTGGGAATGCCATTAAATTTACATCAAAGGGCCAAGTAAAAGTAAGTTTTAAGCTCCAGAAGATGATTCAGAAGCATGCAATTGTTAGATTTTCGATCTCCGATACTGGTATTGGAATTGAAAAGGAGCTACAGGACATCATCTTTCAGGAATTTACACAGGTGCATGGTCAGATGAGTCGGTTTGGAGGCACCGGTTTGGGCTTGGCAATCTCGAAAAGGCTTGTAGATATGATGGGTGGCGAGATTATGCTAAAGAGTAGTCTTGGTAAAGGTTCAAACTTTTATTTTGATCTGAAGTTTAAGATTCTACCCAAGAAAGCGCAAGATGTATCGGTACAGGATTTCGAGTTAGAGCTAAAAAAAGGTAATCAGTATAGGGTTTTAATAGTTGAGGATAACGATTTGAATACCTTAATTGTTCAGCGTTTTCTTTCTAATTGGGGTATTAACCATGAGCATGCTGAGAATGGGCTGGTTGCGTTAGAAATGATTGGCAAAAACAACTACGATTTGGTGTTGATGGACTTGGAGATGCCAGAGATGAATGGCTATGATGCTGCCAAGGCAATCAGAAAATTATCTGATAAGACTAAACGTTCAATTCCAATAATTGCGTTAAGTGCTTCGGCAATGCGCGATGTTAAGCGTAAAATTTTCAGCATTGGAATGAACGATTTTATCTTAAAACCATTCAATCCTTCCGACTTGAAATTGAAAATTCTAAAGTATATAGTTAAACAATAAGGGATCAATAATGATGTCTAAATTTAAAGCAATTGTTTTTTCTTTTATCGGTATTCCCCTTTTTTATGGCGAAATGGTTGCCCAAACCTCCATTGAACTAAAAGTTAAGCAATCGATTGGATCGAAGGCCAAACTCATGAAGTATTTGGGTAAAGAGATAGAAGCAGTAGATTCTTGCAAAGCCTCTGCAGATGGTATTTATCACTTTACTTTGCCTTTGGAGGCAAGCCAGGGTCTATATCGCATGGTTGTAGGCAAATCGAGTTCGTTTGATTTTGTTGTGGCTAACGAGCCTGAAATCAAATTCGAAACCGTTGTTTTTTCAATAGAGGATAGTCTAAAAGTTATTGTTTCGAAGGAAAATAAGGTGTTTGTTGAATACTCTAGGTTGAAACAGGCATCGGAGCAGCAGCAATGGTTAATTGGATCCCTTCAGAATTACTACACTGCCGATCAGCCATTTGCTCAGCAACTTCGGGATGAAAAACAACTCGTAGAGTTTGATTTTTACAAAAAAGCACTTGCCCTTTCGCAAATAGATACTTCTTTATTTGTATCCAACTATATCAATCTTGATACTAAACCCTTTATTATTGGAGCAATCGATCAGTATTCCTATAAAGCGCAGTTGGCTAAAGAATGGTGGATGGGCGTTAACTTGAGCGATAATCGGTTGCTTAATACCCCTTTGTTGCTTAAGAATGTTTGGGATTACCTGGAGAATTCAATTTGCGAGGATTGTTATGATAAGGAGCAGCAGGATTCTGCTTTTGTTTCACAAATAGATATTTTACTTCGCATTTCAATGTCCGATACAATCAGAGGACAAATTATTGGTTCGTTGTGTAAGGGTTTTGCCGATACGGATTACTATGGAGTATTAGAATATCTTCTCGTAAAAGGTGGAAGTGCATCGACTGCCTTAAAGAACGATACGGAACTTAATGCCCGATTAACGCTTGAGAAAACTTTGTTTGTTGGAAATAAGGTGTATGATTTTAAGGTAAAACCTTTAGCTGGAAAGTCATTTAGAGTATCAACAGAGAAGTCAAAATATAAGTTGATAGTATTTTGGTCTATATGGTGCCCTCATTGTATTGAAATGATGCCCAATATTGTTGAGGTTTACAACACCTATAAGTCGAAAGGATTTGAGGTTATTGCTATTTCGATAGATGACGAAGTAGATCAGTGGAAAAGGTTTGTGGATGACAAACAATTTCCTTGGTGTAACATGCAAATTAAGGCGGAATACGATAATCCTATAATCCTCAAATATAATGTTGATGAAACGCCTAAGATGTTTTTGGTAGATAAGGATTTGAAGATAGTTTCTCGTCCTACATCGGCCGAGCAGTTAAAGTTAAAGCTCAAAAAGTTACTATAAATAAAGGCTGCTTTAAGCAGCCTTTATTATTTCTATTTAGTTACTTGCCTCTATTCAAGATATGTATATCCATAAAGTCCCGATCGGTAGTTCGATAGAAACTCTTTCCCTTCTTTGGATGATATTACTCCAGCCTTAACCGATGAGGTTACCCATGTTTCTAGTGAGCGAACAAGTTTCTTGGGATTGTACTGAACATACTCAAGTACTTCGGCAACAGTTTCGCCATCAATTATCTGATCAATCTCGTATCCTTTGTCGTTAACGGAAACGTGAACCGCGTTTGTGTCGCCAAACAGGTTGTGCAAATCACCCAGGATTTCCTGATATGCACCTACCAGGAATACTCCAATATAATACGAATCGCTCGATTTTATGGAGTGAACAGGCAGATAGTACGATATATTTTTGGTGGAGATGAAATTGTCAATCTTACCATCGGAATCGCAGGTGATATCTTGCAAAGTCGCTGCCCTGTCCGGTTTTTCATTTAGGCGCTGAATAGGCATGATCGGGAAAATTTGATCGATAGCCCATGTATCTGGTAATGATTGGAATAATGAGAAGTTGCAGAAATACTTGTCGGCAAGTAGTTTTGGCAATACCCGCAACTCATCAGGAACATGTTTTATTTCGGATGTAATCTGATTGATTTCTTTGGCAATAGACCAGAATAAGCGTTCAATTTGGGCACGAGTTTTTAAATCGAGCAAGCCTAAGCTGAAAAGGTCAAGAGCTTCCTCTCTAATTTGTTGAGCATCGTGCCATGTTTCGAGCATTCTGGGCTGATTCAATTTTTCCCATAGATCAAATAGTTCCTGTACCAACTCGTGAGCATTCTCCGTAATCTCCTCTTCCTCGGCCCAAGTGGGTAACGAAGAGGTTTCCAGAACTTCGAAAATCAAAACTGAGTGATGTGCTGTTAGCGACCGTCCTGACTCTGTAATGATGTTAGGGTGGGGAATATCGTTTTTGTCGCTAGCATCAACAAGTGTCGAAACGGAATCATTAACGTATTCCTGTAAGCTATAGTTGATGCTACTTTCGCTACTCGATGAGCGTGTTCCATCGTAATCTACACCAAGTCCGCCACCAATATCAACAAACTCAATTTTAAATCCTAGTTGGTGGAGTTGAATATAGAATTGCGAAGCTTCACGTAGTGCAATTTTGATACGACGGATTTTGGTAACCTGGCTACCAATATGGAAATGAACCAGTTTTAAGGAATCCTTTAAATCGTTATTCTCCAGGTAATCCAATGCTTGTAGCAGTTCACTGGAGGTTAATCCGAATTTACTAACATCGCCACCCGAATCTTCCCACTTTCCGCTACCTGAGCTTGCCAGTTTAATACGAATCCCTAGGTTTGGCTTAATCTTTAATCGTTGCGATACTTTTGCGATGAGCCTTAGCTCATTCATTTTTTCAACAACAATAAATATTTTTTTACCCATTTTCTGGGCAAGTAGCGCTAGTTCAATGTAGTCCTCATCCTTATATCCATTACAAATAATTAGCGATTCATTATCGGGATTACTTGCAATAACCGCGTGCAGTTCGGGTTTTGAGCCAGCCTCAAGTCCTATGTTGAATTTTTTTCCGTGGTTAATTATTTCCTCAACCACGGGGCGCATTTGGTTTACCTTGATGGGGTAGATTATAAAGTTTTGGCCTTGATATCCGTACTCCTCGGCTGCAACTTTAAATGAACGAGACATATCCTCAATTCGGTTATCAAGGATATCGGTAAACCTTATTAGCATTGGTGCAGAAACATCGCGAATTTGAAGTTCATCAACTAGTTCACGGAGATCTATTTCAACACCGTTGTTTTTGGGAGTAACCACAACATTTCCATCCTTATTGATGGAGAAGTATTTTACCCCCCAGCCGTTGATATTGTACATCTCGGCTGAATCTTCAATGCGCCATTTTCTCATTCTTTTGTCAGGATTTTCGCTTTTAAGTTGTTAAAATTCAGTTGATTGTAATTGTTGGTATTTACTTGCGAAAATAAGCCCTAATTAATTATAATACAACAGTTTTTCCTAAAAATTTCCTTAATAAGACAACGATTCCCGAAAAATTAAAGAATTTTAACTTCTGTTCTTCTGTTTTGGGCTTTACCTTCTGGCGTAGAGTTGCTTGCAACAGGTTTGGTTTCGCCATATCCAACCCATTTAACTCTGTTAGCTTCAATTTTGTTGGCAATCAGATATTCTGCCACTGATTTAGCCCTATTTTCGGATAGTTTTTGGTTGTACTCATTGGAACCTTGGTCATCGGTATGGCCGCCAATCTCAATTTTTATTGTTGGGTTCTGTTTTAGAATTGCAACTAACTTATCAAGTTCAATGGTTGATTCGGGTTTTAATTCGTATGAGTCGAGTGCAAAGAAGATATTGCGCAAAACAAGAATCTCATCCTTAACAATTGGATTAAGAAGAATCTCCAAGTAGTAGGGTTTATCAAAGGAGAAAATCCCTTTTAAATCGAAATGCTCCGAGTGGAATAGGTAGTTTGGTGCCGATGCAAATAAACCATAAGATTTGTTGGTAGGCAGGCAAACAAGGAACTTTCCATCCTTTGGAGTGGTTGTGTTCATTATTTCCTTTTTCAATGATAAATCTACCAATGTAATTTGTGCTTCCAGTGGCTCTAAGGTTTTGCTATCCTTTACAACTCCAGTAAGGTAAGATGTTGGAATAGGCTGAATTTCGGGGTAAAGGTTAAATGTGAAAATATCGCGACCGCGTTCCGGAATAATATCGGTGGAGTAGTAAGCGACAGAGCCCTTGGCGTTTACAATTAATCCTTCCTCGCTTTTGTAGGTATTTATTGGGTAGCCAAAATTTAAAGGTTTAGTCCATTTTCCAGTTGAATCAAGTCTTGTTACATAGATATCCATACTTCCCATTCCAAGATGGCCGTTGGAGGAGAAGTAAAGCGTTTGGTTGTCGAAGTGTATAAATGGCGATTGCTCATCGCCCGATGTGTTAATTGGCTCACCAATATTAACGGTGTTTCCCCATGTTCCATCAGGATTTTTATCGGATTTCCATATATCGAATCCGCCTAATCCGCCGGGTCTATTGCTTACAAAATATATTGTTTTTCCATCGGGCGAAATGGAGGGTTGTTTCTCAGAATATTTACTGGCATTAATTTGAGGTGGTAGTTTTATAGGTGCAGCCCAACTACCATCACTCTGCAAAACAGATGTATAAAGGTTACACTCGCCACTACAAATGGTATAGTACATTGTTTTCCCATCGGCGGAAAGAGCCTGTGCACCTTCATTTATATCAGTATTTATTGGCTCTCCAATGGGAATACCTTTACTCCATCCCGAGTTTTCAGTGCGAGTGCTTACATAAAAATCTTCCTGCCACTTAGTATTCCTAATACCAACGTTTACCGATTTAGGCAGGCGAACGGTGTAAACCAGCGTTTTTTCATCAACCGAAAGGCTGGGCCAATACTCATCCAAATCAGTATTTACGTTTGTGCCAATATTTACGGGATTGTACGGAACCGGGTTTGCAATTGCATTCAGGGCAAATTTGCAGCGCTCAATAGACTCATGGGTCGATTTTTCAATTTCTTTTGATTTATCCTTGAGGGTTAAAAAATACTCAAGTTTATCTTTCGCTTGCTGATATTCTCCTATCTGGAGTAAAAATCGGCCTAGGGTATAGTATGCTCTTGGGTAAAACTTGGGGTCTATCGCTATGGCTTTTTCTAAATATTCGATCGCGCTTGGAATAATGCCCATCATATAGAATGTTTGGGAAAGAACAAGATGAGCCTCAATGAATTTTGGCTCAATCCTGATGCTTTCTTTCAATAATCGCTGTGCTTCAATGTAATCGTACCTGTCGTACGATTTAAGTGCATTGTTATAGTTTTCGATGGCACGCCTATTATTTACGCTTAACTTTTTTTGAGTTTGCGTTACTCCTGTAAAGGGGAGTAAAACTAATAAAGCGTAAATAATTAAGGGCCTCATGATCTAAGGAATATGCATGAATTTATGTGCTTGTAACGATATTCGCCACTTTGGGTTTTGCATTATATACTCAACAATAATTGGTACAATTTTCTCGTATACGCTCCATTCGGGTTGAAGAAATAACATACAGCTCGATTTTACTAATTTAGCATTTTCCTCGGCCCATTGCAAATCCTCGGGACTTGTAATTATTACTTTCAGCTCATCGGCTTTCATATGGATTGAGTCAACTGGTGGTTGCTGACGCTTGGGTGATAAACAGATCCAATCCCATTGCCCCGATAGGGGATAGGCACCCGAAGTTTCGATGAATGTTTGTACGCCTTTCTTTTTTAGCTCAGCACACAAATAATCGAGAGGGTATAGGCTGGGTTCTCCGCCAGTAACCACTACTGCTTTTGCGGGGAACGATGCTGCTCGCTCAACAATCTCATCAACATTTACAGGTGGAAAAATATCGGGATTCCACGATAAGCGGGAATCGCACCACGAGCAACCTACATCGCATCCTCCAATGCGAATGAAGTAAGCCGCACGACCTGTTTGAAATCCCTCGCCTTGAAGGGTGTAAAATTCTTCAACCAAGGGTAATGCTTTGCCAGAATTGAATTGTTTTACTGCATCATTAAAATTCATCTTGTCTAATCGTTATTTGGTGAATTAAACAGCAATTTTTTATCGCGTATAATTCCCTGATTAACCCATTCCTCAGGAATAATTTTCCACGTCTTAAAACTTGATGGGGTAATGGTTTGTTTTCTCTCAATATACTTCATAATATAGAATCGTAAATCCTTTTCGGTGGAGGATTTTATCCTGTTAGGTAACTCATCAGGAGCAATTCCGCTTCCTTTTGTAAGGTGACCTCCACCACCATTGCCGCGGTACGAGTTTATTGCAACAGAGTATATTTTGTTTTCATCAAAAGGTGTTCCGTTGGTCATAGATTGGATGGTTACCTTTTCGCCATCGGGCTTCGATACATCAACAGTATAGATTATTCCTGCAGCTGAGTCGAAGTTGTAGAAGTTTGTGAAAAGTTGAACCTTTCCCTGTTGGTTAATTACAATGCTGCCATCGGGATTAGTTTTGAATTTGATTAGATGATCGTCGGCACTCTTCATGGTATTAAACCATAGCGATACTGAGTATTCTAAAAAAGCGTCGATTTCTTTTCCTGTGAGTGACATTGTGTAGAGAAAGTTTTCGAAACGGTATAGCTTAAACATATCGCTAACGGTAACGGTTCCCTCTTTAATGGTTGATACAAAGGATAGTGGAGCAACAAACGAAATATCAGCCTTTGTAAGATCCAGTTGTGCTGAATGAATAAAATCAATAAAAGCGGTTGGTCCAAAGTAGGCATCCTCGCTACTCATGGTTTGAGTGAAGGTTCCAATGGGGCGTTTTACAAATGCTTCAACTTTCTTATAGCCGTCACCAAATTCGGCCATAAAATCTCCATCGGGTTTAAAATTTTTGGTTTCAATTATTTTACCGTTAACCGATTTACTTTGCAATTTTCCTTTTTTATTAAGAGTGATATTGATAGTTGCTTCCGAAATCAGGCGGGCGCCAGAAGTGGGATCCATTACTAGCACGGAATCTCCATTTATGTTTGCAATTTTTTTACAGAGTTTATCGTGGTCGTGGCCAATTAGGATAACGTCGAAGCCAGGAACTTGTTTTGCTACAAGCAAGGAGGCATTTTCATTTTTAGGTTCATCGGTAGATGCTCCCCCATAGGAAGCATCGTGGCCTGAGTGGAATAATCCAACTATGATATGGGGTTTCTCCTTTTTCTGGATGTACTTAACCCAGTAGTTTGCGGTGATAATCATATCCTCAAAGTACATGTCGGGCCAAAGAATTTTTGGAAGCCAATGGGGAATTCCTGGTGAGGTGAGTCCTAGTACAGCAATTTTTACGCCATCTTTATTTACCACTGTATATGGTTTAAACGCAGGTTTCTTGGATTCTGAACTTATGGCATTTGCTGCCAACCATGGCATTGCCAACTCTTTTTCAATTGCGCGGTAAACATTGGGGCCTGTTTCAATATCATGATTTCCAATGGTTGCTGCATCATATTTCATATAGTTGAAAACTCTGGAAACGAGATTGGATTTAGTGGAATCGATGAAATTCGAGAAATAAACAGGCGGTTGACCCTGAAGAATATCCCCATTATCCAAAAGTACAACTTGCTGCGCGGTGTTGCTGCGTTCCTGCTTAACGTACGAATATACTTGAGCTAAACTCGATTCCATGGGTTGATTCCTGATGAAATCGTAGGGGAATATCGCCCCGTGAACATCGCTAGTTTCAAGAATTTTAATCGTGATATTCTTTTGCGAAAAAGAGGATATTGATATAAGAAGGCTGATTATCAATATTCCAATGAGTTTGTAGGAGAATGACTTCATATAGGATTGATTTTAACTTATAAGTAATGTGCAAAGTTAGCCTTAAATTGTAAATTTCTAAGGTATAAGTATTGTTTAGAATAAAATTCAAGGTTATGGTTTATTCATAGAAAAAAGGTGCCTCAATAATGAGACACCTTTTTCTATTTGAGTGAGAATATATTGGTTACGATAGGAAGCTTAGTAGAATACCCGCGGCAACGGCACTACCAATAACTCCCGCTACGTTTGGTCCCATAGCATGCATTAGTAGGTGGTTGGTTTTGTCGTACTCTAAGCCGACTACTTGCGAAACCCTTGCACTATCTGGCACTGCAGATACCCCTGCATTTCCAATTAAAGGATTCATCTTATTACCCTCTTTGAGGAAGATATTGAATATCTTAACAAACATAACTCCACCAAAGGTTGCAACTACAAATGATATTGCACCAAGTGCAAATATACCTATAGATTTTGCAGTTAAGAATGTGGTAGCTTGGGTTGATGCACCCACGGTTAATCCAATTAATATTGTAACAATATCAATCATTGGGCCTTTGGCTGTATCGGCTAAACGTTTAGTAACCGTACTTTCTTTTAGTAGGTTTCCAAAGAAAAGCATACCAAGCAATGGCAAGCCTGAAGGTACGATGAATGTTGTTAAGAGCATACCTACAATTGGGAAAAGTATCTTTTCAAGTTTGGTAACCTGACGAGGAGGCTTCATTCTGATAAGTCTTTCCTTCTTGGTGGTTAATAGTCTCATTACCGGTGGCTGAATTACAGGAACTAATGCCATATATGAGTATGCCGATATTGCAATTGCACCCATTAATTCAGGAGCCAAGCGAGATGATAGGAAGATTGCGGTAGGACCATCGGCACCACCAATGATACCTATTGCCCCTGCTTCCTCTGGGCTAAATCCAATAAGTAGAGCAGCCATATAGGCTCCAAATATACCCAACTGGGCAGCAGCACCGATAAGGAGTAATTTAGGATTTGAAATTAGAGCACTAAAGTCGGTCATGGCACCAATTCCAAGAAATATTAAGGGAGGGTAAACTCCTTGAATGACTCCATAGTATAGATAGTTAAGTACACTTCCGTTCTCGTAAATACCAATTTGATAACCTGGAGAGAAAGGAATGTTTCCTACGATTATTCCGAATCCAATTGGAATAAGCAACATTGGTTCATATTCCTTTGCTATAGCAAGATAAATAAAGAATAAGCCCACCAATATCATTATTCCATGACCGATTGTAAAGTTGGCGAACCCAGTGTAAGACATAAACTGGGTAAGGTTTTCCAACAGGAACGAGAAAAATCCGCCTGATTGTTCCATAACTACCCGATAATTATTAGTACATCACCTTCCAGAACAGAATCGCCTTTGTGAACCTTAACATCAATTACTTTACCTTCTTTATCGGAATCGATGTTATTTTCCATTTTCATGGCTTCCAGTACAATTAAACGTTGGCCTACCTTTACGGTATCTCCTGGTTTAACATGAACATCAAGGATAACGCCGGGAAGTGGAGTTTTTATGGAGCCTGATGTGGCAACACCCGGACTAACAGTTTTGGCAACTGAGGGGTGAGAATCGGTTGTTGGAACGGCCTCTGGGCGAACTAGTTTTGGAGTTTTTGTTTGTTTTAGCTCTTTGTCCAATTCAACTTTGTATGGAGTTCCATTTACCTCTACTTCGGCCATATTTCCTTCTACATTGGCAATGTGAACGGAGTATTCATTGCCACTTATTTTGAACTTAAAATCTTTCATTCGTGTAAATTTTAATTTTGTTCTTCAACTTTATAAATCATCAACTCTTTTATTTTTTTTGTTGATGTGATACCATACGGCTGGGGATTTGGCGCAGCCCATAGATTTTAGAACTCCATGGCGAATATAGGCGCGATACCCTCTGGATTGTGATGATTGATGATTCTTGATCGTGTTTCTCTGTTTCATATAGGTACAGAGCCGTTGAAATAGCCGCAAAAACTTCCCCGGATATTTCTTCCTCAGCAACTTGTTCTTTGCCTCTTTCTGCTTTTTCCACTTTGCGTTTCGCTGCTTTCTGGTTTGTTTTTCCTATTGCCTTAAAGATTCTGTAAAGAACTATCAAAGCAATAAACACAACGCTCATAGCAATTATAGCCATGATAATTCCAACAGGATCAAATCGCAAGAAACGTTCTCCTGCGGTAACTTCCGCAACTCCAACGTTGTTTGTGGCTTTTGGTGTGGTGGATTTACCGATAGTCCAATTATCACTTCCATCAGGAACTCTATTGTATACTTGATTTAAAGCAAGAATAGGAATCGTTACGCTGTCTATTATGGTTTTACCATTAGGACTAATTAGCGCAATAAAGCGATGGGTGCTATCGAGCGAGAAATTCAGATGAAGCGTACCGTGTTCGGTCTTATTGTCGGCAAAGAAAACAACAAATTGACGTAACGGAATTAGGGACAGCGGATCGCCTTTAGGAATTTGATATTTTTTAGGCTCATCCAAATCGTTTGTTAAGTAGCAGTTCGCAATATTAACTGAGTTATAGCCCATATTCATTATTTCGATCCAAGCTCCTCTTTGGCCGAAGTTATCAATATAGTTTGTTGTATTGAATAGCATCACCTCATTAATGCGCAAATCATTTATGCTTTGAGCATTGATAGTATTGATAGATGCTAACATTCCACCAACAAACGCCATAGTAAAAATTAATCTTCTCATCATTATTTGCGGATTATAATGGCAAGTTTGAGTGTTTCTTGGGAGGATTTGTATCCTTTTTGGTTACCAACGATTGGAGTGCTCTGATTATACGGAAACGTGTATTGCGAGGCTCTATAACATCATCGATATAACCAAACTTAGCCGCAACGTAAGGATTGGCAAATTTATCTTTGTACTCCTGTTCCTTACGGAATAAGAATTCAACTTTTGCTTTTTCGTCCTCAATGCTTTCGAGTTCCCGACTTAGCAGTACTTCAATAGCGCCTTTGGGTCCCATAACGGCAATCTCAGCGCTTGGCCAAGCGTAGTTGATATCGCCACGTAGGTGTTTTGAACTCATCACATCGTAAGCGCCACCGTAAGCTTTGCGGAGTACAATGGTTACTTTTGGTACAGTAGCCTCGCCGTAAGCGAACAGAAGTTTGGCACCATGAATGATGATACCGTTGTATTCTTGTCCAGTGCCGGGTAAGAAGCCAGGGACGTCCACTAAGGTAACAATTGGAATATTGAAAGCATCGCAGAAACGAACAAAACGAGCAGCTTTACGCGAAGCGTTAATATCGAGTACGCCTGCTAAATATTTTGGTTGATTAGCAATGATACCAACCGATTGACCGTTGAAACGGGCAAAGCAGGTAACGATATTTGGTGCGTAGTCACGCTGTAACTCTAAGTATTCTCCATTGTCCACTATAGCGCCAATTACATCTTTTACATCGTATGGTTTATTAGCGCTATCGGGGATTATTTCGTTAAGGGCATCCTCAAGCCTGTCTATAGGATCGTTAGTTGGGTATATTGGAGTTTCCTCTAAGTTATTTTGAGGTAGGTAGCTTAATAGTTTACGAATAAGCATGATTCCCTCTTCCTCGGAGTCGGATACAAAGTGAGCAACACCCGATTTTGTAGAGTGAATGCTGGCTCCTCCAAGTTCTTCGGAAGTAACTGTTTCTCCAGTTACTGTTTTAACAACCTTTGGTCCAGTTACGAACATGTAGCTGGTGTTGCGCGACATAATAATGAAATCGGTTAGTGCTGGTGAATAAACAGCGCCGCCAGCGCAAGGACCAAAAATTGCAGATATTTGAGGAATAACTCCTGATGCAAGGATATTGCGTTCAAAAATTTCGGCATATCCGCCTAAACTTTTTACACCTTCCTGAATACGTGCTCCACCGCTATCGTTTATTCCAATAACAGGCGCACCCACCTTCATGGCCATATCCATAACCTTGCAGATTTTTGCTGCAAACATCTCGGATAGTGAACCGCCAAACACGGTGAAATCCTGTGAGAAAACGTACACTAGTCGACCGTCGATTGTACCGTAACCGGTAACAACACCGTCGGAAAGGTAGGTTTCTTTCTCCAGGCCGAAATCGATACAACGGTGCGATACAAACATGTCGAATTCCTCGAAACTGCCTTCGTCGAGAAGCATTTCGATACGTTCGCGAGCGGTGAATTTGCCTTTTTTGTGCTGCGATTCAATACGTTTTTCGCCGCCTCCCAATTTGGCTTTTTCACGTAATTCAATTAATTCTTTGATTTTTTGTTCTTGAGTGCTCATATAATATGTGTGTTTGGATATGGGTAATACTATTTGTTTTTGTCTTCGCAAAGCTCGGTAAGGACGCCAATGGTAGATTTTGGGTGAAGAAATGCTATGTCTAAACCTTCAGCACCTTTACGAGGCGTTTTATCGATGAGCGTAACACCTTTTTCTTCCATGCTTTTTAGTTGATCCTCGATGCCTTTTACTGCAAATGCGATATGATGAATTCCTTCACCTTTTTTCTCGATAAATTTGCCAATAGGGCCTTCAGGATCTGTTGATTCTAAAAGTTCAATTTTGGTTTGTCCAACCATGAAGAAAGCCGTTTTCACCTTTTGGTCTTTTACTTCTTCAATGTTGTAGCATTTAAGACCAAGCATGTTTTCGTAAAAAGGAATAGCATCCTGTAAATTTTTTACAGCAATACCAATGTGTTCGATATGTGTTATGCTCATAATTTATAGTGTTTTAAGTTGTTTATATCAATTGCAGCAAAGTTAATTTCTCTTGATTAGTTTGTACACGAAAAATCTCATGTATTTAATAGTTGTTCAACACTGCTAAACAACATGTTTTGATTATGCAAACAAGTGAATGAAGTCATCAAGGTAAATTACAAAAAAAAAGGATGGGGTGCAAAATTATTTGCATTTAAAGAAACGACGGGCATAAACGATGAATGGACTGTTGGAATTGTTTAATTCAAGAGGAATGCAAATAACAACGAATGGTTGGTTTTACACAGACCAATGCTTTAATCTCAAATCGTTACATTATGGAATAGCCTAATTGCTGTATTGCATTATTGCCCAATTGCTTTGTAGAATATGTCGTGAATTTTCGTTCTGATGTTCATGCCTGCTAACTTGGTATTGTTAGCATCGGGATATACCCTGTTGGAAAGGAATATGTAAATTAATCCAGTTTCAGGATCAGCCCAAACAACAGTTCCTGTAAACCCTGTATGCCCGAAACTTTTCGGCGATGCTAAATCGCCAGCAGGTGAGGGTTCTCCTTTTGGGGAAGGCTTGTCGAATCCTAAAGCTCTTCGGTTACCATTATTTCCGTTAGGTGTATTAGTAAAATTAGATATCGTTTCAGTTTTTAGGTATCTTTCATCTCCGTATAATCCTCCTCGAAGGTACATCTGCATTAGTTTTGCCAAATCGTTTGCGTTGGAAAAAACTCCAGCATGACCAGCCACTCCACCTATCATTGCTGCAGCAGGATCGTGTACGTTGCCCCAAACCAGTTGTTTTCGAAAAGTTAAGTCGTATTCTGTAGGCACAATCCTTTCCTTATCGAACCTATTGGTTGGTTGAAATAATGTGTAGTTCATCCCTAGTTTCTTGTAGAAAATACTGTCAGCAAGTTCATCGAGGCCTTTATTTGAGATATTTTCCACAACGCGTTGGAGGTATAGAAATCCTAAATCGCTGTATCGATATTTTCCTGCATCCTGTAGTTTTGACGAATTAATAATGTTGAAAAGAGTATCCTTAATTCCTTCGCAGGAGTAAATATTTTCGGCACATTTTAAGGGGAAGTTAAAGGACCATTTGGAACTATAGTACCTTGTGCTTGGAGCCACATACTTGTGTAAGTAGGCTTTTTCTGAAACCTTGAAAGGGTAATCTCCACTTAGTGTTTCCTGTGCAACTTGGGTATTGGGAACTAATGTTGATAATGTTTTTAAATAAAAGGGAATCCATGGTTGGAGCCCCGATTGATGTAAGAGTAAATCCTTGATGGTTATGGCGGATTTATCGGTGTAACTATCGAGTTTGGTGAACATACCCAACGTAGATGAAAGTGTGATTTTACTGTCATCGTAAAGCTTCATTAAAACTGGTAGCGTTGCCGTTACTTTAGTCACCGATGCAATATCGTAAAGCATTCGAATATCAACATTTTCCTGCGAGGAATAGGTTGGCTTTCCAAAACTTTTATTGAAGAATACAACGCCATCCTTAGCAGCTAGGATCTGCATACCTGGCGTTACACCTTTTTGAATGGCATCGTAGGCAATAGAATCAACCTTTTGTAAAAATTTGGAGTCAATTCCTATTTCTTCGGGAAGCATGTACGAGAGCCTTTTACCACCACTGATCTGATTCCCTGTTCCCAACGTGTATGAGTTTACAACCGATACGGGCAGTTGCCCTTTTGCGCTAATTCCTCCAAAAATTAGCTGGGCTGAAAGGTTTTGGGCATCATAGGAGTTATCGTACGAAATTATGATTGACGAGAACGATTGTGGATTAAAGAATTTGCCTATGGAGTAAGGTGTTCCAAAGTAGTCGAGGATAACTTTCTTGCGGAAAGCCAAGTCGAATAATAAGTTTGCCGCTTGATAGGTAATACCATAGCTTTTACTAAATCGGATGTCGGCAGCATGGTACCCCACAATTATAAGGTTATAGGGCTCAAGCGCAAATAGCAGTGAGTCGTATTCTGCAACACTCGATTCTGGATTAATGGTAAATGTAGATATTGGAGAGTAGAGTTCCAGTTGTTCCCTGAAAGCATCACCCTTGTTTGTGCCAATCTCAAGGTATGCAATTTTAAGAGTATCTAAACCTTTCAAAGGCAGAATGTTATTGTTGGAGACAACTGTTAGCGAGTTGGCAATAATTTTTCGACGGAGGACTTGCGATGAAATTGTGTTTAGATCCTTGTAAAGATTTGCTGTGTCAATGGGGCTATAGCTATTCAAACCAACGTAGTATTTTGCCATGAGCACTTTGCGACACTTTTGGTTTATATCATTCTCTGATATATCGCCACTTTTAATCAGGCTCTCAATTTTATCAATCGATTCCTTTACCTTAGAGGGGAACAGTAGAATATCGTTGCCCGCTTTAAGTGCTAGCACGTTTATTTCTACAGCATCGTAGTAGTTTGCAATGCCTTTCATGTTAAGCGCATCGGTAAAAATCAATCCCTTAAAGCCAATTTCGTTAATTAGAATATTGTTGATGATATGCGATGAAATGCTTGATGGTTTTAGCGAATCACTCTCTAGTGCTGGGACTCTAAGATGTGCCACCATAATGCTGTTTAGCCCCCCTTTTACTAACTGCTTAAATGGATATGTCTCTATTGAGTCGAGCCTCTCTAGCGTGTGCGATACAGTAGGCAATGCAACATGAGAATCCTCGTAGGTGTCGCCGTGGCCTGGGAAATGTTTTGCGCACGCAATAAGTCCGTTATCCTGCAGTCCGGCCATGTAGGCTAGTCCAAACTTTACAACTCGGTCTCTATTTTCGCCGAATGAGCGGGTATTGATTACTGGATTTTGAGGATTACTGTTGATATCAACAACAGGG
Organism: Tenuifilaceae bacterium CYCD; assembly: GCA_036322835.1. Taxonomy (NCBI): domain Bacteria; kingdom Pseudomonadati; phylum Bacteroidota; class Bacteroidia; order Bacteroidales; family Tenuifilaceae; species Tenuifilaceae bacterium CYCD. The sequence continues at coordinate 3,678,532 of AP027304.1, read as the reverse complement.
GCAAAGTTAATATGAACCCCCAACCGTTTGAGCTGACGGGCTATGTCGCATCCCATCTGGTAAACTAGCAACGAATCGGCACTTGCGCCAAGCATCATCTGCCTAGGGTATGAGAATGTGCTGTCCAATCGCATTCCTGGACCCCATTCTGCATCCATTGATATCAGCATTGGGATTTTTGCTAGTGATTGGTAGTAGTTGGTTTGTAACGCTTGCCGAACTGGACCTCCCTGAAAAAAAATCAATCCTCCAATATGCTGGTTTTTTACTAAATCGGCAATTTCTTGTATATGAGTATTGTCGCGGTTGGAGTATGCCGCAACCATAAAAAGTTGTCCTATTTTGTCGCGAAGCGTTAATTGCTGCATTATTGAGTCAACCCACGACACCTGTTTTAGAGTATCCTGACTTGAGGTGGTAAAATTTCGTTTATTAGCCTGAACTGTACTGAAAAATAAAACGAAGACTATTGCTAAAATTACTATTCTATTGTATTTCATAAAAACGATAGATTCGGAAATGGAATTAGGTTAACAAAAGTAGTAGTGTTTTATTTTATAACCTATGATTTTTATAGGTTTTAGCCAACAAAAATGAGAATGTTATCAAAATTCTATATAGTGCAGTAACTTTGTTAATATCGATAACGATATTCATTAAACTAAACATGGTTTTTTGTATCTAAATTTTCGCGAACTTTAATCACTTAAATAAACCAACTAACAAAATTATCTTGATATGAAAAAAGAGTGGAGTATAATTTTTTCTGTGTGTTTACTTTTTGCATTAGGGGCAAACTCACAGGAATCAAGATTAATGAGATTCCCTGCCATACATGGTAGTCAGGTAGTATTTTCGTATGCAGGCGACTTGTACACTGTGCCTATTGAAGGTGGAATCGCCCGCAAACTCACCAACCATGTTGGATACGAGATGTTTCCACAATTTTCGCCCGATGGCAAAACTATTGCCTTTACGGGTCAGTACGATGGCAATACTGAGATCTTTTCAATTCCTGCCGATGGTGGCGTGCCCAAGCGGTTAACCTACACGGCTACTCTAAACCGGGATGATGTATCCGATCGGATGGGTCCAAATAATATTGTTATGGCATGGACTCCCGATGGCAAAAACATTGTTTACCGTTCGCGTAAGCAAAGTTACAACGATTTTGTTGGTGCACTTTTCAAGGTTTCTGCTGATGGCGGAATGTCGGAGGAGTTGCCTCTATCGGGCGGTGGTTTTTGCTCATTCTCTGCCGATGGTAAGAAGTTGGCATTTAATAGGGTTTTTCGCGAGTTCCGTACCTGGAAATACTATAAGGGTGGAATGGCCGACGATATTTACATCTTCGATTTTGACTCAAAGGAGGTGAAAGATATCACCAAAACCGTATCTCAGGAAATTTGCCCCATGTGGATTGGAGACGAGATTTACTTCATTTCCGATAGGGATAGAACCATGAACCTTTTTTCATACAATCTAAAAAACGGATCAACCCAAAAGGTTACCAACTTCACCGAGTATGATATCAAATTTCCATCCTATTCAGGAAATTCAATTGTTTTCGAGAATGGAGGTTTTTTGTATCGATTTGATGCAGTTACAAAGGCCTCCACCAAAATACCTGTAACTATTTATGATGATTTTGATTATGCCAGACCAGAGTACAAGGATGCCAGCAAACGAATTTTTTCCGGAAATCTTTCTCCAAATGGCGAAAGGGTTGTATTCTCGGCCAGGGGTGATATTTTCTCGGTTCCTGCAGAGAAGGGAATTACCCGCAACTTAACCCAAAGTTCCGATGCGCACGATCGCGATGCAGAGTGGTCGCCCGATGGCAAGTACATTGCCTATGTTTCCGATAAATCGGGCGAGTATGAAATTTATATTCAAGCACAGGATGGATCCTCAAGTCCCGTGCAGGTTACCAATGGTGTAAATAACTACATTTTCGATATTAAGTGGGCTCCCGATAGCAAAAAGATACTATTTAACGATCGCCTAAGTCGCTTGCAGTATGTTGATATCGATACTAAAAAGGTGACTCTGGTTGATAAAAATGCTTATGGCCAAATTTTCAGCTTTAACTGGTCGCCCGATAGCAAATGGATTACTTATTCGGCACAGGATGCCAACCGATTCAACGTAATCTATGTTTATAGTATAGAAAATGCTCAAAAGAACCAGGTAACCGAAAATTGGTATTCATCATCGCAAGCAGTTTTCTCCAACGATGGAAAGTACCTCGTTCTGGTTTCCGACAGGGATTTTAACCCTATTTATAGCCAAACCGAGTGGAACCATGCATATCAGGAAATGAGCAAGATTTACATGATTATGCTTTCGAAGGATACTCCATCGCCATTTGCCCCCGAGAATAATGAAGTAACGTTTGACAAAAAAACAGATCAGGAAAAACAGGCTGATTCCAAACAGAATGGAAAGCCCGTTGAAGATTCTAAAAAGGACGCAAAACCAGCTGTAAGCGTTAAAATTGATTTCGATGGGATTCTATCACGTACCGTAGCATTACCAATTGATGCTGCGTACTATGGTAACCTTTACTGTATTGATGGGAAAATATATTACAATCAGGCCAAAGCTCGTAGAGGAGTTGCTTCTGCCAAGATGTTCGACTTGAAGAAAAAATCGGAGGTTGAATTGGCCGAATCGCTTAGGTTCTCTATTTCATCGAATGGAAAAAAGATGTTGGTTTTAAAAAACGATAACTATAGTGTGATTGATTTGCCAACAGCCAAGGTGAATATAGAGAAGACTGTTGATTTGAGCAATATGACGGTGTGGGTTGATTACCGCAAGGAATGGAAACAGATTTTCGATGAAAGTTGGCGTCAGATGCGCGATTTCTTCTACGTGGAGAATATGCACGGAGTTGATTGGAATGCAATGCACGATAAGTACGCGGCACTTTTGCCTTATGTTAACCATCGTAACGATTTAACTTACATTATTGGTGAGATGATTGGAGAACTTAGCATAGGCCATGCATATGTAAATAGTGGCGAGAAACCAGAGCCAGCAAGGATCAATATGGGTTTGCTTGGTGCAAAAATTAGTAAACATTCAAGTGGATATTTTAAGATTGATAGAATAATTGAAGGGAAGAATTGGGATAAAACCACGCGTTCGCCATTGCAGGATGTTGGGGTTAATGTGAGTGTTGGCGATTATATTTTAGCCGTTGATGGAAAAAACTTGCAGAATGTTAGCGATATATACTCAACCCTTGTTGGAAAGGCTCAAAAAACGGTAGAGTTGGTTGTTAACGGCAAACCCGAGTTGACTGGAAGTCGTAAGGTATTGGTTACTCCTATTGCTGATGAAGCAAGCCTTTACTATTACGATTGGGTTCAAACAAATATCCAAAAGGTAAACGAGGCAACCAATGGCGAGATTGGTTACATTCACATTCCAGATATGGCATCGGAAGGACTTAACGAGTTTGTTAAGTATTTCTATCCACAGTTAACTAAAAAGGGATTAATTATTGATGATAGAGGTAATGGCGGCGGGAATGTTTCGCCAATGATTCTTGAACGTCTTAATAGAGAGGTATATCGACAAACCATGCGTAGAGGAAATCTTTATGCAAATCCAATTCCACAGGAAACCCATTACGGACCTAAAGTGTTGCTTTTGGATCGCTATTCCGCTTCTGATGGTGATTTATTCCCCTATGGATTTAAACGGTTGGGCATTGGTACAACCATTGGTACTCGTTCATGGGGTGGCGTTGTAGGTATTTCGGGTTCGTTACCATTTGTTGACGGAGGCGATTTGCGTAAGCCAGAATTTGCAAGTTTCAGCAGCGATACCAGCAATTGGATTATTGAGGGTCATGGTGTTGATCCAGATATTTATATCGATAACGATCCTTACAAGGAGTACATGGGAATCGACGATCAGCTCAGCAAGGCCATTGAGATTATTAAGGAGCAACTCAAGGATTACAAGCCATTACCCGCAATTCCTCAAGCACCCGATAAATCAAAATAACAGAATTCAGAAGGTAGAATATGGAATTCAGAAGTGCCCCGCCTGGGGCACTTTTTTGTTATCGTAAAATACGAAAGCCGCTAATTAAAAACATTATCAATTCGTAAATCATCACATTTCCATATCATTCAATTGGTTCATTGTCTATAGGATTAGGATTCTAGGACTTTTTTTAAGAAATTTACAACGCTCGTGCAGCACTTTTAAGCCTAAAAATGTCTATAGTATAGAAAGCAATGAAAAAACCGAGTCGGGAAATGAATATTCATTCAGAGCTTGTAGAGTTATGTAGGCGTGGCGATAGCAAAGCCCAATTTGAGCTATACAACTTGTACTCAAAGGCAATGTTTAATGTTAGCTGCCGAATTTTACCCGACAAAATGGAAGCAGAAGATGCCATGCAAGAAGCGTTCTTTAAAGCATTTGATAAATTAAATACTTTTCGCAACGAGGTTGCTTTTGGTGCTTGGTTAAAACGGATTGTTGTTAATACCTGCATCGATTACCTTAAAAAAAAGAAGTTACAGTTAACCTCGATTGATGATGTGAAAAGTGTAGCCGATGTTCAGGACGATGCTGATGATTTTATACCCGAATCGGTGGAGGAGGTGAAATTGGCCATGAATCAGCTTCCAGAAGGATATCGGTTGGTGCTCAGCCTTCACTTGGTTGAAGGATATGAGTACGATGAAATTGCCGAAATGCTTGGAATTGGGCAATCGAGCGTTCGATCTCAGTTCACGAGGGCACGGCAGAAATTATTAGAGTTACTAAAGCAAAGCAATAAAACTTTCAGCTATGGAAAGGTTTAACAATTATATTAAGGAAAACAGGGGGCTATTTAACAATGAGGAGTTGTTGAATGGGCATCAGGACAGATTCCTTGCAAAAATGAAGCAGCGTAATAGATCGCATATGATTCGCATTGTAATGTCGGCGGCGGCTTCGGTTGTGCTTATTCTTTCGCTCACAGCAGTACTTGGCCTTTTCTATAATCAGGAACAAGTACCCGAGTTTGCCAATTTTATTTTTGGAAATTCGAATTCGCAGAACGTGTTGAAAGAGATGGATAGCTACTATAATAGTCAGCTCCTCCGGAAGTATAAGGCAATTGAGCAGATTGCTTTCAGTTCCGATCCATCGGTAAAACCAGAGTTAATGCGAATGTTGGCCGATTTGGAAAGTGAAAAGCAATCTCTTGAAAAAGAACTTCAGCAAAACCCCCGGAAAGAGTACGTGGTGGATGCAATGTTACAGAGCTATCAGGTTCGGATGGAGGCTTTGCAAAGAATTCAAGATTCGTTGTCCGATATAAAGCAATAGTTACAGTCTTTTTTGAATAAGAATAGTAAGTAGTAAACAATTAAAATCCAATAATATGAAAGCATTTAGAGTTTTATCAGTCACTTTAGCCTTTCTGCTTATGTTTTCGTGTGCCTTTGCGGCCAAAGGCAGATTAAATAAAGTGTTCGACCGCGAGTTCAGCGTAAACGAGTCCACAAAACTGTTTATCCAGAATAAGTACGGTCAGGTGAATGTTGAGAACTGGGACAAAAATACAATCTCAATCCATGTGGAGGTGAAGGTTGATAAGCCCGATGACGAAAAGGCAAAAATAATGCTCGATGCCATTGATGTTGAATTTTCCGAATCGGATAATGTTGTTTCGGCGATAACCAAGTTCAACGAGGATTTAATGAAATCGCATAAAAGGTTGTTCTCATCAATTTCAAACGATGAAATGAGCATAGACTATATGATTAAGATGCCAAAAAATATTGAGGTAGAACTCAACAATAAGTATGGCGATATCTTTATTAACGAGCTTAGCGGTAAGGTTATAGTAAACCTTAAATATGGAAATATTCGGGTTAACAAGTTGGAACGCGGCGATGCTGAAAATTTAAACACTTTAGTTATAGGCTATGGGAATGCCAATCTGGGCGATGTAAATTGGCTAAAGGTTGAAATTAAGTATGGTAATTTAAAGATTGACCAGGCTCGTGCCATAGTTTTACTATCTAAGTATTCTAAAATCAATGTTGATAAGGTTAACTCTGTAGTTGTTGATTCCAAGTACGATAACTATGTTTTAGGTCCAATTAGCAATATTATAGGAGAATCCGGATATACAACCTTTAACATTGCGGGGTTAAGCAAGAAGTTAAACTTAACCTGTAAGTATGGCGATGTCAAGATTAAAAGTGTTGCCGATAATTTCGAGAGCATCGTATTTAATGGCGCCTATACAGGACTTAAGGCTGGCGTAAGTAATAATGCTTCCTATAATATTGATGCCGAAGTAGCGTATGGTGATGTTAAAATTAATGATACTAAAGGAAAAGTTAGCAGAATTGAGGGAAATACTAGCACTGAGATTAATGGCGTTATTGGCGCAGAATCGGCAACCTCAAAGATTTATGTAAGATCAAAGTACGGAAACGTTACATTGATGAAAACAAATAGCGAGGAGTAATCCGTTGGCAGTTCAAAACAAGAACAGCTGCCCTTTAGGGCGGCTGTTCAGTTTTAATTAGTATATTAAATAATATGCATATCCGCTAATGTACCAAAATAATTATCTTTACAAAAACACTTGAGATGAATTTTATCGATTTTGTAAAGAAATATCCAGATGAAGCCAGCTGCATAAGACACTTTCGAACCGTTAAGGAGCGAAAAGGAGTCGTCTGCAAGAAGTGTGGCAATACGCATCATTACTGGAACAAAACCTACAATTCGCACGATTGCAGCAGCTGTGGATACAGAACCACCTTACGAAGCGGCACCGTTATGGAGTCATCGAAGCTACCTTTTCAGTACTGGTTGTACGCCATTTACCTGATGACCATGACCAAAAAAGGGATCTCTGCTGCTGAGGTTCAGCGGCAGCTTGGCCATAAGCGCTACGAACCGATTTGGGCCATGATGCACAAGATCAGATCGGTCATGGGATTGCGCGATGAGCGGTATGAATTGGAGGGCGTTGTCGAGCTGGACGATGCCTTTTTCAGAACCCATGCAGAGGACGAAAATGACGAGCTGACCAAAAGAGGAAGAGGCAGTCAGCGGCAAAGCAAAGTTCTAGTTATGGCCAAAGTTGATCCCAGGCGGGGGCGACCTCGCAGGAACAAAAAGCCATCAGCATTCCGATACGTAAAGATGGTTGTCATTCCGGACTCTTCGTCGAAAACGATGAACAAAGTAGTCTCAGCGAGCACCAGCTCTTCATCGGTGATTAAGAGTGATGGCTGGCGTGGTTTTAACAAAATCAAAGAGATAAGCTCCAGACATATCAAAAAGATAGTACCACCCGAGGAGGCTTCAAGAGTACTCCCATGGGTGCATACCATGATTAGCAATGCAAAGAGAAACTTCTTAGGAGTCAATCACAAAATAAAAGACGTGTACCTGCAAAACTATCTGGACGAGTTTTGTTATAAAACCAATCGAAGATATTTTGGCAAAGAGTTGTTTGAACGACTTATGGTTGCTGCTGTAGAAGATACTTGGTATGGTAAAATAAGGTATAATTGCGGATAATCATATTAAATAATTCTTTTCAGAGATTTTCCGGTGTAAGAGTTTGAGCAATTCACAATATCTTCAGTTATTCCCTGAAAGATTAGTTCACCACCCTTTTTGCCCCCTTCGGGGCCCATATCAATAATCCAATCGGCGTACTTAATAATATCGAGGTTGTGCTCAATTATCACAACCGTGTTGTTCTTTGCAACTAGAGCTTGAACTATCCTGTAAAAATTGTCGATATCGGACATATGAAGGCCGGTAGTTGGCTCATCCATAATGTAGATATTACTCTGGTTATTTAGTTCCGATGCAATTTTTAACCGTTGCGATTCGCCGCCGGAGAGAGTGCTAAGCGATTGCCCCAGCTTTAGGTACCCTAATCCAACCTCCTGTAGTATTCTTAGATGCTTTTTGATTTTAGTAACAGTAAAGAACTCGTAGGCTTGGTTTATTGTCATGTCAAGAATTTCGGCAATGTTCTTATCCTGATACTTAAGTTCCAGCACCTCGGAGTGGTAACGTTTGCCCTCGCACTCGTCGCAGATGGTTTTAACCGAATCGAGGAAGTGAAGCTCGAATGTTAACACACCCTGTCCGTTACATTTGGGGCAAGCCCCCTTTGAGTTGAAGCTGAATAGCGATGCATCGGCTTTGGTGGCTGTGGCAAACTCCTTTCGGATTAGGTCAAACACACCAATGAACGTTGCAGCATTTGCCCTCGACGATTTGCCTATTGGCGATTGGTCAATTACAATTGCCTCGGGATGTTGCTTTGCAAAGCACTCGTGAATTATGCTACTCTTGCCACTCCCCGCAACACCTGTAACGCAGGTGAGTAATCCCTTGGGAATTTTAACCGATACATTTTTTAGATTATTTGCTGAAGCATTGCGAATTTCGAAGAATTCAGCTGGCTTTTTACGGTTGAACTTTGGTTTTTCCGTATTGTACAGGTATTTTGCTGTGATGCTTTCGGTATGAGTTAAGCCATTTGGTTCGCCATTGTAAACAACATTTCCGCCCAGTTTGCCAGCCTTGGGCCCAATATCCACAATCCACTCCGCAGCCTTAATAATATCGGGATCGTGCTCAACCACAAAAACGCTATTGCCCTTATCCTTTAGCCTGAAAAGAATGGTAAGCAGTTTCTCGGTATCGCGGGGATGAAGCCCAATGGAGGGTTCATCGAGCACGTAAAGCATATCGGTAAGGTTGCAATCCAGTTGTTTCGACATTTTTACCCGTTGCGATTCGCCTCCGGAGAGCGTACTTACATGACGCTCAAGCGAGAGGTAGCCAACCCCAATCTCAATTAGTTGCTCTAGCAAGAATTGGGCTTTACGCAGGATAGGCTTTGATATTTCATCGTCGATATCCGATAGGAATGGTAGAACATCAACCAATTCCATTCTGCAGACCTCGTCAATGGATAATCCCTTTAACTTTACGCTACGGGCACGATCATTAATGCGCGTACCGTTGCATTTATCGCAGGTTTTGTAGGTGAAATATTTTGAGTAGGCGTTTTTCTCATCATCCGATGCTTCGTCCTCGGCTTTACCTGTGACCGATTTTTCCAACTTGCGGGCAATACCCTCGAATGTTCGGTTATATGCCAGCTTTTGCTTGGAGTCCTTAACTTGGTATGGCTCAGAGTATAGTAGGTGATTCAGCTCATCGTGGGTGAAGTGCTTCAAGGGCTTGTCGGGGTCTACTATTCCTAGTGTTATTAATTCCTTCCAAAGAAATCCACCTACCTTATAGTGGGGGTGCGTAATTGCTCCTTCCCTGATGGATTTATCAACATCAAGGAATAGATCAATATCAACCTTTATTTGCTTGCCTAGGCCGTGACAATGCGTGCACATTCCCTCGGGATGGTTGAACGAGAAGTAGAACGATGGCCCAATAAATGGCTTTCCAACGCGCGAGTAAAGTAACCGAAGGTATGTGTTAATTTCGGTGGCAGTTCCAACAGTACTGCGCAGATTATTGCCCATTCGCTTTTGGTCAATAACAATTGCGGTGGATAGATTAAGTATATCGTCCACATCGGGGCGGGAGAGCTTAGGCATTCGGGTGCGGGCAAACGTGCTGAAGGTTTCAATAAGCTGCCGTTGCGCCTCGGTGTAAATGGTATCGAACAGGAGCGATGATTTTCCTGAACCCGACACACCGGTAAAAACAACCAGTTTGTGTTTAGGAATTTCCACATCAATGTTTTTGAGGTTATTGGTGTGGGCGTTTTGAACTATAATTTTATCTCGATTCATAATTATTTGATTTACGAGGCTAAAGTAGAGTGGGAACGAGACTTAAAATTGTAAAAAACAGACAAAAACTACAGCCCAAAATCAGCGGCGGCGTTCTCGCAGGGATGAGCCAAAAATTCCTTTGGGGTATAGCCCGTGTAGGATTTAAAATCTTTTATAAAGTGCGATTGATCGAAATAGCCGTTGCGGTATGCATAGTCGGTAAGGTCGAGGTTATGGTTTTGGCTTAAATCGAGAATAACCTCCTGAAAGCGGATTAGCTTAATGAACTGTTTGGGTGTTTGCCCCAGCAGTGTTGCAAACTTTCGTTCCAGGCTTTTGGTTGTAATTGCCAGCTTGTCCGATAGGCCAACCGCGCTAATTTGCCCTTTCTGTTTTTTAATAACGTCAACGGCTGTTTGAATAAGTGAAATATCGTTGCTTTGAACTGGCGCGAATCGGTGTAGCAGAAAGCCCTCTATTACATCTATTCGTCTATTCATACTTATTTCGTTGCAAATAATCTCTTCAACCTGTCGAATCTCGTTGTTGAATATGTCGCGTAGGTTAAGGCACTGGTTCTCTATCTCGGCCAGCTGAAATTTAAAAAAATGACAGGCACTGGTAGCGTGGAAAACTACAACAATAACCCCTGTTTCGCCATGGGTAGTGGCATCGAAGTAGGTATTGCTTAACCCGCTTATTAACGATTGGGGCTGACGGGTTTCGGCCAGGTTTGTGCCCTTCATTACAAAAGGCTTACGGTAATGAAACATTAGCTGAACATTTCCGGTAGGGATTACACGCTCCGAAACAGCTATTTCAAGGGCACTCGATTCCATTGTCCAGTAATACCGAATGTGCTGGCTGAGTATTCCCCGGGGTTTAATAAGCTGGAACTGCATGGCTTAACTTTGTCTGGCACAAAAGTAACATATTAACTCCATAATCTTGTTTAGTACAGCCTGCAAAAAACGAAGGGCTTTGGCCATTCAGTTTAGCCAAAGCCCTTTAATTATTTTTGTGGATATAATTAAATCTCAAATCCAATCATCTTACCCTTCTTCATCACAAGCTCATTGTCGAAGTAAACATCGGGCTCCTTTACTAAGCCATCCAGATGGCTACCCACCGATATACGTCCACCCATGCTCTTATTATTGCCAAAGGCAATATGAATTGTACCAAATACCTTTTCATCCTCAAGAATTTCGCCGGTTAGAATGGCCTTGTAGTTTGTGCCAATACCAAACTCGGCCACGGCGCGGGCATCGCGTCCAACCTTATCGAGCATGGCGGTTAGCTGTTCGGCCTGTTTACCGCCAGTAATACTCTCGGCGTAGCCGTTAACAATATCTATAACTATTGGGGTTTCAATCATTCCAATTCCGGCCATCGATCCATCTATCACCAGCTTGCCGTTGGTTTGATCCTCCCAGGGCGCCAGGTAAACCTCGCCCGAGGGTAAGTTGCCGCTCTCGCCCTTATTGCGCATAACGCCCTTGCTGGGTAAAATTTTACGATCCTTAACGGGCATTACCACATTGGTGCCCTTATCGGTAATAACCTTGATGGTGCTAACTCCAACCAGCTTGGCAGCAATAAAATCGGTAAGGGCGATAATCTTCTCGTAGTCGGCGTTAAGGCAGCGCACCATGGTATCGATATTGATACCGGGCATTGTGCCAAACCGTACACCCTGGACAGCAGCCTCGCGGCGTGCATCGGTATGGGTTAGCGACATCTCGGTAGGGCAAACCACCACATCTACCAGCTTCATCAGAGCCGCAACCGGTGCGGGAGGCTCCTGCCCATCAATATCACGCGATTTAATCTCAATCAGCATCGATTCCCTGCAGAGCTCCTTACCTGCATTATGAAGGGCCAATCCAATTTCGCGTTTCAGCTCATCGGTAACAATTAGCAGTGTTTCCGATTTTTGAAGCCCCATGCAATCGCGCAGGGCAATTATGGATGCATCCCTAAGGTCTTTATCGGAATAGTTCATAGTTTGGTTTATTTTTCACAAAGTAAGCAATTTTTTAGAGGTTATTTGCATGGCAAGTACGAGGATTGTAAATGTCTTACATGCAAAGCCCTTGCTAACAGGATGTAGGCATAACGGGAAAGATTGTAAATGTCACGCGTTACAAACGCGCGCCAGCAAAGGGTATAGCCCCATCGGAATTAAAAATGGATAGCCCCGGGTTTAAATCCGGGGAACAATGGCGTAGCATTAAACGGCGATGCACGGTTTAGCCATTTGTTGAATGGAATTGGGTTGTTTGCATCGCAAGGAGGAAGTATGGTAGATATCATGCGTTAGAAACGCGCGCCAGCGAACGTAAAAAAAACGTAGCCGGGAGACTACGCTTTTTTGAAATACTTTTTGTGGAATACAATAGTATTACCATATCGGATTCACAAGCCCTTTCTTTTTTATCAGGCTATAGATGGTTAGCGAGATGTACGTTACCACAAAGTTTACCCCCGATATTATTGAGGCAAATACAAACAGCGCTCCAAATGTGCCAACCCATTTGTTTATGCCCGTGGCGTAGCTCTCCAACTTAAAGTAGCTCCACCAGCCGCCAAAGTGTGCGCTTACCCCGGTAGCCTCGAGGGCTAGAATAATTAGGTTGAATACCAGGAAGAATATCACAAGGGTTAGCAATCCGCGCCATGCCCCCTTAATATCGGGAGGGCTTAGCTCCATATGCGAGGAGATGCACATGGATAGGTACAGGAATATCCAGAACTTGTAATCGGCAAAGTTACCTTTGCGGAATAGCGCGCTAAGTGTGCTCAGCGTGGAGTCCCATAGGCTGCTAAGTACCCCGGTCCACTCGCCATGTACACCTTGCACAAGCGTTTTGCTTTGCTGCTCAATGGACGAAAATACATCGGTGTTGTTGGGCACTAAGTAGTAAAGTAGCGCGTAAAGCACCATTGCTCCAAAAATGATGGGGCCAATGCCAATAAAAAAGTTTCCGATTTTCTGGTAGGTGCTGCTGGGGTTATACGCGTGGTTAACGTAGCCCAGCGTGCCATCGTCGGAGTTGGGACTGTAGAGCTTCATTTCCACTATCCGATGCCTGAATAGCAGACAAAAAACGGCATGCCCCAGCTCGTGGATTGGAGTGCCAATCCATCCGGTAATAATAATGTCGAGTGTAGTTCCCGCGGTTTTAACGTATGTAATACGCGTAAAACGGGCAAAGATGTAGAGTATTAAACCAAAAATAAAAAGTAATCCTAAAAGCCATGTTAACTGGCTGAATGTGGTAATCACAACAAGTTTTAGGAATTCTAGAAAAGAATTAATATCACCCATTATTAGTTAAATGTTGAAAGTTGAAAGTTAAAAGTTTTAAAACTAAACACTAAGATACTATTAATAGGTTACATAGCCAAAAACGAAATGGAAGAATTTTTTAATTTGAGAAATTGAAAATGAAATAATAGGGAGGAGGGGCGTTGGAGTAATAGAGCGATGCCCATGGGATGCTTCGACAAGTTCAGCATGACAAAGCACACCCTTTCTTGTCATTGCCTGCGGTGAACTCGTAAACTCGGTTTCGAGCAATAGCAAGAAATCTAACCTAGCCTGAATGTGAACAAAAGAGATGCTTCGACAAGTTTAGCATGAAAAGTGGCGAAGGTATTTGTCAATACTTATAATCAACAATCAACAATCAACGAACAACCAATCTCTACAACCCCAGGAAAACATCCTGGTACACGTAAAAGAAAGCGCTGGCGTTTTCGGTTGCTTTGTCGGCATTAATGCCATCCTGCATGATGTACTTATGGCTTATGTGGTCGTAGGCAATGGTGTCGGTAGCCGAAACAAAGCCGTAACCGTTATTGAATGCGTAGTAGGCAAATGGCTGAGAGTATGGGTTGAGTATGTTTTTTGAGAAGACAAAGCTGGAGTCGTTCAGGTTAAGTTGATTAAGAAGCGTTGAGGCCAAATCAATCTGCGAGCAGGTTTTGTCTATCCTCTTAGGTTCGCAGCTTAGCGCACCGCCCAGCCAAAGCATGGGAATAGCGAAACGATCGGTGGCGTAAATAACCGTTTTGCCCATGTGTCGATGCCCATGGTCGGCAATCAGAACAAATAATGTGTTGTTGTACCAATCGCGCTTTTTGGCTTCATTAAAGAAATTACCCAAGCAGCTGTCGGTGTAGTAGGCCGAACTCAAATACTTGTTCACCTCCTCTGTGCCGGGGAATTTGGGTTTAGCGGGAATCTCAAAGGGCTCGTGACTACTCAGGGTAAAAAACATCTTAAAAAATGGGCCTTTGGCCGTATCAATATCATTCAGCAGGTAATTGAATACATGCTCGTCGTGAACGCCCCACTTGGAGTTACGGAAGCTCCGCGGAAAATCATCCTGGGTGATTATTCTGCTGAACTTTGCAGAGTATAGGAACGATCGAATATTGGCAAAATCCGGATCGCCTCCGTAGTAGAAAGTTGCATTATATCCAGCATCAACAAGCGCATTGCTAATGGTTGGCAGGTTGCGCGATTTTGTGGGATACTTAATTACCGATTGCGTGGGTTGAGCCGGAAAACCAGCAAGTATTGCAATTATTCCTTTATCGCTGCGGTCGCCGCTGGCAAACATTCGGGTAAAGAATAACCCCTCGTTCGAGAGCTGGTTCAGGTTTGGGGTAACGCCTTCCTTTCCGCCAAGCACCTCAATCAGCTTAGAGCTGAAGCTCTCCAGCATAATCAGTACAACATTGGGTCTATCGGTTTTAAGCACCTTCGATGAGTCGGGATGGTTCTGCATAAGTTCAGCAAAAACCTCGTGCGCTTTTTCTTTCTTGATCGTATCGGGGTAACGTTTGTTCATGGTTCCCGATTTTGATATGGAGTAAAGCATATTCCATTCGGCATTAAGCGCAGCATGGTTGCAGTAAACATTTTGGCTGAAAAAGACTTTGCCAGGGTTCATGGGGGCAATTCCAAAACCTCCTCGGATTGGAAGAATCATTGTTGCTGCAATTAATATAAAAACAGGAGCATACCACCATTGGCCTTTATCGTATCTAGTAAAGGTATTTACCACCCATTTTCTATAGGCCAGTAAGAAACCTAGTACTGTTATTACGGTGGCAACTACTAGAATAATTATCATGTATATTTTTACTGAAGCCATTGCTTCCTTTGGCGTTTTGAGGTAGAGGAGGGGAGTTGCATCAATCCTAAAACCCCAGTTACGGTATAGCTCAAAGTCCGAAATAGAAACAATAGAGATTATAACCAGCAGTATTAAGGTTTGATAATGAAAGTATCCTTTTACCCATTTTTTATCAGCCCAAAACAGAACTGCCATTAGAACTGATGATAGTAGGATGATGTAGCCGGTAAACGATAAGTCCATCCATGCTCCACGAACCATGATGTTCACAAAATCCCCTAGGCCGATCTGTAGGGTTTGGCTAAACTGATATGCCATGAAAAGTAACCGGAAAATGGCAAACGTTAGCATCCAAAAGATGGAGTATTTCAGGATAAAAAGTAGTCTGTTCTTCATGGACTTATTAATTCAATTTAACGATGCAAACCTAGTTAATTTTAGGATATTTTCATTTGTCATGATCTCAAAATTGATCAACGGAATAGTCAATTCTTTTTTTGTCGATGCGTTAATCCTTATAAGTTAAAATCGTTGCAGCTTGTACAATCTATCATCTTCGTTGCTATTTTTGAGTTTACTAAAACCAAAGCCATGAAACCATTAAGAATAGTTTTACTTTTTGCCACAATCTTTGTTAACAGTTCCTTATATGCTCAGAAGTGGAGTATTGCCCTGCATGGCGGTGCTGGCAATATGAGTAAGGAAAAATTTACCCGGGAACAGATAGATACCTATGAGAAGGAATTGAATAATGCGCTTGAGATTGGCAAAAATATTTTAGCCAATGGTGGAACTAGTCTCGATGCCGTTGAGCAGGTTATTAGGTACTTGGAGGACTGTCCGTTGTTCAATGCCGGTAAAGGCGCAGTGTTCACTCACGATGGTAAAAATGAGTTGGATGCTTCAATTATGGATGGGAGTAATCTTGCTGCGGGCGCTGTTGCAGGTGTAGGTGATATTAAAAACCCTATCAGTACGGCCCGTTTGGTGATGGAGAAATCCGAACATGTGATGATGGTTGGTAAGGGTGCTTCGGATTTTGCCCGGAGCCAGGGCGTTGAGATGGTGGATAGTAGCTACTTTTTTACCCAATCGCGCTGGGACGATTTACAGAAAGTGCTTAGCAAGGAGAAGATGGGAACCGTTGGCTGTGTTGCGTTGGATATACATGGAAACCTTGCGGCTGGAACCTCTACTGGCGGTATGATCAATAAGCGATACAATCGGGTTGGCGATTCGCCAATAATTGGTGCTGGAACTTATGCCAATAATGCTTCATGTGCAGTATCGGCCACCGGCCATGGCGAGTATTTCATTCGGTATACTGTTGCTCACGATATTTCTGCATTGATGGAGTATAAGGGTTTAAGTTTAAGCGATGCTGCCAACCTTGTGGTGAATGATAAGTTAGTAAAGGCTGGAGGCGATGGTGGAGTAATTGCAGTAGACAAGGATGGTGAAGTTTGCCTAACCATGAATACTACAGGTATGTTTCGAGCTTATGCTAAATCAACCGGCGAAACCGGTGTGGCAATTTTTAATTAATTCAAAAATAACTATTCAGGCTTCGCTTGCAATAATAGTAAATAGATGTAAATTTGAAAGACTATTAATACATTCGAACAATAGTGTATTTTTAGAGTTCTACAGTTAGAAAATAATAACATTATACCCTAAATAATTGAACCATGGCACTAACAGTTCATACTCAAAATGCGAAAAGCAAAGGACAGGTAGAAATTTTTATTCTACACTTTATCTTTACTTTAATAATGATGGCAATATTCCTTGCAGTTATTCAACTAATTGGTGGCAAATTAACGTGGTACAACTACTCAAAATACTATGTTATTCTAGTGCCAATAACTGTTATTTTACCGATGATAATTGCAATTACCACAGCATTTTCGTACAAAAAAGTGCTGCTTACAATTACTCCAACCTCCAATGTTAATCAGGAACGTTTGAAAGAGTTTTTCTTTAAGGAAGCTTATAAAATAATCGATCAGAAGGATGGAAAGATTATTTTTGAACGCTCTCGATTCATTGCTCGTTTTCTTTGCTTGAATTTCGATAAGCCGTTTATTGAAGTTACACCAACCGATATAAAAGTGTACATGCTACGGCGTGTATCATTAGTGCTTATTCCTCAAATAAAGCTTGGAAAACGTTACGAAATTAACCCGAATGCATAGTTTTCCTTACTTACTTCTTGATGAGGAGATTTGCCGCAGGAACATTAGGCGAATGGTTCTTAAGGCTAACCAGCATAATTTAGGTTTACGTCCACATTTTAAAACCCACCAGAGCATTGCAGTTGGTGAATGGTTCCGTGACGAGGGTATTGGTAGTATAACCGTATCATCGGTGCAAATGGCCGAGTATTTTGCAAAAGGAAATTGGAACGATATAACCATTGCGTTCCCTATTAATCCTTTTGAGGTGGATTCTATTAATAGGTTGGCCAGTGTGGTTTCGTTGAATATTCTATTTTCATCGGCACCAAATCTTTTGAGATCAGTAAAGGCAATAACCGGGAACGTTGGAGTTTTTATAGAGGTTGACGTTGGACATGGGCGTTCTGGTGTAGATCCCGAAAACACTCGCGAAATAGCCCTGATGGTAAATCAGATCCAGGAGAATCCCAATCTGACGTTTAAGGGTTTCCTATCGCACGCAGGGCATACATACCAGGCTAGCGGTACCGATGAGATTCTTAAAATTCACCGCGATTCGTTAAGCAAGTTAACCAAGCTAAAAGCGTTCTGGAAAGAATCGCATCCCGATATTATTGTTTCGTATGGCGATACTCCTTCGTGCTCTATTGCCGATGAGTTTTGGGGCGTTGACGAGATTCGTCCGGGTAACTTTGTGTTTTACGATGTTATGCAAAGCCAAATAGGAGCATGCAATGCCAACGATATTGCAGTGGCAATGGTTTGCCCCATTGTCGATATCAATAAAAGTAGGAAAGAGGCCATAATTCATTGCGGAGCAATTCATTTATCAAAGGAAGGCCTTAAGTTGACCGGCGGGGAGGTTTCGTATGGCTCAATTTGTAGTCTTAATGACGGGCATTGGGGCAATCCAATTGAGGGAATTTACATTAAATCGTTAAGTCAGGAGCATGGAGTTATTGCATTCACCGATGATTTCCCGTTTAGTGTAGGCGATTTAATTGCTGTATTGCCAATTCATAGCTGTTTAACGGTTGATTTGATGGGGGAGATTAAACTAAACGCTGGCACCACTATCCAAACAATGAGGCAGCGCGTACACATTGGCTAGCCAATAATATCTATTTACGAATAGTATAACCATGAAAAGATTAAATTTCCTAGTTGTTTTGGTAGGATTTAGTATTCTTATCAAAGTTAGTTTCGGACAAAGCAGTCCGGATAGATCGATCTTTGACAAGTATTTTATCGACAAAACCATGCGTGTGGATTATATCCATACTGGCGATGTTAAGGGCGAAAAATTTGAATTGGCCAAGATTTACCCAGAGGGAATATGGGCTGGCAAAACTTTTCAGATGATAGATCCTTGGCAGCTAGGGCTGTACTTCTACGAGGTTTACGATAAAGCATCGAATAAATTAATCTTTTCTCAGGGTTTTTGCAGTGTGTTTGGCGAATGGCAAACCACTGCCGAGGCTAAGGAGAAGACGTTACCATTTAACGAAACAGTAAGGATTCCTTGGCCAAAATCTGCCGTTAATGTTGTTTTAAAGAAACGCGATGCCAAAAATATTCTACAACCAATCTGGAACATTAATATTGATCCTGCTGCATATATTGAAAACAAGGACAATTCATCAACACTTAATTTGAAGGTTGATAAGTTATTGAATAATGGTGATGTGAAATCTAAGGTTGATATCGTAATTCTTGGCGATGGTTATACTGCCGAAGAAATGGATCTATTCCGCGAAGATGCCAATAAGTTTGTGGAGTATTTCTTTGCTGTAGATCCCTATAAGTCTCGTAAGAACGATTTTAATGTTTGGGCTGTTGAGGTTGTTTCGGAAAAGAGTGGAATTACATTGCCCCAGAAGGATTATTTTCCTAAAAATCCTCTCGAAACAACCTATAATACTTTTGGAGTAGACCGATATGTTTTGTCCAATAACGATTGGGCTGTAAAGAACTATGCCGCTGCTGCGCCATACGACTTTGTAGTAATTCTTCTTAATTCAACCAAGTATGGTGGTGGTGGAATCTACAACCTTTATATTACAGCAGCAGCCCGATCGGATTACAACGATTATGTTTTTGTGCACGAAATGGGTCACCATATTGCCGGCTTAGCCGATGAGTACTACCAAAGTCACGTTGCTTACGATCCTGTAAATACAAGCGTTGAGCCTTGGGAGTTTAATGTAACTGCTTTGCTTAACCCCGATAGTTTAAAATGGAAAGATTTGGTTGCCGACGGAACACCTATCCCAACGCCATGGAGCAAAGATGAGTATGAGAAGAAGGATTCGAATAAGTCATTGGTTCTTGTGAACGATCCTGCAGCTGGTAAGGTTGGTGCTTTTGAAGGGGCAAACTATTTGAGCAATGGCATGTATCGTCCGCAGGTCGATTGCATTATGTTTTCAAAGTCTTTAAAATTCTGCAAGGTTTGCGAGCGCGGGTTGAATCAGGTGATTGATTTGTACTGCAAATAAGCCTATTATTATATTGAGAGAAACCCTGGCAGTTGTAATTATTGCCAGAGTTTTTCTATGGAATCCTAATGCCTAGGAAAGTAACATCATCAACCTGAATATTATTTCCTTTCCATTGGGTAAACGATTCTATAAGCCTGTCCTTTTGTTTTGTCATTGGAAGGTCTGCAATGCTGCACAGTAAGCTGCGGAGTTCTGTATAGCGAAATTTTTTACCATTAGGACCTCCGAATTGATCGGTAAAACCATCGGTAAAGATGTAAAGCGAATCACCCTCCATTAGCTGAACGCTATGCGTTGAGAATGGCGTGCGATCTAGTACGTATCCAATGGATTGTTTATCACACTTAATTTGATACAGGGTGTAATTTGATGCAGTATGAAGAATTACTGATGATGGTGCGGGTGCCGACGATTTTCGCAGAATATGTAGGTAAATATTTGCTCCGGCAAACTTTATTTCTTTGGTTTTGGGATTATAGTTGCAAAGCGCCAAGTCCATTCCATCGAATATTTCGGCACCTTCGCGTTGCTCAAATGAGTTATGGAACAGATCGTTGAGCTGATTGAGAACGTCGCCGGGATGAGTTTCGCCCAGTTCATTGATTATTTGGTTTAATCCAAAGGTGCCAATAATACTCATAAATGCACCAGGAGCCCCATGTCCTGTACAATCGGCTACGGCAAAAAGGATTTGGTTATCTACTGCCTTTAGCCAGTAGAAATCACCGCTAACAAGTTCCTTTGGAAGGAATACCAAAAATGAATCCTTAAAGAATTGCTCGGGTTGCTGTGCCGATCGGAGTATTGCTTTTTGAATTCTGCGGGCATAGTTAAGGCTATCGGTAATATCTCGGGTTCTATGCTCCAGCATGTTTTTCTGTTTCTCAATTTCTCCCTTTTGATCGGTTAGAAGGGCATTCGCTTTCTTTTTGATACGATATTCTCTAAATGCAAATATTATTACTCCGAAGGATAGAATCAGAATGATGAATAAAAGCAGTTGTTTGAGCTTTTCTTGTTTTAACTTTTCCGCATTGCGGATAATGAGTTCTTTTTGCGAAGAAATTTCTTTTTCCTTAAGTCGAATCATTGCTTGATTTTCCAAGCGGTTAGCCTCGCTAATTTTTTGTAGGTTGAATAGGCTATCCGTAATAGCAACGTATCTGTTCAGGTTCAGGTAGGCATTGTTTTGTTGTCCATTAATGCCGTATACTTTTGCCAACCCTTTGTAGGCTAGTCGTGTAAAGTTGTTTAGGTTTCCTTCGTGAGCAACTCTTAGGCATTGATTGTATGATTCTATAGCGTTGATATTCTTTCCTGAGTTTTGGTAAGCATATCCAAGTCCGTAGAACGAGAAGGCCAGTCCAAATCTGTCATAAGTATTTACTTGATCTTTGATTACTCCAGATAGTTCCTCTATGGCGGAACTGTAATTTTGGTTAGACATTAGGAGTAGTGCATTGTACGATCTGCATCTATTGTAATATTTTGTACTTATGGGCTGAAGGATTTGGCTCGCGTGTTTAAGATGCCCTTGAGCATCAAAAAACTTTTCTTTCTGCAAATCTAAACTTGCTAAACTTAGGTATGCAATTCCAATATTCAATGAATCATTCGATTGGCTTAGTATTGCAATCGATTTTTCTATGTACGATTGTGCGGTTGTGTAGTTGCCAAGTTCGGTGTGGACTACTCCTTGTGCACGGTATATTTTGGCAAGATTTACAGAATCGCCGGTGGCCTTGAAAAACTCTATAGCATTAAGGTTTATTTCCATGGCATTCGATAGCCGGCCTAAATACTCTTCAACGTTACTTATTGATACGAGATACCAAACTATTTTTGATGTATCCTTAATGGCCTCGCTAAGTTTATAACCATTGTAAAGGTATTCGGTGGATTCCCAAATTAAATCCTTTGCAAAGTGAATTTCGCTAAGCAGCCTGTAAACCATTTCGCTCTGTTGTTCGCGACCTAGTTCGTTTGCAATTATTAGTGCTTGGTTTGCATTAATAAGAGCATCTTCAATATTGCCAACATTATAGTAAAGCCTTGCCTTCGAGGCGTAGGCGTCTACCAATCCCGATCGGTTTCTGTTTTTCTCACAGTTGCTAATGCGAGAATCAATAGCATTTAGGGAATCTTGGTTTATACCCTTATTCTCTAAGGTATTTAAATATTTTTCAATTTTATTATTTACTGAAAGTAGGCTGTAAGGGCAAAGGACAATAAGGGAAAGTAAAGCAATAAATATGATTTTGAGCGTTTTAGTTGACCTATTCATGTATTAAATCATAGATTTGTAATGATTCATTTGGTTCTGTAATGGTTACAATAATACTAAATTAACTTTTAGAAAACACTTTATCAATTAAATTTAATAAAGATTTGCTTGATATGGGTTTAGTGAGGTAATAGTCGCAGCCGGCATTCATAGCCTTGCTTTTTTCATCGGCCAGGGCGTATGCTGTTTGCGCAATTATTGGAATAGACGGATTAATTCTTTTAATCTTTTTTGTAGCCTCAAATCCATCGAGTTCTGGAAGTTGTAGGTCCATTAGGATTAAATCAATTTTTGGATTCTTTTCAATGAATTCAACTGCTTCCAAACCATTTGTTGCCCGAATAATTTTTATTCCGGTAAGTTTTAAAAATTCGTACAGGTAAATGTAGTTTGCTTCATTATCCTCCACGACTAGGACAATTTTATCATTATACTGCGGATCGGGTTTTGATGGAGCAACTATTTTGGTTTGCTGTGTATTGCCTAGATCGGGGATGATGAGCGGAAGTGTGAAGTAGAATGTGGCACCTTGATTGGGCTGTGAGTTCACCCATATTCTTCCTCCCATTAATTCAACAAGTTTCTTTGAGATTGCCAGACCCAGCCCTGTTCCTCCAAACTGACGCGTGGCCGAATCATCGGCTTGACGGAATCTATCAAAAATTATTGATTGCTGCTCTGCCATAATACCAATGCCCGAGTCTTTAACGTAGAATTGGATTGTTGCATTATTGGGGATTTCGTATCCAAACTCTATACTACCATCAAATGTAAACTTTAGGGCGTTGCTAAGTAAATTGAGCAAAACCTGCTTTAGACGAAAACTATCGCATAGTAACCACTGCGGAGAGCCATCCCTATTACTTTGGCTAACTATTTGTATTTCTTCTTTTTTTAGCCTTTTTTTCTCTGCAATGCAGTAATGCATTAGTTCAGTAAGTATTTCGTCAACATTCGTGGTGTTACGCTTGAATTTTAGTTGTCCTGCCTCAATTTTTGCAAGATCTATTATATCGTCAACAAGGTTTAGTAATAGTTTCCCATTGCTGATGATATGCTGGGTGTATATTTCTTTCTTTTCGGGTTGGATGTTTTTTCGGGCAACTAAATCCGAGAAACCCAATATAGCATTCATCGGTGTACGAATTTCGTGGCTCATGTTTGCCAGAAAGGCCGATTTTAGTTTGTCGGATTCCACAGCCTTTTCTTTTGCGAGCAGGATTTCCTGTTCGTTCTCTTTATGTTGGATGCTAGTGGCAATCTGACTAGATATAAACTTAAGAACATCGAGATCCTCGGTGGTGAATGCTTCCGGACTGGAGTAGTTTTGTAGCGCAATAACACCAATTACATCGTTTTTTATTTTTAATGGAACGCCCATCCAGCACTGGGCTAATGGTCCAAAAAATTCAAGGTTATGTAATTTTTGCAGTCGTTTAATTTGTCTTTGGTTCAGTATAACTGCTTTTCCGGTTTGTGCAACCCAGTAAGCAAATGTATTTCCTGTTGGGTATACTTCCTGAATGTTGTGTGTGTCGGAAAGATAGACCAAGTTAAGGCTTAGCTTGAATTTGTCGAATAGAACTACGTATAGGTTATTGGCATCGAATAAACTGTTGAGTTCTTCCTGTACGGTTCTATAAAACTGGTAATTATTTCTCGATTCAGCTTCGAATTGCGAGATGTTAAGTAAAATTCTATTAATTTTCTCCTGACGGTACTCCTTGGTGATATCCTTTAGCCATACAATATATCTTTCGTATTTTTTAGATTCAATCGGTTTTACGATTACTCTAAAGCGTAAGGTCTGCTTATTCACGCTATGGTTGAACTCAAAATCGTGAAGCCGGGCTATGCTTTTCCTTTTAAATGAAGGAAATATCGATTGTATTTTTGATTCTTCTATTTTTCCGTTTACTTGGGCTATGCTTTTTACTTGACAAGTATACTTAAGGATGATGCCTCTTAAATTAACTATAAAGCCAAAATCAGGGATGCTTTCGAAAACCCCGTCATGATTATTATCCACCTGCATACAGAATCATTTATGAGTCATTCTATAAAGATAGCATTTATTTGTTTAAATGAACGATGAATAATTGTATGTAAATTTTTGATGCATGAGCATCATAGTATTTCAAATTTATCGGCATCAAGATGTGCTGGAAATTTATCGCGAATACTTATCAGGCTATCCAACGATAATGTGGCGTTTATAGTTTCTTCTTTTCCGGGAGTTGCGCTAGCAATGATTTGCCCTAGCGGATCAATAATCTGAGAATCGCCGGAGTAGTTTATTCCGTTACCATCGGTACCAACAATATTGCAAGCTGCCACATAGCATTGATTCTCAATTGCTCTTGCCGATAGGAGTGTGTTCCATGCATTACGTCTGCGCTCTGGGAAGTTTGCTACTAGTAGAATTAAATCGTAGTCGTTCTGATTCCGGCTCCATACCGGAAATCGCAAATCGTAGCAAACCAAAAGGAGAATTCGCCATCCTGCATAATGGACTACTACGCGTTTGTTGCCAGCCTCGTAGTGTTGATCCTCATTTGCCATTCTAAACAGATGGCGCTTGTCGTAACAGGTGTGTGATCCATCGGCATTTATAAAAATCATTCTATTGTAAAAGTTCCCATTTTCTTGGGCAATATGGCTTCCTGCAATGGCTGTTTTGTTTTCGATAGCCATTTTACGCATCCAACTAACAGTTCTTCCGGGGTACTGCTCTGCCATCTCCTCTGGCTTCATACTAAATCCGGTGGTAAACATTTCGGGTAATAGGACTATGTCGCTTTGCGGTGCAATTTCAGCGATTTTTACTTCAAAAATCTGCAGATTCTTTTCGGGATTTTCCCATTCTATAGATGATTGGATTACTGAAACTCTCATTTTGTAGGCATTGTGTGTTATTGATTCGATTTCCAGCTCTGAATTTCGTTCGTAATTAACGTCTCATATTCAGCATTGATTTGCTTTATCAAATCGATATTAACGTTAAGTTTAATATTATCAATCCTGCTTATTGTTAATACACCGGGTGATGTTCCGGATATAAAACCACCATCAATTCCGGATATTTGAGATATGCTTATGCACTCTGGGATGACCTCAATACCTTGCCTTGAACAGATTTCTAAAATTTTGATTCTAGTTATTCCGCCCAAAACTACCGATGATGGCGCAGTTATTAATTTGCCATTTTTTACAAAGAATACATTCGATCGGCTACCCTCGGTAATGTTGCATGAATCGTTAATCATTAAAACCTCGTAACATCCAGTATTAGCTATTACCTCATCGGCACATGCCCTTAACGATTTATTTTCGGCTTTAACCTCTGGATTTACTCTTGTTGCACGAATTGTCCGCACCTCAATTCCATTTATCTTTTCGGATTGATTTGGGTATTTTGATGGTATAAAGTATGCTGTGAAAATTGGCGTATCTTTCTCGGATTTGTAGCACACTACAACCTTAATGTTTTGCTGGGAGATAGGGTTTTTCTGTAGCAGTTGTTTTATGGAGGTTCTAATTAGATCATAATTTGAAGGAGGAAGACTTGCTAGTTTTATTGATTGTGCCAATCGGTTTATATGATCAGTAAGAAAAATGGGTGTCGATTCTATGACTCTAATAACCTCGTAAATAATTTTGTGGCCTTCAATTAAATCATTGCAAAAAAGATTGATAGGTACTAGATCTCCATTCTTAATAAAATATTGTACATTGGTATTCATTGAGTTTGTCATAGGACAAGTAAAAGTAAAATGCAAATGTAGTGATCAATCTGCATTTATATCCCTAGTATTTAGTGATATTTTGCTACTTATTAGGTCTGTTCTTAGAGTAGTCGTCTAGGATATTTTCAATGAGGGGAGTATAGAATTGATCGAAGAACTTAAACTTTTCGTTTTCTTTTGAAAAAAGTCTATTTAAGAATTTTCCGCCAGCCATTCTTGCGGTTGCAGAAATAACCTGGTTTTCGGCAAAATCGCCGGCAAAGTAGAAGGTTGGTTCATTTTCCTGTGCCTGAATAATTGCCGGAAATTTATCACTCAATCCTATTTTGCCGAGTTGATCAACTCCTGCAGGAGTTAAGTCTAATTTATAGTTTGCATGAATGGTAGCGGTTACGCTTGGTACTATAAATTCAAACCAGCCAGAATAAGCAACCTTTCCTGGAAGGCCAAGTTTCTTTTGACCGGTTGGTGTTGACTCTATTTGTGGCAGTAATGATTTTAATGATTCCTTCTGCTCAAGTACATCAATAAGCCCATCGTTACTAATCAGAACAATGCCTTTGCTCTGTTTGGGCCATGGCTTTAGGTGTTGCGACTCGTAAAGTTTAGGTATCCACTCTGCAGGGCCGTTAGGAAGGTTTGGATCTAGATTGGTGTATACTTTTCCGGACCATCCTGTCCACATTAGGTTGAATAACGCTTCGGCTTTGCTTCTAATGAGTGCATTGGTAGGAGTACTAAACATGTTGTACTCGCCAATTATGAGTTTGCCATCCTCTTTCATTTTTTTGAGTAGGAGATAATCGTTCTGGTTTAAACCTCCAAAAACTTTTGAGGAGTGGATTGGTTGGGCGATGTTCTTGTACCACTCAAATGAATATACACCGTAACAGTCGGTGTAGTAAGCGGCATCGTAAACGGCAGCATAAGTATCCACTTCGTTAATGCGAATTGCTTTAAAGTCAAAAATTTGGTTGGGCAAATCGATAGGGAAGAACCCCCAGTAATCGCGGCTGGCGGAGTATGGTTTGCCATCGGGGCCAACATATCCATTTTGATTTAGCAACCAAACAAACGCTTTATGCTCAGGCCTGTCCTTAAGGACTACCGTTTTATCGAGTATGTAAATGTTTAATTTTTGTTTTGGCTTTAGAGACCATACTAGGTATAAGGATAGGATTAAGACTAAAACCAGTGTCAAAATAATCGAGATATTCTTAATCACTTTTTTCATCTTTCGAAGGGTTTAATTGATTAAAGTATCTGTAATCAATTGTATTTGATGGGAAAAATACAAAAAAATATCAATTTTACCTTGATGTTTACCAAATTATTGCATCAGCAATAAAATTATGAGTATACGCTGTAATTGCTAATTACTTACTATGACTAGCTATTCAATTTTATTCGGTTGATTCGATCGATTATTAAGTTAGTATCCGTTTCTGGTTCTTGACAGGAATTGCCATAGCAAACCTGAATTTCAGGTTTAAGTTCGCCATCAATTTTTTCAAAAATAATATTGGGGTATATCGTGTTACACTGGATTTTATTTATGTCTTCAATATCATTTTTAAATGTTTTTACAAGAATTAGGGGAAGTGATTTTGCCAAAAATTGTTCAACCCAAGCGTAAACAAATAGCCCGCTGCTGCTAATGTTTTCGGCAATGTTTGCAAGCATCTGGGTGGACAGGCTTTTATAGTTTTCATTCTGTAAAATTCCGGCCAACTGTAATAAATTTGTGGCCATTTGCGCATTTGCCGATGGAATTACACCATCGATTAGTTCCATTTTTCGGGCAATTAATTTATTGTTTGATGGGGTATAGAAAAACATTCCAGAATTGCTATCCCAAAAATCAGAAATCGCTTTTTGAAGCAATGCATCTGCTTTATTAATCCACTCTTTGTTAAGCGTTGCGTTGTAAAGTATTATAAGGGCGTTGATATAGTTGGAATAATCGTCCAAAAAGGGATCGGTATATACTTTTTCCTTGCACGATATTCGCTTTAAAGCGCCATCAACAAAATGATTATTTTCGATATAGCTGTTTGCCAATAGGGCTAGTTCTAAATATTGTTTATTGCTAAAACTTATATACGCTTGGGCAAGAGCCGATATTAGTAGCCCGTTCCACGAGGTGATAATTTTGTCATCGACCAATGGTAGTATATGTTTGTTCCTTTCGTTCCTAAGTTTTATAATACTTCGGTTTAGCCTGTAGTCGATTTCTTGCGATGGCAGATTAAAAATTGCCTCTAGCTGTTCGTTAGTGATACAACGCCTCAGAATATTTGTGTTTTCCCAATTTCCAACAGGAGTAACACCAAGTGCCGAACAAAACAGCTCCGAGTCGTATTCAAGGATTTTCTCTATTTCATCCTTGCGCCATGTGTAGAATTCGCCTTCCTGTCCATTGCTGTCTGCATCGAGCGAATTATAGAATCCACCATTGGGCGATTGCAATTCATGTTCTAAGAAGTTAACGGTTTCTTCAACTATTTTTTTGTATAGGGGATTTGGATTAACCCGATAGGCCAGTGAGTATAGTTCAACAAGTTGAGCATTGTCGTAAAGCATTTTCTCGAAATGGGGAACATGCCATTTCTCGTCTACCGCGTACCTGAAAAAGCCTCCACCAATATGGTCGTAAATGCCTCCATTCGCAACTTTACCCAGTGTAATATCAACGAATTTGGTAATTTCGGCATTGGATGAATGAAACGAATATTTAAGAAGAAGTTTCAGAAATCCAGGCATAGGAAATTTTGGTGCACCTGCTGTTCCTCCGTTTCTAAAATCGAGTGCGGGAAGAATTTCATGAATACTATTATTTAGCGATTCTTTGATATTTAGCGATTCTACAGGTGTTTTTCTATTTATGATTTCAGAATTTGAGATACCTTGTGCTAGTTCTTCGGCGACTTCTTTTACCTTTTCTGGTTCGTTAATCCATGTTTCTTGAAGGCTCTCAAGAATATTTTTCCACTGATCCTTTGGGAAGTATGTTCCTCCATAAATAGGCCTACCATCGGGTAATGCGAAGCAATTAAGAGGCCAACCGCCTCGGCGGGTTATTATTTGAACGGCATTTATGTAAATTTGATCAATGTCCGGACGTTCCTCCCTATCTACTTTAATACAGATGTAGTTGCGATTCATTATTTCCGCCACATCAAAATCGATAAACGATTCCTTTTCCATGACATGGCACCAATGGCAACTGCTATAGCCTATGCTTATAAGCAGCATTTTATTTTCTTTTCTTGCAATTTCGAGTGTTTCATCGTTCCAAGCATACCATTTAACTGGGTTGTACGAGTGCTGTAGCAAGTATGGGCTTACCTCGTTAATAAGGCTATTGGGTTCGTTTAGCATGATTGAAAACGTTTTAGGCATGTGGTTTGTACTCTTTAACAAGAATTCAAACTAATTGTTGAACTATTAACAGAAAAATCAAGAGGTTAATTTTCTTTTTAACTATTTTTGATGTGCACAATTGGTTATGTAATTAAATAAATATTTTGATATGAAGCGATTACTTACTTTTTCGGCATTGATTTTGGTTACGTCCATTGTTTTTGCCCAAAAGCCTACTTATCGAATTGAAGTTCAAGTTGACGGATTAAAGGACACATCTTTGCTATTGGGATATCATTTGGGCGATAAAAAGTATGTTTGCGATACCGCAAGAGTCGATTCTAAAGGCTTAGCTGTTTTTACAGGTGATTCTTTACTGAAAGGGGGAATTTACTTGGTAATACTGCCAGGAAAAACCTATTTTGAGTTATTAGTAAGCGATAATCAGCAATTTTCGGTTAAAACAACCAAGGATAATTTTCAGGATAATATAAAGTTCTTAAAATCTCCAGAGAATGAGGCATTCCTCGATTATCAGAGGTTTATGGTTGATATGCAAAAACGGAACAAGGAGTTATCCGATCAAATGAAGGAAGCGTTGAAGGATACAGTAAAATCGGAAGAACTGAAAAATAAGTTGAACGATCTTAATGCTGAGGTTGTAAAATACTGGGATAGTGTTATTGAAAAGCATAAAGGGGAATTTATTGCAGCCATTGTTAAGGCTATGAAGAATGTTGATGTTCCTGAGTTAGCAATTCCAAAGGATCCAAAAAAATATGATTCGCTTCAGTGG
Source organism: Tenuifilaceae bacterium CYCD (assembly GCA_036322835.1). NCBI lineage: Bacteria > Pseudomonadati > Bacteroidota > Bacteroidia > Bacteroidales > Tenuifilaceae > Tenuifilaceae bacterium CYCD. The sequence goes on along the minus strand of AP027304.1, from coordinate 3,648,709 downwards.
GCGCATAGCTATCAATTTAATAAGTTGCACTACTTCGACAATATTGATTTTGCGGATAGTAGGTTAATGCGAACACCAATCCTGGAGGGTAAGATTAATACCTACTTCGACAGGGTTTTGATTCCTCATCCCGACAGTATAATTCCACAAGCCATTGCTTTGGTGGAAAAATCAAAAGCGAACCGGGAGATGTTTCAGTACGTACTGTCCTTGCTGTCCAATAAGTTTATTACCTCCGAAAGGATGGGTATGGATGCTGTGTTTGTGGCTATTGCCGAAAAGTACTATTTAAGCGGTGAGGCTTGGTGGGCTGATCAAAAAATGCTCGATAAGTTTAAGGAGCGAGTTACTGCGCTTAAACCTAATCTAATTGGAAAAACTGCACCTGACTTATGGTTGCCCAATCCTTATGGTAAGTATTATAGGTTAAGCGAATTAAAATCTAAAGTAGTTGTGGTGTATTTCTGGGATCCGGATTGTGGACACTGTCAGAAAGTTACCCCTGAGTTAAAAAAGACCTACGATAAGTATAAAGAAAATGGGTTGGAGGTGTATGGGGTCTATACTCAAGGCGATCAGCCTAAATGGATGGATTATATCGAAAAAAAAGGAATGAACTGGATTAATGTATGGGATCCAACATTCAGTTCCAATTTCCGCAATTTGTACGATATATATTCAACTCCAGTGATTTATGTCTTAGATTCTAATAAAAAGATTATTATTAAGCGAATTAGTGTGGAAACGCTGAATCAGTATTTGGAGAATGAGTTAAAGTAGTTACGAGATATTATTAATATGGCTCCAACCATTAAGGTTGGGGCTTTTCTGTTTATTTACATAAGTTCTTGACATTAACAAACATCCGATGTAAATTTAGTATTCACTAAATTGTATTGCGATGGAAAATGCTGTTAAAGATAAACCTGTAATCGGTATTCTTACTGGTGGTGGAGATGTGCCAGGCTTAAATCCTGCAATTAGGGCTATTACAATTAGGGCATTACGCGAAGGTTTTAGTGTAATTGGACTTCGGCGTGGATGGGCAGGCTTAATTGAGATTATCCGCGATAAAAGTGCCGATAATAGTAACTGTTTCGAGGTGCTAACCGAGGAGCGAGTTAATAAAGCGTTTCGCACGGGAGGAACGTTTCTACATACCTCAAGAACGAATCCTGCTAAGGTGGCAAAAGATACTGTTCCTGAGCATTTAAAATCCAAGTATAGTAAAGCAATTAACGATTTAACCCCTGAGGTTATTAAAAATCTTGCGTTCCTAGGAATCGATTATCTTATACCTATTGGAGGTGATGATACGCTAAGTTATGGTGTTCGCCTTTACCAGGAGGGTTTTAAAGTGATTGCCATTCCCAAAACAATGGATAACGATGTGCCTGGCACCGATTACTGTATTGGCTTTAGCACGTGCGTTACACGTACCATTGCACTAACCGATATGCTCAGGACATCGGCCGGATCGCATGAGAGAATTTTGGTGATGGAGGTTTTTGGTCGATATGCTGGTTTTACAGCAATGTTGCCAACTATGGCTGGAGTGGCTAACCGTTGCGTAATCCCTGAATTCAAATTCAGCGTGGATCGATTAACCGAGTTGCTTATAGACGATAGGAACCATAATCCCAGTAAGTATTCTACGATGTTAATCTCAGAAGGTGCAACATTTGAAGGAATGGAACAAATGTCAATTCAGGGAACTGAGCGCGATGCGTTTGGTCATGCAAAGTTGGGTGGAATTGGCGATATTGTTTCCAAGCAAATCAAGGAACTATCAGCAAAATATAATAAAGGCAAAACCGTAAATATTATTAGCCAGAATTTGGGCTATTTGGTTCGAGGGGGAGAGCCTGATGCTATAGACTCTATTGTTCCCATGGCATTCGGTAATCTTGCTTTGGATTTAATTCTAAAGGGAGTGCATGGTAGATTGGTGGTTTTAAAGAATGGCCGTTACGATAATATGCCTATCGATGTGGTGGTTAGTCAGAAAAAAATTGTAAATATTTCTAGATATTACAATACTGATAGGCTACGTCCTTTTTATAAGAGTTTTGAGATGCAGCCATTGTTTATAATGACTAGCGAATAGATTGAAAGAGAGTTTTTAGGTATTAATGTAAAAATAAAAACGAGAGGAAAAACCTCTCGTTTTTATTATGATATTTATTGAAATTACATTTTAAAATAAGCAACCATCTCTTTAAGTTGCTGCGACTGACTTAAAAGTTCTTCAGCGCTTGATGCAATTTCTTCGGCAAGTGATGCATTGTGCTGTGTAACGTTGTTCAACTGTTGAATTGCATTGTTTACCTGATCGGCACCTCCGTTTTGCTCAATGCTCGAGGCCGTTATTTCCTGAACCAGTTGAGCTGTTTTTTCGATATGCGGAACTATATGTTCTAATTCTTTGCCGGCAGCCTCAGCGGTTGAAACACTGTACGATGAGAAGTTACTTATCTCATCGGCAGCGGCACGGCTACGTTCTGCTAATTTACGGACTTCGGCGGCAACAACTGCAAATCCTTTTCCATGTTCTCCGGCTCTTGCTGCTTCAACAGCAGCGTTGAGAGCAAGTATGTTTGTTTGAAATGCTATATCGGTGATAATACCAATTTTATTGGCAATTTGCATCATGGAATTTATGGCAGTGTCAACAGATTCTTTTCCCTTTTTGCCTCCAACTGCTGCTAAATTTGAGATCTTTTCAGTTTCCTTGGCATTATCAGTATTTTGCTGAATGCTCGAAACCATTTCTTCCATGGAACTGCTAACCTCTTCAACCGATGATGCTTGCTCATTGGTTCTCTCGGAAAGTTGTTGACTGCCATTGCTCATTTGGGCTGCGGCATTGGAGAAGTTTTCCGCTGCATCGCGAATATTCGAGATGATTTCTTTTAGTTTATTGGCCATGTCATGAACTGAATTGTACACTAGTCCAATTTCGTCATTTCGGATATCCTCTTTTTGTTCAATATTTAGGTTTCCTTTTGCTATTTTCTCGGTAACTTCAACCAAAGAGTAGATTGGTTTTATGGATTGACGTAGGTTGAACATTATCAAACCTAAGCTAAGTGTCAATAGAATTAAGCCCAAGGTAATTTGATACCACATTTGAGTTCGGGCGTTTTCGGTGATTAAATTCATAGGAACCTCGAGTCTGACTTGCCAGGGGTATTTGCTTTTCCCCACATTAATGGGAACATATACACACATGTATTCGGATGTTTCGAACTCTGATTTTTTCCCAGCTTTGAGTTCATCAATTCTACGGTTGTAATCACTTCCATCGGTTTCTTTGATGCTTTTGCCCACTAAATCTTTTTTTGCAGAGTTGGCAGCATAAGTTCCTTCATAACTTACAATTGATATTCTTGCTTGTCCCCCAAAAAAGTCTGATTTTGATACCAATTCTTGCAAAAAATCAATGGAGTAGTCAATGCCAGTGACGCCAATGAACTGATTGCCATCCAAAACAGGAGTCATGAACGAAACCATAAGCACCATTTTCCCTTGAATGGGGTAAAGAACGGGTTCGGTTACAATTTCACCCAGCAATTTTTTTGGTTGCCAGTACCAAGGGGCTTTGTCCTCACTTTCGTAATCGACCAGTGGTTCTATTACGTAGCCTCCGGTTCCATTTTTAGTTAGGTATGAGATAAAGCGTCCTGTTTTATCATGGCCTTGTGTATTGGCAAATTGGGAATCTTTCCCGTCGAATGCATTGGGTTCAAAGCATAACGTAAAGCCGAGGTAGTCCGAATCACTTAAAAGTACTTTGGCTCCCATTTTTTGTGCTTGTTCTCTTGTAATGGCTTGTTGTGGATTATTCCGTACAAAGCTAATTGCATCGGCCATTGTTCTGGAGGTTACTATTGCTTTGTCCATTCTGGATTTAACCATACTCGCATAATTCTCGGAGATTGCCATTGTGTTTTCCTTTGCCGATTTGAAGGCATTTTTCATTGCGTTAGTCGTGCTCAATAGAAGTAAAATTGCGACTGTAAGAAAAACGCCAATGCCAACTAGAAGTCCTAGTCGGAGTTGAATAGAAAAGAATTTTCCTTTCATAGTATTTTCAGATTAAAGAGTTATTCCTACTACAAAAAATATATCCTCCTTTGCGGGATTTACTGCAAAAGTGGCACTTACCGGGAGTTTGAATTTATCGGTTATTTCAATCTCCTTGCTGGTTTTAAAACCTACGTTTACAATGTTTGCCTCATCGTTGTATAAACCTTCATTGAAAGTACCTCCAATAAATAGATCAATGTTATAGTCTCCAAGCGTTACAGGATAACCGAGTTCAAGGTATGTTGAATAATTTTGATCTAGGGTTGTACTGTTTCTATCGTTTCCATAAAAGAAAACGGCTCCAGTTATGCTTAGTGGAAAACTTTCGGTGCCCGACCAAGCTAAAGTCCCTTCAAGAGCATGTCCTGTTGTTTTTCTATCCCAATGAAAGTAATCTGCAGAATCGAGTTTCGATTCATATTCATTGTAGTAATCATATACAGTAAACGAGAAATTTCCAATAGAATACGTTGCAAATAGATCTACCTCGGAATAATATTCTTGGGACATTCCGTAGGAGGCCCAACTCCCAACTGAAAAATTACCAGCAGTAAGAGAAATTGTAGGTTGAATGTTTGGATTTGCACTATAAAGCAAGCCCCTCCATACATACCGGCTTACAAGATCTACGCTATAATCTACACTTACAGCGCTACTTTGTTTTTCTTCTTGTGCTACCGCTATACTACTGGTAAGCAATAGTGTAGTTGTTAGACTTAGGAGTAGTTTTTTCATCATAGTTGTAGGTTTTTGTTTGTCTCAATTTATGACAATTTTGAAAACCTAAAATCGGCTATGATGATTTTTTTTATGCCGAAAGAATGATTTATATCAACTTTACGGTTTTTCGATTTTTGATATTAATGCGCTTGATAATGAGTGGAGTAGTTTGATGTCCTCGGTGCCCAACTCGGTGATTCGTTCTATTATTCTACCGTTGATGAGTTTGTCTGGTCCTAGATCTATTGCATTGAGTATTGATTGTACTTTTATAATAAGCGCTTTAAGGCTATCGGGGTTTTGTGTTTTAGAATTGTTTGTTTCTAGTTCAATATTTAGAACGGATAGGGTATAAGCATAAATCATTACCGATTGAGCCAAGTTTAGCGAAGGATACTGCGTTTTTAATGGAACGTGGGAAACCCTGTGGCATAGGGCTATTTCTTCGTTTGTTAGTCCCGATTCTTCGCGACCAAATACGATTGCAATGCTACTTACGGTATTCTCCTTTTTATTGATAAAGTCAACAATTTCGTTGCATGGAACTATATCCAATTTTACCCAGCGTTGCTTTGCCGATGTGGCAAAAACAAAGTCAACATCGGTAATCGCTTCCTTTAACGATTGATAAACCGTGGCATTTTCTAGAATATCGTTCGAGGCGTGTGCGAGCATTCGGGCTTTTATATCCAAATGGTCGCAAGGGTTGACAAGGCGTAAATTGTTGAATCCCATTGTTTTTATTGCACGTGCGGCGGCTCCAACATTCTCGGGAACGGCCGGTTCAACCAGTATAAAGCTAACTTTCATCTATTGTTGAGGCGTTAGTAATTCTTCAATGTTTTCGTTCTGCAAAATTATTAACCCTAGGCGTTCGTTCGACTTCCCTTCGCAAATTTTGTAGTTAAAAACAGGTTTCCCTTTTTCTATAGCAGAATCGAAATATCTAAAGAATACTTTTGCAATCCCATCAATTTCTTTTGAAATTTCGGTTAGGTGCGATGCCAGTATAAATAAACTCGATTTCCACTTTAAAAGTCCATTAATAACAAGCATCGATCCATCGAAGGCATCCTTGATATTGGTTCCCTTGAATAGTTCATCAAAAATCATAAATACTTTTCTTTCCTTTTGTAGGGTTTCTGCCGCTTTCCGAACACGCATTACTTCGCTGTAGAAATAGCTGTAACCAATGCTTAGGTTATCGGTTGTGTTGAGGCTACTGAAAAGTGCATTGAATGGTGATATTTTCATTGATTTTGCGGGAACTCCCATTCCAAGTTGCGCCATATAGATTGCTATCCCACACGATTTTAGAAATGTTGTTTTGCCGGCCATGTTGGGACCAGTAAGAAACATGAATTGTTTTCCATTTTCATATTTTAGACTATTAGCGACAGGATTCTTTATAAATAAATGGAACAGATTTTCAACTTCAAGCACGGAATTTTCAGAATCTACAATCTCTGGAAAATTCATGTTGTATTGCTTGTTTGCCTTTGCCATTGATGTATAGGCATCGAGTGTGTAAGCAATTTCCAGTAGAGTTAGTATTTTAAGTTTATGTGTAGAACGGAACCATTGATCGATGGTGATTAAGTCGATAAAGTCTAACGATTGGACATTCTTTATCTCGCAAGCCATTTTGATGTCCTTTTCGTTAAGAATTTCGTTAACTGTCAAATAAGTATCCTCAAGAATCTTTGGGAGATTACTGGGTTCTAATCTATCGAAATATCTTTTTACTTCTTGCACAAAATGCAACGTGTTTTTTGATCCCTTAAGCGCTGTTTCCTTGAAATCCTTATATTTTATTCTGTAAATGAGTCCTTCGAGAAAACGGGCTATTGGATTTCCACTGATTAAGACTTCGCTTTTTGAGAAGTAGTAAACCTCAATACTATCCATCAACTCCTTGGTAAAAGGGATTTCAAACTTTGCAGGTTCGGCTGTAATTGTTTTAAGGGCGTCCTGCATATTTATTATGTCCGTGGCGTTGTTGTATGGGTTCTGAAAATGATTCTTGAGAAAATCCCTACCGCCCGATGTTATTGTTTTATCGAGCAAATCAAAGATATTTAAGCCCGCCTTATCGTCGCGAAATATTTCCAGTTCCGTAAGTGTTTGCCTGTCGGCATTGAGTTTGTTTGATTTAATCATAACCTCAATACTTAAATGGGTTTATTGGTAAATATATGATTAATTCTAAACAAAAACGGTTGCCATATTGTTGGCAACCGTTACTTTTTGTTAAGAGTTAAAGTGAATTACTTTTTTGAGAGTTCACCAATTGCTTTACCCGATGCTTCAAGGATTGGTTTAACCGATAGTGATTCGCCAACACCATTTTTCAACCAGAGTTGAGGAATCAATCGACCCTGAGAGTAGATTCTTTCCACCTCATTGGCAAACGATTTTCCTGCAAACTGTTTTTCGAGTTGGAAGTCGATTAGATGGCCTATTGGATATGCCGATAGGTAAAGTGGATTGTCGATCATATGGGAGTAAACAGCAAGAATGGTTTCATCTTTCGATCCAAAAACATCGGCATAGTACTTATTCCAGATATCCTTTGCAATGGTTAAGGTAGCCTCTTTTACCTGCTCTGCGGTTGCATTAGGGTTGCTGTAAAGCCAATTCCAAAGGTTGATATCAACCAACGAAACGCCCATGATTTCGTAGCACGACCATAGGTTATCGAGAGTTTCCATTGCAACCTTATCAGGATTGGTTTCTTTGAAACCAAGAACGTCCAAGTCGCGTTTTTGGAATACAAATGCTAAGGCTTCTGTAAATGCAGTATTAGGAACACCGTGCATTTCGTAGTAATCAACATCGTGAAGGGTGATTGTTTGCTCCACGTTATGGCCAAATTCGTGCATAGCGATGTTGAAACCCTTGTAGTTCATTCCGCTTGCAGGAACCCTTGTGCGAAGAAGCGCATTATCCTTGTGCATTTCGGCACCCCAGGCGTGACCCGATCCGCGAGCTGCTTCAACCTTAACTCTTTCGCCTATAAACTGAGCTTTCTCCTTTGTCCATCCCAACGATGTCAAAATATTTGAGAGTTCTTTCTCAAAAGCAGCTGCGTTGGCAAATCGTTTAGTGGTGATTGCCTCAAGTTTTTCGGCAGGAATTCCGCTACGAGCTTTAAAACCATCGTACCAAATATCGAATGGACGCAAATCGCGGCCTAAGCGTTGGCTAATTATCTTGCCTAAATCTCTTACCTCTTTCGATGAAACTAACTCGGTGAATAGTTGCTCAACTTCATCAACAGGTATTTCGAATTCGCCTTCGAATTTGCGTTGGATGTAGGTTGGCATACTTGGAGTATAAGCGTCAATTGCTTTTAAAGCCTTGAATTGATTGATAATATGTTGATAACGAGTATTAGGTTCCGATTCAAAAGCAACCTCCTTGCCATTTTCTGAGACAGTATTCTTATAAGGATTCCAGTTGTACTTGTTGTTATTGATTACATCCTTAGGAATGCTTTGATCGATGATACGTTTCATTACTTGGTAAATCATCTCCTGACGAGCCAAGCCGTTTTCTTTATCGGCGTACTGCGATTTTAACTCATCGCGTAAACCCCAATGGGTAATAAGTTTAAGATCTTTATCGGTGAATAGTGCCTCGTTGTTATCGCTAACTAAATATCCAAGGTAGATATTGTACTCGCTGATGTAAGTATCGGCATTGGTGTTTACTGTTGAAAAATTCTGAATTAAGTTGGCAGGAACGCGGCTGGTGAATATATCGCCCATACGAGCGAAAGCCCATTCCTTGCGATTCCATTTTTCGCCCAATTCACTCTTTTCCTTTAATGTGTATGAAGGGAAATTTAGTGCAGTAATAAACGCAATTTTGTTAGCAAATAAATCTTCCGACATATGTGCAGCAGCATTGTACGATCCAAATAGTTCATCTATAGGAGTAACAGGTCCCCAATCTAAGTGAAGAGGACGCATTAATTCCTTACTTAACAGGATGAAATAACCGTTAAGCATTTCGTAACCGTAAGATAGCTTGCTGAAAAGTTGATCGAGGTTGGCCTCATCGGCTACGAATTGTGTGTTACAGAATTCTTCGAATTCAGAAATATTGCCGTCGGTAGTTCTCCAAAGCAGAGCAACTTGGTTCACGCCACGTTCAATGCGGAACTTTTGGGAATCGCCATACTTGTTGAGCAATTCTTGCGTAACCTTGCTAATAGATTGTTGTGGGATTGGAGAAACATCCGCTTTTTTATCTCCATTTTCACTTGGCTTACAGTTAGTCATAGTTAGCAAAATGGGTAATGATAACAGTAGTAATAGTTTTCTCATGCTCGATTGGTTTAGGTTTTAACATTTGTGGTTTATTGCAAAAATGCAAAGTAAATGTTTGATTTCAAAGTGAAATTTTGGTTTAATTCTGATATAATTAGAACACCAATAGCACAGGTTAAACAGATTTATGAAGATTTCAATTCCGGTCATCCATTTATTTAAATTCAATGGTTTGTATCCTCAAATACAAAAAACTATTTTTGAAGAAATTGATTGCTTATGGAATGCAAAAAGGATTCGAATTCAAAGTTTTGTAACTGCTCTTACCCTTGTGAAAGACATGGTGTTTGTTGCGATTGCTTGGCTTACCATCGCCGAAACGGAGAACTACCAGCCTGCTATTTCCCCAACGATATTGAACGGGGATACGATAGGTCTATCGATAATTTTATTAGGATTGTGAAGGAACAAGGATCCGGTTATCTAAAATAAAGAACCCGACTTTTAGTCGGGTTTTTTTGTTATTACCATATTTTAGCACGTTTTTCTGGTGCAATATAAAGTGGGTCATTTGGACTTATCTCGAATGCATCGTAAAACTCGGGAATGTTGAATAAAGCACCGTTTACCCTGAACTTGCCGGGAGAGTGAACATCCTCCTTAACTCTACGCATTAGTTCCTTGTCGCGGATAATCTGGCGCCATACGTTGGCGTACGATAGGAAGAAGCGTTGATTTGCAGTAAATCCATCGATGCTCTTTGGAGCCTCTTTACCTTCCAACGATTTTTGGAATGCGAGGTACGATATAGTTAATCCGCCATAATCGGCAATGTTTTCGCCAAGGGTTAACTTACCATCTAGGTGAAGTGAGTCGATTGCGACAAAGTTGCTGTACTCATCAACTAAGGGTTGAGTTAATGCGTTGAACTTTTCAGAGTCCTCCTTGGTCCACCAATCGGTTAGGATACCATTCTTGTCGAAGTTACGGCCTTGATCATCAAAACCGTGAGTCATTTCGTGTCCAATGACAACACCAATTGCACCATAGTTAACCGCATCATCGGCATTCAGGTTAAAGAATGGAGCTTGAAGTATTCCCGCAGGGAATACGATCTCGTTCATCAACGGGTTATAGTAAGCGTTCACGGTTTGTGGTGTCATTCCCCATTCAGTTCTATCAACTGGTTTGCCTAGTTTGTTCATGTTATCTCTGAAGCTGAATTCCGACGCACGTTTGATATTCTCTGCATAGTTATCTCGAACGATATCGAGGTTTGAATAATCTTTCCATTTATCAGGATATCCAACCTTTACAACCATTGTGGCAAGTTTATCTAATGCTTTAGCTTTGGTTGAATCGTTCATCCAGGTTAAATTGCTGATTCTATCCTTGAAGGCGAGTTTTAGATTTCCAATTAAAGCAACCATTTTTTCTTTTGCAGCAGGAGGAAAGTTTGTTTCAACAAAAATTTGTCCAACTAGTTCTCCAATTGCAGAATTTGCTGTGTTAGCAATACGTTGCCAACGGGGAATATTAACTTCTTTGCCAGAAAGTTTGCGGCTATAAAAATCGAAGTTCTGATTTTCGAATGCGCTTGATAGGAATGATGCGCGGCTGTTTACAACGTTCCATACTAGGTAGTTTTTCCATTCGTCAAGCGATACCTCGTTTTGCATCTTGCTGATTTCGGTGTAAAATTTGGGATTGTCGATAACCAGATCTTTTGGAGCGTCAATGCCTATACCCTTAAAGTAATTTGTCCAGTTGAATGTCGGAGCAAGTTTCTGCATTTCCTCCAAGGTTACCTTGTTGTAGGTTAGGTATGGGTTGCGTTGCTCTAGGCGAGTTTGTGTTACCTTGGCAAGCCTTGTTTCGAATTTCATGATTTGATCAGCAACTGTAGCGGCTTGTTCTGGGGTGTACTCCAAAAGAGTAAACATTGCTTTAAGATGCTCAACGTAATCTTTTCTGATTTCAGCAGAGCGGGGATCCTCATTTAAATAGTAATCCCTATCAGGTAATCCAAGTCCTGCACTACCAAGGTTAACAACAATAACTTCGGTGTTTTTCTGATCTTGGCCTGCGTATGGAACGAATAGAGGAATTATGTATTGCTGATGTAATGCGATGATTTCGTTTTGGAGATCTTCGGTTGATTTGATATCAGCAATCTTTTTAAGTTCTTCCTTAATGGGCTCGTATCCTAGTTTTTCGATATTAGCGGTATCCATTCCCGATGCGTAGAAATCGCCAACCTTTTGCCAGTTGCTGCCTTTAACAGCATCGGTTTTTTGGGCTGCTTTTTCTAGTATTTCTTTTACCAATAAATCATTCTCCTCCTTAAGGATATCGAAAGAACCATAGCGCGACTTGTCGTCGGGCATTTTGGCATTTTTAATCCAGTTACCGTTGGCATAGGCATTAAAATCCTCGCCAGGTTTTACTGTTAAATCCATGTTTGCTGTATCTAAAGCGGGTTTTGTCTTCTCCTGCTCCGAACAACCTGCAAAAGCCACTGTTGCTATGCAGCATGCATACAGATAAGTTTTTTTCATATAGGTTAATTAAATGTTAGTTGAGTTAATAGATATTGCAAATATTGAATGGTTTAATTAAAAAAAGCTGCCCTAGGGCAGCTTTTAATGTTTGTTAACAAACTATTCGAATTGTTTGAATGCTTCCTTAATTCTACCAATAGCATCGCGTAACTCTGCTTCTGTGATTACTAAAGGAGGAGCAAAGCGAATGATGTTACCATGGGTAGGTTTAGCAAGAACACCTTTCTCGGCCATTGCTACACAAACATCCCAAGCTGTTTTGCCAGGTTTGTTGCGAATTACAACGGCGTTGAGTAAACCTTTACCGCGAACAATCTCAATCATTTCGCTCTTGATGTTGTTCATTTCATCGCGGAATATTTTACCCATTTTCTCAGCATTCTCAGCTAATTTTTCTTCCTTAATAACGGTGAGAGCAGCAATAGCAACTTTAGCGGCTACAGGGTTTCCACCGAATGTTGATCCATGCTCGCCGGGTTTGATGGTTAGCATAATTTCATCGTCGGCAAGAACGCACGATACGGGCATAACACCACCAGAAACTGCTTTACCCAGGATAAGAATATCGGGGCGAACGCCTTCGTGGTCGCAGGCTAGCATTTTACCGGTACGGGCAATACCTGTTTGAACCTCGTCGGCAATGAAAAGCACGTTGTTTTTCTTGCAAAGTTCGTATGTTTTTTTCAAGTAACCTTCGTCTGGAACAAATACACCAGCCTCGCCTTGGATTGGCTCAAGTATGAATGCTGCGGTGGTTTTACCATGTTCTTTCAAAACTTTTTCTAGCGCACTGGCATCGTTGTATGGGATACGGATAAACCCAGGTGTTAGCGGACCGTAATTTGCATACGAATCTGGGTCATTGGACATGGTAATAATTGTAATAGTACGACCGTGGAAGTTCCCCTCGCAGCAAATAATTTTAACCTGATCGTTAGGTATGCCTTTCTTTACAACACCCCAACGACGAGCTAGTTTAAGCGCTGTTTCGTCAGCTTCGGCTCCTGAGTTCATAGGTAGAACCTTGTCGTAGCCAAAATACTTGGTTACAAACTCTTCGTATTCGCCTAAAACGTTGTTGTAGAAAGCACGAGATGTAAGGGTTAAAATTTGAGCCTGATCTGTTAATGCTTTTACAATTTTTGGATGGCAGTGGCCTTGGTTAACTGCGGAGTATGCCGAAAGAAAATCGTAGTACTCTTTTCCTTCTACATCCCAAACCTTTACGCCTTTTCCTTTTTCTAATACCACAGGAAGTGGGTGATAGTTATGGGCGCCAAATTTACTTTCGCGATCCATGTAATCTTTTGGAGTCATTTTACTCATGGCTAAATTAGTTTACTGATTATTAATTATTTGTATGTTTTTGAGTTTTCAATAATCATTTATGCAAGGTTAATGCTACTTTCCGAAATTTCAAAGCATGATATGCTTTTGATCAATATGTTAAGAAACATAATGCTAAGAACATTAATGTATATTCGGGTGGATACTCAGTAAGTTATGGCAAGCCTTGTTGGTGCTGTGTTAAAACCAAAATTGTTTGCTATTTGATGGAGCGATATTTGTATTTGGGGGGGTGTTGCTTTCCCTTTAAACGTTGAACTTTTAGTTGATTGGTAGGCTGAACGAGAACGTTGAGCCTTTTCCTACAACGCTCGATACGCTAATAGAGCCTCCGTAATGCTCAACAATTTTTTTTACGATGGCAAGGCCTAATCCATGGCTGCTTTCACCTTCAGTTGGACTTATGCTGCTTCTACTGAACGGTTTGAAAATATTTTTAATTTCGTTTTTAGGGATTCCAACGCCTTGGTCTATAACCTGCGTAATTATCTGGTTGTTTTCGGTTAATATTTTAACCGTTATAGTGGTATTCCGTTTTGAGTACTTTATGGCGTTGCCTATTAAGTTATTTAGCACTTGAGTTATTGTTCTGCTATCGATAGCTATTGTTTGGCTGCTTAGCTGAAAATCGGATTTTATTTCGATTTCTTTACTTGACGATAGCATTCTGTTCAAGGTGATGTTATTCTCAACAAACTGAATGTAATCTACATCCGTTTTCTTTAGTTCAAGTTTTCCGGCTTCCATCTTCGAGATATCTAAGAAATCGTTTACAAGGTTAAGCATATCAGCGCTAACATGCGATATTATTTGTGTGTAGCGTTTGTTTTCGTCATCAACCCTGTTGCCGAGAATTTCGGAAAAGCCCTGGATAACCCCAATTGGGTTGCGGAGATCGTGAACAACCATTCCTAGGAATTGGTTCTTTTGCTCGATTAACGTTTTGAACTGCTTGTTCTGTTCTTCGAGTTCCTGGGTGGTAGTGTTGATAAATGTTACCAACCGGGATACTATTTGTGCATGCTGATGCTGATCCGAATCGACTAGTTGCTGATTGTTTATGAGACGTTCTGTTTTTATGTTGTGCGTGGAGCCATTTTGGATGCTTTCGCGGAGCCCTACGGCAACCATCGACGAGTTTAGCAGGTATTTATTGCTACCCTTAGCGTAGAACTCTCCAAATGTATAGAAACCCGAGGTTGGTGCAATTTTGTTGAACGGGATTGTTTCGAGCTCTACATCATGCTGTAGTAAGTGCCGACGGCATATGCAGCTGTAAAGGAATATTGCTTCGGGCTGGAATCCCTGAATTTGATTCTGAATATGCGTTGATTCGTCTATTATGGTGCTAGGATTCCCGTAACCGATCCGAAACGTTTCTCCTGCTTTTATATCGGCGTGGAATTCAATTGCGCCATTATGCTTGTTAACTCCAAAGGGGACGCGTGCAATGGTTTGTCCATCTCTCTTTATTAGGAACGGAAATTCCATCACGTTCTGAAAGAACTCATCCTCAATTTTTAGTCCAAGGTATCGTTCGTAAACCGAAAACGCGGGCTGATTATCGATTGTTTTCACAATCATCCCGTCGGTTTCTGTAATAGTCATTTCTTTACTTAGGGGAATCCATCCTAGGTAGGTATAGGGTTCAATTTGAATATCCCCGTAAAAGGCAACCGCAATCACACCCTGGGCGTGGCAGATGTTTCCGTCGAATATAACAGCTTTTGGTTTGTTGGAATAGTCCGCCGATACTCCTCCAAATACCGGATAACCTGTCGATTTTTCATTTATTCTATTTAGTACTAGCATTGCATCTATTTGCGGAGGAGTTGTAAGTAGTAGGAGCCCTTTTATCTCGGTTTGCATCAAGTGTAAACTATCAACTATTGCATTGCTAATGTCTAATTCTTGGCCTTTGCTGCACTCGTGTGATAATAGTTTGATTGATGATGATTTAAAAAAGGTAAATGAAATTATGGTGGAGCTTGTATACATCCGTCCGTTGCTTATTTCGCCAACCGATGATGTGCCCACTACAACTGCCGAAGGGAATGCTGCTTTTATGCAGTTCCCCAATAAATAGTACCACTGCGGGGTGTTTTTGGCAGAGTAGATTTGTACCAGTAACGATTTGTAATCCTCTATTTGGGTTAATTCCTTAGATTTAAGTATATCGACTAAATTATCGATGCTGCTAATCTTATAGTTCTGCTGTATCATTTATACTTGCTGCTTTACCTGATGCTACTTTACGATATCTACCTCTACAAAAGTTGTGAAAAAAGTGTTTGAATTAACATTATTAACGTTTTTTGGGAGAAACTATTGCAGTGCGCTTATATTGTATTTAGTATGTGTAAAGGGCGTGCAAATTTATACTATTTTTTTGATTGATGGAGGATTTGATATATAGTAATAATTAAGTAATTTTTTTTGTTTTATAAATATGGCAGCTGTTTAACAGTTTTGTTATTTGCTTTTTGTATGAATGGTTACAAATTTTACCCAGATTGAATTATCTTTGATTTATCACTTAACATTAAAGGTATGGAACCCGAGTACTTTCTTCTTATTGGCGTATTGGTATTGGTTGCTGTAATTGTATTTTTCCGTTGTTACCTTAGCCGGAAGGCGGTTGTGCGGAGGAAGCTTAAGAATGCGATTGATAAGCATATTTCGGGTTTTATGAATGGCGATATTGCCAAGATTGTTGGGATGGTCGATATTGTTGGTAAGCCGCTTTACGCTCCACTCTCCGGGCGCAAATGTGCTTACTACTATGTTCTGGTGGAGCAACGCGTTTCGAATGGGAAAAGCACGTACTGGAAAACTATAATAGAGGAGGAGCGAGCAGGAGAATTCTTGCTTAAGGATGGGCGTTACTGTGCCCATATTAACACCCAAAAGGTTAAAAGCTACCTTGTTCAGGATCGAATCTATACCTCGGGCTTTATGGAGGATGCTACGGAGGTTCTGGAAAAGTATCTTTGTGCGCATGGCCATAAAAGTGAGAACTTCATCGGTTTAAATAAGTCTCTTCGTTACAAGGAGGGTGTTCTGGAGCAAGGCGAGGTGGTTGCGGCCATGGGGCGGGGCGAGTGGAAGGATGCTGCGCAATTTAACCTGTCCATTACATTGGATCGGGTGCTGGTGATTGCGGCTACGGACGATGAACCCGTTTACCTAAGCGACGATCCTGCTACTGTAAGATCTATTTATTCGTAGTCTGCTCGGTAATCGATTGCTTTGATTGGTTGCGCCTATTCAGCGGCGAAAGATCTATTTTAAAGCGTTCCTTGGTCGTTCCTTCATTCTCCATGTATTGCTTTAGCGGAATGGGGCTGTTGCTCTTTGCCCAATGGTAGGTTAGCTCGTACTGCTGGGCAAGGGTGCTAAAGTCGAACATCAGGAATTTTTCTTCGAGGTTAGGGAAAAACACCAAGGTTTTATCGGCTAAGCGTGGATAATCCTTTTCCAGATCCTTTAACCTTTTCTGGAATCCCCGGTAGGAGAACGTTTCGGGCGACACTTCCATCCTATCTATTGCTTTAAACTCAATTCCTTGAAAAGGGGTTAGCTCCTCGGCAATGGGAATTGTATCGCGTGTACGGCTCACAATAATCATCTTTTTTACATTGAGACCCCTGTGCCGTTCAAACTGGGCAACGGCCTCGAATGGAACCCTATCCTCGGCTATTCCGCCATCGTAGTAGGGTATGTTAGGGATCGTTTTTACGTTGTTAATTAGAGTGGGCGGGAAGGCGATGGGGTAGGCCGTGGATGCCATAAGCACATCCACAATGCTTAGAGATGAATCGCTCTCGGGGTTTATCTTTTTATTGCATAGCCGGAGGGTGCGCTCCTTTAGGGGAATTGCCTTTAGGTTTACTATCGATAGCGATGTTGGTATTGGCAAATCGGCTAGGGTTTTGTAACCCAATCGATGGGATATAAAGTTGATAATTAGGTTGCGGAGCGGCTCGGTATCCACCGGAAGTTTATTCCCATTCACCCTAAAAATATCGTCGTTGTTAAGCTTTGCCAGAAACTCGCGGTACTCCTTCCAGGTTAGCTTACCGGAGAGAATTCCGTTTAGCACAACCGCATTTAGCCCTCCGGAGCTAGCCCCCGAGATGAATACCACATCGTTAAGCATGCCCTTATTGTACAGGTACTCCAGTAGAGCCGCCTCCTGCGATATTTTTGCGGCTGCGCCCGTAATAACAATGGCCGTTCCCTGCTCCTTGGCGTGCGGTTCCTGCGGCTCGTTTTTCTTGGCCATACCATTAATGCTCAGGCATAGCGCAACAGCCGTTAATAGCAGAATGGGGTAGAGTATGTAGTGCTTCTTTTGCATAAACAAAACACATTTAGAAGATTGGATGCCAGCGAAAGATAGCTGAATTTATAGCAATAGGGATGTTATTGCATTGTGTATTAGTATAATTTAAGCTAAAGAATACTCACTGTAGATTGTTGGTTGATTGCTGTTAGTTTTTTTGTGAACAAACCCCATTTTTTCCATCTCGTTCACCCTTTTTAATGTCTTAGGAGCTATTTTCGGCAACTCACTGACCCTTTTCGGCAACTCACTGATCCTTTTCGGCAACTCACTGATCCTTTTCGGTAACTCACTGACCCTTTTTGGCAACTCACTGATCCTTTTCGGCAACTCACTGACCCTTTTCGGCAACTCACTGATCCTTTTTAGCAACTCACGGCCTATTTTTTTAATCTCACGTATTGTTTTAGCCATCTCGTTATGGCTTTTTCCTGTTCGATGCCGCATTGCAGGGTGTGTAGCGGCTAACTTTTAAAATACAGTTTCCTTTTTGCGGGGTTGTCCGCAATTCAGCGCCGCTTGGGTAAGGGCTGGTAAGGCTTTACTGGCCATTGGGATATTGTGCGGCAATAGCTTAGCGTTCCTAGTGGGTGTAACAGCTCCATTACCTGCGATTCTGGAAATCCCGATAAAATGGGTAATGCGCTACTAATCAAGTAATTTATTCGAAATTTTTTACGCAATAAGTTGATTGCTAATTACTTTTTCCTTAAATTAGTATTATGGTTTTATAATTCACATAATATCAAACTATTAAACAATTTAAAAGCTATGACAAATTCACAGGAAATTAGGCTGATGATGTGTATTACAGTAGACGAATACTGCAACCAGTACCCATCCATTACCAAAAAACTCCCACTATTTGACGAAAACCGAACAGTGCTAAGCGGTACTATTCGGGAAATTACAACCATGTCGACCCAGCAAAAGGTAGACAGGACGGGTGGCGCTTCCGATAAGAAGCATTTAGCCGCTACCCTAATAACCCTGGTGGCCGATAGCGCGCGCAAGCAAACCGCGTTTGCTAAGCTTTCCAATAACCTTCCCCTTCTTGCCGAGGTGAATATCCCGGAGAGTAGCTTCCGAAACTTTTCCGATACCGATTTGCGCGACTACTCGCAGATTATTTACGATCGGGGTCAGTCCAATATCGATAGTTTGGCCGGGTATGGCATAACTGCCGAGAGCCAGGCTGCCCTGCTTAGCGCCATTGAGGCTTATATTGCAGCGCTTGCTAAGCCCCGGCTAGGCACCACCGTAACACGGCAGGCCACCCTGCGCCTGGAGCAGCTGTTTAAGCAGGCAAACGCAGCGCTGGAAAAAATGGATGCCGCTGTGGAGATTGTACGGCTTACGGAATCCAGCTTTTACAGCGGGTACCGCACAGCCCGCAAGCTGGTTAATACGGGATCGGGCTCGCTTACGCTCAAGGGCATGGTTACCGATTCCACCACGGGCGAGCCGCTGAAGGGGGTAACCGTTAGCTTTTGCCCCGAGTGCGCCCAGGATACCGCTGCCACCGCGGCCAATGGCATTAGCAGCATTAAGCCGGAGGTTGTGCTTACCAAGGTAACGGCCGAGAAGGGGGGCTTTAACATTAAATCGCTGCCCAGCGGTGTTTACCGGGTAACGCTGAGCAAGGCGGGCTACCGCGATACGGTGGTAACCGTGGCCGTAACGCCCGGCGAACTGAGCGATTTGAACGTGGAGCTGACGCGGAACTAAATTCCCGCGCAAGCTGTTACCGATTAAGCAATAGCCCGGACTCCCGGGCTATTGCTTTTACTTTACCGCAAGCATTAAATAGGCGATGCACGGAGTGGCGGCGCTGCGCTGGTTTGCATTGCAATGGGGGTGGGGTTGTAAATGTCACGCGTTGCAAACGCGCGCCAGCGAACGTGAAAAAAGCGTAGTCGGGAGACTACGCTTAGCCAAGGCCGGAGAGGGCGAGGAACATCCTTGTTAGGATTCAACTTTTTCGAGGAGTTTTCCTTTATTGTCGTATTTATATTCAATTTTCTTTTCTTCTGTACCAAACGCGAAGAACTTTTCTACAATCAGCCGATTTTGGTTGTCGTATTCGAAAGAATGTCTACAAGGTATTATCCCTTCATTGATTTCAAGAACAATGTTTCCCTTACTATTAAATAATTCAACCTGGCTCCATTTTAAATCTAGTTCTTTCGAATAAAACTGGGATTCTTTTCTCACAACTCGATTGTCTGCATCAAACCCCATAATTGCAATTAGGTTGGATGATTTCTCAATGGTGTCAATTCTTGATGCCCTCAACATCTCTTGCTTTAGTATTGTTTCAGTGCAGTTAAAGGAGGATGTGTCTTTGCTAGGTTCCTGGGACTTTACGTTTAGAAAACAGGTTGACAACACAATAAATAAAATTTCAGATACATGTTTCATGGCTTTTAGTATTAGATATATGTAGTTTATCCAAATATACAATAAGTTTTATATAGCCAACTGTTAGGAATTTTTAATTTTGATCTAGATAATTTTCATTGATTTCAAAGTCAAATCTGCCTGATTCAGCATTTATTGAGTCTTTTTCAAATTTGAATTCAAATGTGCCCGCTACTATTAAAGGATAGTACCTTTCACCATTGCCTCTCGGTCAGGTATAATTTACTTTTTTGACGGTTTTGAATTCAAGTTGTCCTTTTCCTCCATAGAGAGAATGGACATTGTCTTTAAGTACTCCCTCAAATTCTTCAATCATTACATAATTTTCTATTCCATCAAGGGTAAAAGTTAGCCCATTCAACATTTCAATGTCTTCAAATTTATTTAGTGATATATTCCTGAGCACAAAAGTAAAATCAAAAAACATGTCTTTGTATTCTCCTTCCGTGAAGTTGCCATCTAAGTATAAGGTTATTGAGTCACTGTTTGTGTAAATTGTAAAGTAAAATGATCTGTTCCATCCCATATCAATAGTTCTATACCAATCTGTTTTCCATGCAATATTGTTAACAAGAGCACCGATGTTAATCCATTGTTGAGGTCAGGCTAAGCCAGTGGGGGTGATATTGATAAAAACGAGGGTATTATAACCCTCGTTTTCCATTAGTGAATAACCTTTATTTTTTTCCACTTCTCGCTTCGGAATCGAACAATAAGTACTATGCCGAATAGCAAAAAGAATACAACCAGCAGCAGCCAGCTTACGGCTATGGATAGCTTAAACACGTTGAGCGATAGGTAGAGTATGGGAACAAATGCCCAGTGTGCTGCTACCGATGCTACCATTGTGAAAAAGGTGTCGCCAGCACCGCGTAGCGCGCCAACCAATGCAACCATAACAGCCTCGGCAAGCACATACAGCGATGCTATTTGAATCATAGAAACGGCAATGGGAACGGCTTGCTCAAATACCATGCTGGGAGTTTTTGGGTGGAATACTCTAACCAGCGTTTCGGGTACAAATACGAATAGTATTAGTATTGCTACCGAGTAGAATATCCCGGTTTTGATACCCGATAGCGCGGTACGGTGCGCAACCTGTGGTCTACCGGCGCCCATGTATCTTCCAACTAAGCTGGTTACCGCTATCTCTACTCCAAGTAGGGGAATAAACGACATCAGATCCCAGTTGAACATTATTGTGCTGGCCGTTGCAGCATGATCGCCCTGCGAATGGAATAGCGAAACCATTGTGGCAAATGCAAAGAAATTTAGGAATAGCTCTAGTCCTGCCGGGTAACCGTAGTAAAGCAGTTTTTTCATGATTTCAGGGTTAAACCTGAACGAATGTGTTACTGCAAACTCTTTCCTGTTTGTATGGTTAAGGTAGTTAGCAATTAGGATTACCATTGCTGCAAAAGACCCAAGAATTGTGGCAATTGCAGCGCCCTTTACTCCCATTGGGGCAAAGCCAAGCTTGCCGAATATTAGAATGTAATCCAGAGCAATGTTCACCACCATGGCTGTGATGGTTGCTACCATCACTATTTTGGTTTTGCCAATACCCGTAAAGTAGCAACCAAGCGTATACCGCATCATCCCAAAAATAGAACCCCAGGCCAGTATATTCAGGTAGTCGATTTGAAATCCAATTTGCGATGCAGGGATGTTCATAAAATGGAAATAGGCTATTGCAACTGGTTTTATCATCATTATAATTGGCCAAGCCAGTAGTGTAATCAATATTCCTTGGAAAGCAGCTACCGTTGTGTTGCTTTTCTGGTTCGCCCCAAAGTATTGTGCCACCAATGCTGTGGTGTAGCCTGTAAGCCCAACAAAGAAAAACATTAACATCTGCATAGTAACACCGCCTCCCATTGCTGCATTCATCTGTTCTGAGCCAACTCTGGCAAGGAATAGCCTGTCGGTAAAGGTCATAACTCCGTCGCAGGCTGTAGAGATAATCATAGGAAGTGCAATAAAAAGTAACTCCTTAACTCCTCCGGCTTTATGGTAATCGGAGAAGTATTTTTTGTGCAAACTCATAATAAAATACTTTGATAGTGAATTAATATTTATGAAAATACCAATTAATATCTATTGAATGAAATAGATATTATACTTTTTTCAATACTCTTTTTGAGTTTTGAAAATACTGGATACCCTAGTTTTGTTAAATCCTCATTTTTATACAGCGGAATAGGCGAGGAACTTGTAGTGGGTTTATTTTACTTGCGCAAAGGTATATAATATCTTGTATTATATTTAAAAGTTATAGGTTTTGCTAGGTTATTTTGTAATTTTATTCAACCATTTGCTCTTTTTAATGTTTTACGAATCATTTAAACTTAATATCTATGAGAGTTAATGAATACATAGAAACCCGCCGTAGCGCAATGGCATTTCGGCCTGAGCATATCAGCATTGAGGATATTAAACAACTTTTGACTGCGGCTAGTTTGGCTCCGTCGGCTTACAATGAGCAACCTTGGCGATTTTATGTTGCACGCAGGGAGAAGGATGCCGGATTTAGCAGGATTCTAAACGCTCTTGCAGAGCCCAATCAACTGTGGGCCAGAAATGCATCGGTACTGGTTGCCACAGCGGTTGAAATCAAGTTAAGCCATAATGGAGCCGATAATTACTATGCCCTCCACGATTTGGGTTTGGCTACAAGCAGTATGCTTATTCAGGCACAATCAATGGGGCTTATAACTCACGTTATGGGTGGATTTGATAAGGAGATTCTTCGAGGAAATTTATCAATTCCTGATTCGCAGCAGATAGGCGCTGTTATAGCAATTGGTTTGCCCGGTAGTATTGATGAACTGCCCGAAAAGTTGAAGGAGAGGTCAATGTCGCCAAGGAATAGGAAAGCATTAGATGAGGTGTGTAGGTTTGTATAACGGAAAAAATTAAGGAGTGATGGAGTAGAGGATTGATTATATCAACTATATTTCTATAATATTATAGCCTGTACTTCAATACTCCATTAATCCAATACCATTTGTTTATTACAATTATCGCTGAGTATTGTTGAAGTTTTCCATTTTCTAGATGTCACGAGTAGAAAATTGAGGAAGGAATTAAACGGATGGCAAAGGCAATTGAGGATTTAGAGTAAAAAAAAGGCTGTCGGTTTCGACAGCCTTAAGTTCTATATATCGTTCGCTTTTTTCAAACTTAGCATTTTTATAATCCAACGAGGAATAGGTTGATTAGGATCGCGTTTGTCCATATTTAGTTGGATTCCTAACGGTTTAACCAAAGGAATGCGATGTGCCTCCACAAACTCAATTAATGTACCGTCAGGATCCTCAATGTAGGTGAAGTGCCCTGCGGCCTCGCCCATATCGAAACTGCCCTTATCGTTATGCTTTACGTTTGAGTTTACTGTGAATGGAAAACCTTGAGAGTTGCAAACCTTTTCAAGTGCGTCCATATTCTTCATATCGAAGCAAAGGTGGATAAAGCCTAAATCGCCCCAAAAACGGTTCTTGAAGATTTTGCTTGGAATTCTGTCGGTGCACTGCACCAGTTCAATGTACGATGTTCCAAAGAACTCAGCAAAACCACCTTTACGAGGCTGTGAATGGGTTAAAAGAACTCTCCGAAAGTTTCCATCACCACCGGGTAACGAAATAAGATCGTCGAACTTGCCAGTTTTATCGTAAACAACCTTGTCGTATCCAAGTATCGTTTTGTAAACCCTTAACGAATCCTCAATTTTGCTAACTCCAATAATTGCACCGCCCATACCTGAGGTTGCCTTGTTTTTGTTTACAAAAACAAATTTCTCCTCGTAAATCTCAAAGTAATTTCCGTATGGATCCTTTATAAAGAAATGTAGATTCCCATTGGGATTCGATGTTGGTTGGCAAACAGTTTCTACTCCTTTGGATTTTAAAAATTCGTAAGCCTTTTTAACATCTGGACTTTTAACCTTGGCGGCAAAAATTCCAAAATCGCCAATTTGTACGTGGATTTCAGGCATCATTGGGGTACGCCCTTTGTACTGCCATATCTCCATTCCACCACCACCTTGCATATTCAAGGCAAGTGCAGCATGGCGTTGCTGTGGTTGACCTCCTGTGTAGGGTAGCATTAGCTCGGCAACAGTATCGTCCTCAAAAATGCGGATATCAAAACCTAAAAATTCCTTATACCATTTCCAGGCTTGGCGCATATTGCTTACGCCGACACCAACCTGCTGAATTCCGTATATTATCTTTTCCATGGATTGAATTATTATGTTCGACTTATTTTGTGTACAATTTTAAAAAAGATTGAAGGGAATAACCTTTTGATATGAACGGCTAGGAGCTCACCTTTGCCTATCAATATTTCGGGTTTTCGTTTCTTGATCGCTTTTATATATCGTTTAGCGCATTCCTTGGCCGATAATCCAGTATCTTGTCCCGGATCCATTACTCCGTGAGCCTTGCCATTTTGGTCGATAGCGTTGAGTGATATGTTGGTTCTTATTCGTCCGGGATAAGCTATGGTTACCGATACGTTGTAAGGCAACATTTCAACCCGGAGTGTTTCGAAGAATCCTTGAATGGCATGCTTCGCTGCGGCATAGGCTGAGCGTAAAGGAAATCCAAATTTTCCAGATATGCTGCTAGTGGCAGCAATGTAGCCTTCCTTTGCAGCAATCATTCCTGGGAGAACGGATTTTGTGAGGATAACGTAGGAGAAGTAATCAATCTCCATAAGTTTTCTGTCAATCTCAATGGGCGTATCCATAACCAACGAGCGCTGGCTTATTCCTCCATTGTTGATTAGTAGGTAGATTGTGCCGTATTTATTGATAGTATCGTCGGCAATTTGTTTTACCTCTTGGGGATTGGATAGGTCGATTGGAATCTCGATGCAGAAATTGGTGTAATCCTTACAGATTTTTGCCACATCGCTAAGTTCCGTTGGGTTGTTTGACGATATTAGCAGTTTGGCACCTTCCTTGGCCAGTTGAATTGTGATTTCTTTTCCAATTCCCGATGACGCACCTGTAATCCAAACTAATCGATCTTTAAAACTTACCATAAACGTCAGAATAAAAAATGTTAGTGTAATTTACACCGAAAAAAATAGACACCAAAAGTAAGTTTTTTTACGGAACAGGAGTAACGAAAATGAATAATATCGTTTCAACCAAAAGAAAATTCCGGGTTTTTTCCCGGAATTAGAGTAAGTATGTTGATGAATAATTAATAATCTTTTTTGGAGACTAGGTTACCCTTCTCATCGTAAATAATCCAAGTGCCGTGCTTTTCACCGTCGAGGTATTCCATATCGTAACGTAGAGTTCCGTTCTCGTCCCAAACAAACCATTTACCACTCTTTTTTCCCATCGAAAAGTGAGCCTCCGATAGTTTTTGTCCTGCCTCGTTCCACGTTTCCCATTTATTATCCTTTTCGCCCTTGGTATAAGTTCGTAACTCGTTAATTTTACCCGATTTAAAGTAAATCTTAACCTCGCCATTCATTAATCCATCGGATAAGGGTATCTCGGACTTCAAAGTTCCATCCTCAAAAAACTCCTTGTAAACTCCAGTGTAAATTTTTCCGCTCTCATCAAAATATTTTCCGTCCTTTTCCACAACCTTTTGTTGAGCAAAAACCCCAATGGGTAGTACGAAGAGAATAATCAAAGTAAATAGTCTCATAAATTCAAAGTTTAATGTCTAAATATAAATAAAACCTAACTATTACGGCAAAGAATATTTGTTAATGTTGCTACAGAGATTCCTAATTTTAATATTGAAATAGCAATATTCATAAATGAAAGAGATTCCGGGACATTGCCCGGAATGACATTCGATATATGAAACAATTAGTAAACTGTATTTTCAGGATCCCAGTTGCACCAGTCCGAGGTCCAGTTTTGGGTACCAAAACCACCCTTGTAACTTACAGTCTCAAAGAATGTGGGTAGTCCTGTAAATGATGCTCCTGTGAGTACTGGTGAGCCAGCCTGTGGCATTGGGTTTACATTGCCCCAGTTCCAAGCATTGGTAAGTTGAAGGCCAGTGTTTTCAGCAATTATTGTGTTTCCACCATTTGTCCACATTGTTTCGTACTCCGCTTGGGTTAGTGATGTGCCATCGGTTTTAGCCTCGAAATCTTTAACACAACCAGCAAGTACACAGTTTTTAAGTTCAGGACCCGAAGTTGCATTGTATTCAAGCATTGTAGGGCCTTCTAACTTCATTCCAATTGCAAAACCAGCAATAATTGAGTTGTAAAGGTTAAGGTGAGTGTTTCTTCTCAATCTTAAGCCATACTTATGGTTTGGATTTACACCTGATTGATCTTTTGTTGCGTAAGGACCTAGAATTGTGATATTGCTGAATTTTGCAGAGGTTAAAGGAGAGTTTGATGAGCCATTAGCGTCGTTGTCGGATTCAAAACCGTTCGAAGCGTCAGATTTATCCGCTTCAGCAGGGCCACGTAGGATAAAACCGTACTGAATGTTACCGCTGAAACCGTTGTCGGTATCAAAATCGTCGTCGCCACCACGGTACGATACTAAGTATTTAGCGTTTACAGTACCGCCAAACCATTCAAAAGAGTCATCGCGGCCAAATGATACCTGGACATACTCAATGGTTGTTCCGCTTCCAACACCCCCTAATGTTAAGCCGTTAATCTCATTACCGCTGGTTACCTCATAACCTGCAAACTCGATACGAACATAGCGAAGAATACCTGAATTATCTGCTGCATCGGTTCCACCATAAACAGCGCCTGTTCCGCCTTCAATTTCGGCTTCGCCACCTGTTTGGTTGATAGGAGCCTTCCCGCAGATAATAATACCAGCCCAGTCGCCAGGTTTACGTTCGCCAACCGGTTTGTCGCTTGAGAAAACTATTGGGTTTGTTTGAGTGCCTTCGGCCATAATTTTACCGCCACGCTCTACAATTAAGCAGGCCTTGGTATCGCTTAACCCTTTAATAACAGTGCCTGGCTCAATTGTTAATGTAACACCATTGTTTACGTAAACATAACCATCCAGAACAATTGTGTCCTCAGCAGCCCAGGTTGTATTTTGGGTAATATCACCCGATACTGTTACTTTTTCACCTTTTGGTTCTGCGTCGTCATTCTTATCGCACGATACAATTATAACACCCATAAGCAATAGGGTTAGTAAAATGCTTTTCACTCTAATTAGGTTTCTCATTTTCATTTTATTTTGGTTTAAGAATTATTTCTTGATACAAAAGTAAGAGACACCTATGTTGTAGTAGCTAAGCAAAAATTACGCTTTCGTTACTTGTTTGTTAGGAGATTGTTAAGAATTAAGAATGTCGAGTCATAAATACAAAATGAAAAAACGAGCCCCGAGTTTCAACTCGGGGGATTAAAGCGATGCGTTTTTGTATGAAATAATGTAGAATAAGCACAAAAAAATGAGCCAGAATGCACTGGCATCTGGCTCTGAATAATTGTTAATCAAATCTGTATTTAGTCCTTTACAGGATTAAGCTCTACTTTAATTTTTCCATCGCAACTTGTTGCATCAACTTTTACCTCCTGAGGATTGTACGATATCAGGTTAGCATTGATCGATACTGTTTTGCATCCTAAAACAGTTGTGCTAAAATTGCCTTCGAAGTCGGTGTAAATTGTTACATCATCTATTTTTAATGCGACACCTGCTAGAGCCTCGCCAGTTTCCCTATCAACAACCTGTCCGCTAATTGTTAGGGTTGCCACCGCGGTTGAATTGTTGGATGCGCTCTTATCGTCGCCTTTTACATTTGCATTTACGTTTACTGATACTGCGACTAGGGCTATAACTAAAATCTTGCTAATTGTTTTCATATGTTTTAAGTTTTAATTTCTGAAACAAAAATAATCCCCATACATTACCTGAATATTACACTAAAATGATTTAAATGTTAAGTTTAGATTAAGAGGTTTAAATAAGTGACTGGTGATAAGTGACAGGTGACTATTTGGGTTTAAACCAATTAACTAATCATCAACTAAAACTTAGCCGTTATCCCGAAAGTGAATGATATACCATCGGAGCTACGTTTGTTATCCAAGTACAAACTATTATCTCCAGAACCATTAAGGTAAGGGAAGTAGCTAATCGTTTTTTGATTTAGTAGGTTTCTGATACCAAACTTAAATTCAACCGAGTTAAAGAATTCCTTGCTTACAGTTAGATCTACAATATGTTTTTGCTTCTCAATGATATTTGGGATGTTTTGGTCGGCGTTCTGATTTACTTTTCCAATTGACACTAGCCTGTCGCCAATGACATTGTATTGTACCGAGGCATTTATTTTATGCTTCTCGTTGCTGTAGAAAATACCCGTGTTAATTAGGAATGGCGATTGCCCTTGCATCTCTCTGTCCTCGAAAATTGAACCCTTTGGGAAGATTACCTTGCTGTAGATGTAGGCTGCGTTTGCAACTATGTAAGAATCTTTCAGTAATTCAATGGATTCGAGCGATTTGCGAAGTTCCACTTCAACTCCCAAGCTGGTTGCCTGATTTGCATTGTTGTATGTATATGTAGGGCGGTTTCCTGCAGGCTTATAGGTCGATTCAATTGTCGATTTAAAATCTTTGTAGAATACTCCAAATGAGAACGTTTCGCTTGAACTTGGGTAGTACTCGTAACGTAAATCGTAATTCCAAACGTAGCAGTTTTCCAGTTCGGTATTTCCAATGTAGTCGGCCTCATCCTCAAAATTGTAGAAATAAAATGGAGCAATCTCCCTAAACTCTGGTCTGTTTACCGATAGGCCAGTTGCCAAGCGGATTAAATTCTTTTCGTTGAAATTATAGGTTAGGTTTGCTGAAGGGAAAAGGTCCAGATGGTTAGACTTTAAGTTAACTACGTGATTGTAGCTATCGTAACCATCTAACCGTAAACTGTTGTACTCGGCACGAACACCTCCGTAAAACTTTATTTTGTTTGTGATGTTTGTGCTTAGCGCAACATATCCTGCCATTAGCGCATTGTTAGCCTTGTAGCTGTCCGATTTGCTGGTTGTTTCCTTAATTATGAAACCATCGGTACCAGTGTTGATGTTATCTGGGCTAAAAATTGTTGAAACAGGTAACCAAACCGATTCGGTATACGATGAGTTTTTGGCTAACCCAATGATTCTGGTATCAAAGGCTCTATCCTTATACTCCGAGTATATCCCTGTTTTTATTGATGGTTGCCAATTGCCAATCTTAAGTTTGCGCTCGTAGTTAAATCCAAGCGATGAGATGTATTCGTTTAACCTCATAAATAGCCTTCCTGCATCGCTAACCGATGGGGTTAGCCCAACCGAAGCGTAATACTCTCCGTAATGTGCAAACAAAGGATCGTTCTGAAGCGTGGTTCTTAGCTGTTTTAAATCGGGTTCGTTCTTACCAGAGTACGAAAAGCCGAGTACCCAATCAATTTTATTCTTGTCATTGTCGCCAAACTTATGCTCGCCACCCAGCTGTCCGGAATACGAAACACGCGACATATACTTATCCTGATATGAGCGCACCGTATAGCCTTCGTAACCGTTCAATCCATTTCGTACGATGGTGGTATTTTTACCATTGATGTTTAAGAGGTTTCGGAATTCAATTTTATTCCCCTTTTCTAAAAATAAAGCCCAGTTATGTAAAACACCAATTTTTGTAACTCTAGAGAATGAACTATCGGAATAGTTATAGTTATAATTAGGGGTATCGCCCAAGTTGAATTGTGCTTGGTAACTTTTAAGGATTTTTACATCGGAATTATTTGCTACTCCATAGTTGATATTGGTAATAGTACCAATTTGTTTATCGCCAATTTGAAATCTGCGACCAAAGTTTATCGATAGTTTTTGCTCTGGGTAAGCAGTTACTTTCTTGGGAGCCCAGTTGCTGTTAAACTCTTTACCTAATGTTGCCAGTTGAGAGTTGGATAAACCTTTTAATGTACTTGGAAAGTTATCGGGTAGGGCTCTTTCCCCGTTGTCAATACCCAACCAATCGTACTTACCTTTGTTTATAAGTTGAAAACTGGAGTAATCGTCCTCAGTGTTGTAAGTGCTTGAATATCCAACTTGGAAGAAATTTTTTTCGGGCATATTCTTGGTGTAAATCTTGATAAAACCACCGGTAAAATCGGCAGGTAGTTCTGGCGAAGGACTTTTTGCGATAAGTATATTGTCGATCATAGAGCTGGGAATAATGTCGAACGAGAACGCTTTTTGGTCGGTTTCGCTCGATGGGGTCGATGCATTGTTGATCCATACGCTATTGTAGCGTTGGTTCAAGCCGCGAACTACCACAAATCTGTCCTCAATAATCGATATTCCGGGAACTCGCTTAATCACCTCCGAGGCATCCTTGTCCTGTGTGCGGGTAATTTGCTGTGCAGTAATTCCATTTGCAACAATATTGCTTGCTTTTATGGCACTTATCATTGCAACATCTGTGTTACTTCGTCGTGTTGCAGTAATCGTAACGCTCTCAATGGCAGTTGTGACTTCCTCCAGTTCAACATTAATTACTGATGCTTTATTGGCTTCTACCTTAATTCCTTCAATAACAACTGGTTTATAGGAAATAAATGAAACCACAACATTATAGGTTGCTGGGGCTAGATTACCCAGAATAAATTTACCGTCGAAATCGGTTATTGTTCCGTTAGTTGTTCCTTGAATAACTACAGTTGCACCAACTAGGGTCTCCGCTCTTAGTTTGTCGATTATTACACCCTCAATACTTCCCTTTTGGGCAAAAGCGGATAGGTTAACTAAACAAAAAAGAAAAATGCCAACACTTTTAATCACTCGATTGTTATTCATATGT